>RGUW01000008.1 GCA_010027605.1 Synechococcaceae bacterium WB9_2_112 | reverse complement strand
CGCAGGCCCTCCAGACTGACCAGCATCTCGGCGATCGCCGTCTGGTCCTGGGTGTAACGCACCTGGGGCGCTTCGAGCACCTCCACCTCCAGCAGACAGTGATTCACGCCCCAACGACCAGTGATGGAGCCCATCCTGAACCACAGTCCTGAAAAGCACCAGGGGCAGCGCCTGTGGTTGCTGGCGGGCACCGGTGAAGGGCCGCTGCTGGCCACCCGCCTGCTGCAGCGCGGTTGGCGGGTGCGGGTCTCGGTGGTGAGCGCCAACGCGGCGGCCGCCTACCGCTCCCTGGCAGCCGGCCGCATGGGCGCGGCGCTCGAGGTTGTGGTGGGAGCCCTGGCAGGCCCCGCGGCCATCACCGCTGCCCTGGAGCAGGCGTGTCAGCAGGCCGATCCGTTTGCCGCGCTGATCGATGCCACCCACCCGTTTGCCCTGCGGATCAGCCGGGATCTGGCGACGGTCTGCGCTGGTCGCGGCGTCCCCCTGCTGCGCCTGGGGCGAGCGCTGCAGCCCGCGGGAGACGCCACCGTGCTGGCCGATCTGGAGGGGTTGCAGGGCTGCGCTCTGGCCGGTCGATCGGTGCTGCTGGCGCTGGGAGCCCGCCAGCTGGCCGCGGCGGTGACCAGCAGCCCCGGGGCCCATCACCATGCCCGGGTGCTGCCCGCACCAGCGGCGCTGCAACAGGCTCTGGCCGCCGGTCTGAAGCCGGCCCGCATCGCGCCGTTGCGTCCCAGTCGTGACTTTGCGGTCGAGGCGGCCCTGGTGCGCCGCTGGGGGATCAGCGCGATCGTCTGCCGTCAGTCGGGCGGTCCCGTCGAGGCGGGCTGGCGGCAGGTCAGCCAACGCTGCGGCTGCCAGCTGCTGTTGCTGGCTCGGCCAGCCGAGCCCCATGCCGTGGTGCCCTTGTCAGAGCCGCTCCTGCTCGCCACCCTGGAGCGCCTGGTCGCTGAGGGTTGAATGGCCGATCGCGAGGCGGCAGAGGTGATGCTGGCCCTCACCACCGAGGCCAGTGCCGAGCAGGCCAGGGCCCTGGCCCGGGCGCTGATCGAGCGGGGTCTGGTGGCATGCGTCAGCCTGCAGCCGGTGAGTTCGCTGTACTTCTGGCAAGGCCGGCTTGAGCAGAGCGAGGAGGTGCAGTTGCTGCTCAAGACCGAGGCCCGGCACCTGGCTGCCCTGGCAGCGGCGGTGCACCGGTTGCACAGCTATGACACGCCCGAGTGGCTGACCTGGCCGGCCCGCGCCTCCCTGGGGTATGGCGACTGGCTGCAGGGCGTGCTCAGCCCAGATGCTGGCGCTGCAGAGCCCGCAGATCGGCCTGGGGGCGGGGCCCCAGCTGGGTGACCACCTGGCCGGCACAGAGCGAACCGAGACGGCCGCAGGCTTCGATCGCCATACCCTGGCAATAGGCGTGCAGAAAGCCTGCGGCATAGAGGTCACCCGCACCGGTGGTGTCCACCAGGGGGCCCAGCTGGAACGGGGCCACGCTGTGGGTCCCCGAGCCGTTGAGAATCAATGAACCCAACTCACTGCGGGTGAGCGCCGCCACCTTGCAGCGGCCGCGCACCGCTTCGGCCGCCTCGTCAAAGCTGTTGGCCTTGTAGAGCGCGGTGATCTCCATTTCGTTGGCGAACAGGATGTCGACATGGCCGTCGACCAGCTCCTGGAAGCTGTCTCGGTGGCGCTCGACGCAGAAGGCATCCGACAGGCTCAGGGCCACCTCGCCGCCGTTGGCGCGAGCAACCTCGGCCGCGGCGATGAAGGCTGCCTTGGCGTCGTCGCTGTCCCAGAGGTAGCCCTCGAGATACAGCACCTTGGCCTGGGCCACCATCTCCAGGTCGAGGTCATCGGGGTGCAGCTGCACCGAGGCGCCCAGGTAGGTGCACATGGTGCGCTGGGCGTCCGGGGTCACCAGGATCAGGCAGCGGGCCGTCGAGGGGCCACTGGTGGCCGCAGGGGTCTGGTAGCGGGCCCCCACAGCCCTGATGTCATGGCTGAAGATGGCTCCCAGCTGGTCGTCGCGTACCCGGCCGATGAAGCCGGCTCTGCCTCCCAGCTGGGCGATCCCCGCCAGGGTGTTGGCGGCCGAGCCCCCAGAGGTTTCCAGGCCCGGACCCAGGCTGGCGTAGAGGGTCTCGGCCTGCTGCTCATCGACCAGGGCCATGGTGCCCTTGGTCAGCTGGTGGTTGTCGATCGTGTCGTCATCGGTGCGCACGAGCACATCGACGATGGCGTTGCCGATGCCGACGACATCGAGGGTTTTGGCAGACATCAGGTTCAGGCGCTCAACAGGGCCCGCTTGGGACCATGGATCGGATCCTCCACCACGATCGTCTGATCACGGCTGGCACCCAGCGACACGATCGCGATCGGCACTTCCATCAGCTCGGCCAGAAAGCGCAGGTAGGCCATGGCCGCAGGGGGCAGGTCATCGAGGCTGCGGCAATCGGCCGTGGAGCTCTGCCAGCCGGGCAGCGTCTTGTAGATCGGCTTGCAGCGAGCAAAGTCTTCCGAGCTGCTGGGGAAGTGCTCGATGCGCGCACCGCCGAGCTCGTAGGCCACGCAGACCTGGATCTCATCGAGCTCATCGAGCACATCGAGCTTGGTGATCGCCAGGCAGTCGAGCCCGTTGACCTCGACGGCATAGCGGCCGATCACGCCGTCAAACCAGCCGCAGCGGCGGCGGCGACCGGTGGTGGTGCCGAATTCGTGGCCACGGTCGCAGAGGTGGTCATTGAGGCTGCCCTCGAGCTCGGTGGGGAAGGGTCCCTCGCCGACACGGGTGGTGTACGCCTTGGCCACACCGATCACCCGGTCGATCAGGGTGGGCCCCACCCCGGCGCCGATGCAGGCGCCTCCGCTCACCGGGTTCGACGAAGTCACATAGGGATAGGTGCCGTGGTCGAGGTCGAGCAGGGTGCCCTGGGCGCCTTCGAACAGGATGTTCTTGCGCGCCCGGGCGGCCTGATGAATGGCCCGGGTGCAATCGACCACGTGGGGGGCCAGGCGCTCCCCGTAGGCGGCGTACTCGGCGATCACCGCTTCGGGATCGAGCGGCTCGACCCCGTAGATGACCTGCAGCAGCTCGTTCTTCTGGGCCAGAGGACCCTCGAGCCGGTCGCGCAGCCGGTCTCTGTCGAGGAGATCGATCACCCGGATCCCGTTGCGCTCCGATTTGTCGGCATAGGTGGGACCGATGCCGCGACCGGTGGTGCCGATGCGGCGATCGCCACGCCGTTGCTCCATCGCCTGATCCAGCAGGCGGTGGTAGGGCATGGTGACGTGGGCGGTGGAAGCGAGCTTCAGGCCGCTGACATCAATGCCCAGCCCGATCAGCATGTCGAGCTCCCCCAGCATCACCTTGGGGTCGACCACCGTGCCCGAGCCGATCAGGCAGATGGTGTCGGGGTAGAGGATCCCCGAGGGAATCAGGTGCAGCTTGAGCACCTGATCGTCGACAACGATCGTGTGTCCGGCGTTGACACCACCCTGGTAGCGCACGACCACGTCGGCTGAGCGGCTCAGCAGATCGGTGATCTTGCCCTTGCCTTCGTCGCCCCACTGCGCACCGATGACGACAACGTTGGCCAAGGACACAGCGGCCCGAAGCCGCTTCTAAGCACAATCGGTGAGCTTCTCAGACGATCAGCCCATTCGTCAAAGGGTCAGGCCCCGCGAACCACCGTGGTCTCGGCTTTCTTGAGTTCCTTGGTGAGGCGGCTCTGCAGGGCTTCACCCAGCGGGCGGTTGGGATAGTTGGCGTAATGGCCTGCCAGGGAATTGAGCGCCGTCTGCATCGTGGTGAAGGAGCTCAGGCCATTCACCGCGCTGCGAGGGCGGTAGCGCGACATGTAGTCGTTCATCAGCGCCCGGGCCTGGGTCTCGGCTTCCGGGCGGCCGGGATCGTCGCTGGCCAGGCCGATGGTGGTCAGCAGGCTGTCGGCCACGGCCACGGTGTCCTCGACGTAGTTGCCGGTGAGACCGTTGGCGCTGGTGCCGCAGCCACTGAGCAGCAGCACGCAACCCAGGCAGAGGGCCATCAGGCCGCGGTTGAGCTGCCCCAGCCACCGACGCAGGCCCGCAGCAACTCCGGTGAGCAAGACGGGCATGGGGCTTGGGCGATTCGCCAGCGATCCTAGGCGGGCTGTTCGAGCAGTCCCAGGCGCTCCTGCTGCAGGGTCGGCAGCAGGGTGCCCAGCAGGGCCGAGGCCGCCAGCTCCTGCTTCACCGAGCCCTGGCGGCGCACCAGCTCGATGCGTCCCTCGATGGCCCCACGCCCCACCACGACCCGCCAGGGGATGCCGATGAGGTCGGCGTCCTTGAATTTGACGCCGGCCCGTTCGCTGCGGTCGTCGAGCAGGGCATCGATTCCGGCCTGGCGGAGACCCGTGTACAGCTCCTCAGCCAGTTGGCTCTGCACCGGCTCGTCGGCATTGGCCGGCACCACGATCACTTCGAACGGCGCGATCGAGACCGGCCAGCAGATCCCGTGGCCATCGTGGTGCTGCTCCACCGCGGCCTGGGCCAGGCGCGAGACGCCGATGCCGTAACAGCCCATCCACAGCGGCTCATCGCTGCCGGCCTCGCTGGTGAAGGTGGCCTCCAGAGCCTCGGAGTACTTGCGGCCCAACTGAAAGATGTGCCCGACTTCAATGCCCCGGGCCGCTTCGAGATGCTGGTCGGGATCGTGCACACAACGGTCACCGGGCTGGGCGCTGCGCAGATCCAGGCCCGCGGGTCGCAGGGACGCGTTGGGGCACAGCGCCTCCCAGCTGGCTCCCTGCAGATGGGTGTCGGGGCGCGTCGCGCCGCAGACAAAGCGTTCCAGTTCCAGAGCGGTCCCATCGGCCAACCGCAAAAACCGTTGTTGCCAGGTCTTGGCGCCCTGCAGCACCGCATCGCTGAGCTGGGGGCCCAGATAGCCGAAAGCAAGGTCGGCGAGCCCCTCGGCCTTGAGCTGCTCCGGCGTGATCGGGGCGATCTCGAGCAGGGCGCCGGCGCCGGCCTCGGCCCTGGCGGTCACGGCGTTGGCCAGCTTCACCTCATTGAGTTGCTGATCGCCCCGCAGGCTCACCAGCAGGGGTTGCGGTTGTCCGTTGGCAAAGCGGGCCAGCAGCAGCAGCACCTTGACGGTCTGCGACGGGTCGAATCCGTGGGCACTGCAGAGCTCTTCGATGCTGCGCTGGCCTGGGGTGGCCAGGTCGCGGCAGCTGCCGTCCTGCAGGGGGATCGCTGCAGAGGGCAGGGAAACCGCGCGCTCCTGGTTGGCGGCATAACGCCCGTCGCTGCTGGTGAGGATCAGGTCTTCGCCGGCTTCGGCAGTGACCATGAATTCCTGGCTGGCCGATCCACCGATGGCGCCGCTGTCGGCCTCGACAGCCACGGCCCGCAGCCCGCAGCGGGCAAAGATGCGGCGGTAGGCCTGATCCATGGCGCCATAGGTCTCCCTGAGGGAGGCCTCATCGGCGTGGAAGGAATAGGCATCCTTCATGATGAATTCGCGCCCCCGCATCAGACCAAAGCGGGGCCTGATCTCATCGCGGAACTTGGTCTGGATCTGATAGAGATTCACCGGCAATTGCCGGTAGGAACGCAGGAGATCGGCGGCCAGTGCGGTGATCACCTCTTCGTGGGTGGGCCCCAGGCCCAGCTCCCGCCCCTGGCGGTCGTCGAGGTGAAACATGATCCCTTCGCCGGCGGTATAACCGTCCCAGCGGCCACTCCGCTGCCACAACTCGGCAGGTTGCAGCTGGGGCAACAGGGTCTCGAGCGCTCCGGTGGCGTTCATCTCGTCGCGAACGATGCTCTCGATCTTCTGCAGCACCCGCCAGAGCAGGGGGAGATAGGCATAGATGCCGCTGCTGATCCGGCGGATGTACCCTCCGCGCAGCAGCAGCTTGTGCGACACGATTTCCGCTTCTGACGGGTCGTCGCGCAGCGTCACCAGCAGCAGGCGGGAGACGCGCATGGCATCCATCGATCGGGTCGCCGGAAGCTATCACCGCCCCCAGCACCTGGCGCTGGGCAGGTTTGCCAGCTGGACAGGGCCGCTGCACGCCCTGGAAACCTCTGGTAGGGTCTGCCCGTCCCAACCTTCCAACCGCCGTCTCATGTTTGCCCAGACGATTCACCCTGGCGGCCTGGGCGGCGGCACAACCGATGGAATGGCCTCCCTGACGACGCCGGCCACCTCCGATGCCGGCGATGGTGATGCGCTGATCGGGATTGATGACGTTCAGAAATCGCTCAACCGTTCCAGGGCGTCGGTCTATCGCTACACCAACACCGACCCGCGCAATCTCAACCCTCCCTTCAACCCGCGTCGACTGAATCCGGAGTACCGCAGCGATCAGAAAGATCCTCTGTTGTTTCACCCCAACGAGGTCGCTCGCTTCGCCAGGGACGTCCTGCGCATCAAGGAAGTGACCGTGGAGGTGCTCAACTCGCCCTCCACGGCCACGCAGCAACTGCTCGCTTCGATCCTCGAGGAGCTTCGTGGGATTCGCGAGCGCCTCGATCATTTCGAGGCCCGTCCGACCGAGATCTCAAGCCGTCGCGATCAGCACGAGCAGAGTCGGCCTGCAGCCTGAACCCTGCGCTGGACTGATCAGAAAAGTCCAGCTCTTTTGCTGTAGCGTGCTGATCACACCAATGAGGCCAGACCGATCACGGCGGCCGTTGCACAAGCACCGAAACGCACCACTTGGCATCTGATCAGTCCCTGATCTCGGCTTCTGCGACAAGGTCGTCGACTTCCACGAAGGCCGTCGCTGCACGTGACGCGAGCGGCAAGACCCTCCAGGAGCAGAGCCCTGAGTCCGGTGAGGTCCCCCACAGTAGGGGCCCCGTCGAAGCCCAGCTGCTGCCCTGGATGCTGGGCCCTGTGATCGCCATGGCCACCGTGGTGGTTCCGCTGGCCACGGTGTTGGGCGGTCGGCAGCCGCTCGGCTTCCCCGATCCCCTGCCTGCCAGTGCCGCCGACCCGGCGCCATCGGCACGCATCACCAGTGCCTGGTCGGCAACAACAGCTGTCGACGAACGGCGCCGACGGCCGAATTGATACAGGTTGAGCGTCATCCCAAGGCCCCATGACCGCCTCCCATCACCAAGCCGGGTCACCACCCACGGGAATGACGAACGCCTGAGCCCACGCAGGGCTCGCTGGTGGAATCAGGGGAGCTTCTGCAGCAGATAGCCCTGCACGTTGAGCGCCTGAAAGATCGGGGCGGGATCGCTGAAGCCCGCCGCTTCGACCAGGGCGGCCAAGCGGCTGCCACCGATCGGGTGGACCCCCTGGGTGAGGCCTGTCACGGCGGCTTCGGCCACGGTCACCCCGCTGGCTCTCTGAAACCCGACCCAGGCCGCGTCGACCTGCTGCTGCAGTGGCGAACGTTCGGGCGCCATCAGGTCGACCAGCACAAGCTGGCCGCCTGGTCGCAGCGCCCTGGCCAGGGCGGTCAGAAAGGCGAGCTTGGTGCCGTCATCGGGCAGCGACTGCATCACCAGCACCGAGAGGGCACCATCGAGACTTTGATCGGCATCGAGGGCTTCGACCGTCGTCTGCTGCCAGGTGATCGGAGTCCCTGTTGTTGCCGGGCTGACTTCGGCCAGGCGCTGCTGGGCCGCCTCCAGCATGGCGGCCGACGGATCGATCGCCAGCAGGTGCCAGTCGGGGCGCTGCGCCCTGGCTTCCAACAGCTCGGCGCCAGTGCCGCAGCCCGCGACCAGCACCGAGGCCCCGTTGGCACCTGCGAGGGGCGATGCCGACAACAGCGCCACCGCCAGGCGGGCCAGGCTGGCGTAGCCGGGCACCAACTGTTGAACAATCAGGTCATAACGGCCTGGGGTCGAGGCAGACACCGGTTGCATCCATGCGTTGTCGTCACGCTATCGGCAGGGCCGAACCCCGCTGATGGCCACGCCGGATTGCAGCTGATGATTGCGACCGCGGTGGCTCGGGGCCTGGAGTGAGGCCCGGGTGGCTTAAGTTGGGCGGCGCCCGTTCCCCCGATAGCAGCCGTGCCCACCATCCGTTTCGAGCAGGAAGGTCAGCAAGTCGGCTGCATCGAGGGTGCCAATCTGCGCAAAGCAGCCCTCGACGCCGGCGTCAATCCCTACAAGGGCCTCAACAACCTCAACAACTGCGGTGGCCTGGGTCAGTGCGGCACCTGTGTGATGGAGGTGGTTGAGGGCATGCAGAACCTCTCCCCCCGCTCCGATGTGGAGGAGGTCTACCTGGCCGATCGCCCGGCCAATTACCGCCTCAGCTGCCGCACCACCGTCAACGGTGATGTGACCGTCCGTACCCGCCCGGCCGAGGCCGTCGGTAAAGGGTCCAACAGCCTGATCGGAGCGCTCAAGTCTCTCGTCGGGCGCTGAGCGGGGCCTTGAAGCTCTACAGCTATCGGTCCTGCAGCACCTGCCGCAAGGCCCTGGCCTGGTTGGGAGCCCAGCAACTGGCGGCTGAGGTGATCGACATCACCACCCAGCCCCCCACCCTCAGCGAGCTCAAGCTGGCCCTTGAGCAGCTGGGGCGCAAGCGTCTGTTGAACACCAGCGGTCAGAGCTACAGGGCTCTGGGTGCGGCAGCTGTGGCTGCCCTCGACGACGACCAGCTGCTGGCGGCACTGGCTGGCGACGGCCGTCTGATCAAGCGACCCGTGCTGATCGCTGCAGACCCCAAGGGCCAGCCGCGGGTGCTCACCGGGTTCAAGCCTGAGGAGTGGCAGGCTCTTCTTGACTGAGCCCGGTGTTTCGGGCCATCAGCAGGTCCAGTTCTTCGATCAGCGAGGCCACACCCGAGCGGCTGATCTGGCTCAGGTAGGTGCCCTTCACGCTTTCAAGCAGGGCACTGAGCAACTCCTGGGTCTGGCTCAGCACGGGTCCGTTGTCGAGGGCGTCGGCCAGCTCCTCCCAGAACCGGTCGATGGTGCGCTGCAGCAGCTCCAGCTGGGCGGTGTCGGTGCGTCCCAGTTGCTTGCCGGTGCTGCGCGAGAGATCCAGCAGGTTGCGGGTCATGGCGCTGGCCAGTTGCCGGCTCAACCCTGATTCAAGCTGCAGCAGCGGTTGCAGCTGGCGCAGGGGTGGCGGCACCATCGCCCCCTCGAGGCTTTGCCTGAGGCTGTAGGCCAGCAGTCCCTGCAGTTCGGGTGCCAGGCGGGGAGCCACCTGGCTCAGCAGCAGCGGGGCCCAGATGCGCAGCAGGGCCACCAGCTCCTGATCCTGACCGCTGCTGACACTCTGGTGGCTGCGCAGGGCGCGGATCCGACGGGGCCAGTCCCGTGAGCGCAGCAGCGACTGGGTGCCATCGAGCAGCTGCAGGGCCAGCACCTCGAACAGCTCCAGGGCGAGCAGGGCCACCACCGCACGGCTGATCACCGCGCGCAGTGGTTCGATGTTGATCAGTCCGCTGGTCTGCAGTCGTTCCACGGTGGGCAGCAGCCGCAGCCAACGCCAGAACGGCAACAGCAGAGGCAGGTCGATCCAGCGCCGCAGGATCGCATCGCGCCAGCTCAGGCCGGGCAACCGCCGGCGCAGGCGAATCACCCGCAGCAGGATGTCGAGCGCGAACACGCTCTGAAACAGCACCAGATCGAGGCGCCACACATGGTCGGTGGGGCGTCCGTTCTCGTCGATGGAGCGCCAGTAATTGGTCGCCACCAGCGGCAGGACCTGCTGGCGCCAGAAGCGTCGCTCCTGCTCCCAGCCCTGTCGGCGCAGCCAGGGTTCACTGAGGAGCCGTGCTGCCGCTGCCTTGGATGAATCGCGATCGGCCCGTTCCCTGAGTCGGTTCTTGATCTTCTCGAGCGTGCCAGCAGCGTTCGAGGCCAGAAAGGGATTGCTCTCGACCATGGCGATGGTGAGCTCGGCCTGACGTGCCAGCAGCTGACGCTGCCTGGGGGTCAGGGGGCCCACCGGCGCTGGCGCCATCGCCTGTTCGAGCGCCTCAAACTGCCTCAGATAGGCCTGGGTTTCGCGGTGGGGCTCGATTCCCTTGATCGGATCGATCCAGGGGGTCACATCGGGCATGAAGTCCAGACTGAGCACCACGGGGGTGCCTGGCAGCGGATAGAGGTTGCGCTGCAGCCAGAAGCTGCGCAGTGGCACATAACTCAGATCGAAGGCCACCCAGAGCAGATTGATGCCGGCCCAGATCGCCACAAACCGATCCCAGGCCAGCACCAGACCATGGCGCGGGGTGGGGCGAAACCCATGCCAACGCGGTCGGGCCATGGCGGCGAAGGGGCGATGCCTGCCTAATCTGCCGTCTTCCCTTTCAAGCAGCGGCCCTTTCTTTGGCTGACCTCAGCGGCGACCCACCTCCATCGGCTGACGGCTCTGCAGGTGCGCAGGCCAACGAGAGCGCCTGGCCCTTCTGGCGCACCGTGCTGATCACCCTGGGGGTCGCCCTGGGTATTCGCCATGTCCTGGTGGAGGCCCGTTACATCCCCTCGGGTTCGATGCTGCCGGGGCTGCAGATCCAGGATCGCTTGCTGGTGGAAAAGCTGAGCTATCGGACCCGGTTGCCGCGCCGTGGCGAGATCGTGGTCTTCCACGCTCCCCATGCGTTTGATCCGGTGCTGTCGGGCGGCCGCAGGGTCAGTGCGCTCGAATGCCTGCCGAGCAACATTCCACTGGTCAACAAGATTCCCGGGTTCAGCAACCCAGCCTGCGACGCGTTCATCAAGCGTGTGGTCGCCTTGCCGGGCGAACGCATCAGCGTCGACCCCACCGGCCGGGTGACCATCAATGGTCAACCCCTGCGGGAGCCCTACGTGACCCGGTTCTGCCCCTACGACGGCAGCAGCCTCAGCGGCTGCAAGACCCTCGATGTCGTGGTGCCGGCGGCCCATGTGGTGGTGCTGGGCGACAACCGCGCCAACAGCTGGGATGCCCGCTTCTGGCCTGGTGGTCCGTTTCTACCCGATGAGCAGATCCTTGGACGGGCGTTCTGGCGCCTGTTCCCCTTTGATCGTGCCGGACAGCTCTGAGCCCCGCTGAAAGGGGCAGACGGTTCAGTTGAGCCGCCACGCGCCGGGTGCCAGCGTCCCGCAGGCCCGCACCCTGCCGCACACGGTTGTGCCGTCGCTCAGGGGTTGATTGGCGGCCAGGGAGTGACCCTGCTGGCTGCTCCAGCACCAGCGCGCCTCAGGGTCAAACAGCAGCCAACGGCGTGTGCCGCTCCTGAGCCGCTCGGGGGGCTGCCCCAGCACGCGGCTTGGCCCCCAGCAGAGGGCTTGCCAGAGTTGCTGCAGCGACCAGCCCTGCTCCACCACCAGGGCCTGCCAGAGCAGGGGCAGGGCGATGCCGTGGCCAGCCAGACCGGCACGGCGTTGGTCGATCGGCAGCAGCTGTTCTTCGGCATCGAGCGCCTGGTGGTGCACGGCCACCGCGGTGATCAGTCCATCGGCGAGGGCGTCCACCAGGGCCTGTCGATCGCCAGGTCCACCCAGGGGCGGCTCGAGCCTCCAGCCCCCGGCCGTGGGATGCAGCCGGCCGCTGTCAGTGACGAGTTGCCACCAGTGCACCGTGGCCTGGGGCCTGATCGCGCTGCTGCGCAGCGCTGCAACGGCCTCGGCGGTGGACAGGTTCATGGCCACCAGTCGGCGCTGCGGATGGGTCTGTTGCAGGTTGAGCAGGGTGGCGAGGGGCAGCGTCTCACTGCAGCTCGGATCGGCTGGCCAGCCGCCGCGGAGCGCCTCGACCCGCTGGCGCACCAGGCCGCCTGCGGCCAGACTTCGGCAGCGGGGAGCCAGCAGCAGCGGGTGATCGCCTAGTTCGCCCAGTTGCAGGCTGCGCTCCAGCAGCACTGAATCCGGCAGCACGGCTCCCGTGGCCAGACCGACAGCACCGGCGGCCAGCAGCTCGCTGTGCAGCGACAACGCCTGACCCTCGCCGCTGCGATCCAGGCTGCCCCAGAGGTGCACCTGGGTGCCCATGGCCGGGCTGGGCAGCTGCAGGCGATCGGGGTGGTCACGGGGGGGCTCGCCCCAGGGCAGGAGGGCCACTTGGCCGTAGCCCCCCTGGGCGGCCGCCTGCGTCAGGCTGGTGAGGGTCTCGGCCCGTCCCAGCAGGGGGTTCTCCAGAACGCTGTGGGGATCCACCAGGCTGGGGCCCAGCACCCATCCGGGGGTCTGGATCGGGCTCAGACCCAGGCCTCTGGCCCGATGGGCGGCGTCCTGATCAAGGGCCAGCAGCGCGCCATCGTGACCCAGCAGGGCCTCGGCGTTGGCATCGGTTTGATCAGGCCCCCGCACAAGGGTGAGGTTCTGAAGCCAGAGCGGCGCTGGGGGCATCGGCGGCGGGTCGTCGGCTGGTCGCCCTGCGCGGGGCACTCAGAGAGCCCCGGCGGCTGTGCGATCGAGTACTCCCCCAAGATGATGGGTGAGATTCATGGCCGACACCACCGGTCCACCGGATGGACCGGAGGGATAGTCGATGACGGTGATCCCACCGTTGCCCTGCTTGATGGCCCAGATGTCGCCTGGGGACAGCCCCAGCAGGGCGCACAGGATTGTTTTGTTGACGGCGTCGTGGGCCACCACCAAGGCCGTTTCGTCGGGCCGCAGCCCGGCGACGATGGTCTGCCAGCACTGCAGCGAGCGGTCCCAGACCTGCTGCAGCGTTTCGCCTTCGGGCATCGCCACGGTTTCGGGTCTGACCTTCCAGTCGGCCAGCAGCTGGGGCCAGGTCGCGGCGATCTCCGCCTCGAGCTGACCCTCCCAGAGGCCATGGCCGATCTCGACCAATCCGCGGGTGCTGGTCAGGGGGACGCCCGGATGGCAACGCAGGATCGCTTCGGCCGTCTGACGCGGACGGGCCATGGCGCTGGTGTAAGCGCGATCCAGATGCACATCGGCCAGGCCCTGGGCTGCTGCTTCGGCCTGGGCCTGGCCATTGGCATTGAGCGGGATGTCGATCTGCCCCTGAAAACGGCCCTGACGGTTCCAGTCGGTCTCGCCGTGGCGCACCAGCACCAGCCGTTGCCCTGTTCCCCTCGACGGCACAGAACTGCCCAGGTGGCCGCAGCCGTTGAGTGATTCAACCTGCACGCTGCCATCACCTGACAGGTTGAACACCGAGATGGAGGCGTTGTCGATGCGCAGCCGGCGAAAGTGGCTGGCCGGCAGGCCCAGCAGCTGCAACACCAGGGCCCGCAGGATGGCGTTGTGCCCCACCAGCAGCACGGTGCGCGCAGGTGCATCGGGATCAGCCTGCAGCGACGCGAGCAGCTGTTGGTGCAAGGTTCCGGCCTGGACCATGAGCTCGGCCAGGGGGTTGTAACGGCTGCCGTCGGCACGGCTGAGCACCAGATCCTGGGGCGCCTCGCGCCAGCCCTGCTCCTCGACTGGGAAGCGCTCCCTGACCTCCTGGCGGAGCAGTCCGCTCCACGGTTCCAGGTCGATTTCGAGCAACAGGGTCTCGGGGGTGGCGGTCAGCCCCTGGCCCTGGGCTTCGAGCAGGGCGCCGGCGGTGTCACGGGCGCGTCGCAGGGGCGAGGTGTAGGCGGCATCGATGGCCAGATCCTTGAGCGCTGCTCCCGTGGCACGCGCCTGCCTGAACCCCTCTTCGGTCAGACAGGAGAAGTCGTCGCGACCCTGAATCCGCTGCTCGGTGTTGAAGCTGCTGAGCCCGTGGCGAACCAACACAAGCCGTAGCGACACAGTCAGGCAGCTGCTGGCGCAACACTGTATGAGAGCGCGTTGCTGGCCCCTGGGCCTGGTGCGGCCGTGGAGAATCGCACGATGGGAACCCAATCGGCCGACACGTGGCGCAGCCCCAAGGGCCTGCTGGCCCTGATCAGTCTGCTGCTGTGCGGCCTGCTCTGGCTCAATGGGCTCGTCGGCAGCCTTGAGCGTCCCTCCGTGGGCGATGCGCTCGAGCTCAGGCAACTGGAGCTGGCAGCCCTGGCTGAGCCGGCGCTGCCCATGCCCTGGCGCTCTCCGCTGCTCGGCAGTGATCCGCTGGGCCAGCTCAGGCAGCGGCTGGCCGCCTCAGCCGCCGCGGCAGAGACCCCGTTGCCCGATGCACAGCTCACCACCTGGGGGCTGCTTGAACAGCTCATGGGCCGGCCGCAGCAAGCCCGGCAGATCCTGGCGGGTCTGCCCAATGGTGTGCTGCCGCCGCTGCAGCAGCTCTCACCGCTGCAGCGGCGCCTGCAGTGCGAACTTGAGGGGCGCTCCAGATCCCAGTGCTCACAGCCCGTTGCGGCAGCTGCGGCGCTGCGGCGGCTGCTGGTGATCACCCTGGCACCCGCTGTTCTGATGCTGCTCGGCGGCTTGCTGCTGCTGCGTCAGCTATGGCTGTGGCGCCAGGGGCGCCTGGCCCCGGTGCCTCCCCTGCAGGGACCGGAGCTGTCGCTCATCGATGTGACCCTGGTGGTGGCCGGCGGGTTCGTCGTGCTTGGAGAGCTGGTGACGCCATTGCTGCTGGGCCCTCTGCTGACCCGTGCGCTGGGCCCTCTGGCTGCCGACCCCCCCCTGCAACAGGCGTTGTCGGTGCTGCTGCTCTATGCGGTTCTGATGCTGGGCCCGCTGTTGATCCTGGCTGCCTTGCTGCGCAATCGGGGACCGGCTCCCCGGGGCGGTTGGTTGCAGTGGCACTGGCTTCCCCTGCGCCAGACCGTTCCCTGGGCTGTGGCCCAGTTGTTGATGGTGTTGCCCTTGGTGGCGCTCACCGGCTGGGTGCTCCAGCACCTGTGGCCCAATCCGGCAGGCAGCAACCCCCTGCTCGAAATGGTGCTGACCAACGCCAATCCGCTGGCGCTGGCGCTGTTGGCCAGCACAGCCCTGATCCTCGCCCCGTTGTTCGAGGAGACCCTGTTCAGAGGGGTGTTGCTGCCGGTGCTGGCGCGTCACTGGGGGCAGGGCTCGGCCGTGGTGGCAAGCGCGGCGTTCTTCGCCCTGGCCCATCTCAGCCTGGGGGAACTGGCCCCCCTGTTCGTGCTGGGGCTCGGCCTGGGGTGGTTGCGTCTCCAGAGCGGTCGGCTTGGCGCCAGTGCCCTGCTGCACAGTCTCTGGAACGGTCTCACCTTCGCCAATCTGTTGCTTCTGGCCGGTTGAACCCTTGCCGAGCACCACAGGTGGTGGTTCACTTGCGCAGCGCACAATGTCCCTGGTGGTCGCCTCCCCGCTCAAGCAGCCTGCGACCCCAGCGCCGGCCCGGCGTGCGCCCCGGGTCTCGACCCCTGGCGGCGGTTTCAATCGTCAGCTGCGGCAACCCCTCCAGCTGATCCAGGGTTCTCTGTCGGCCCGCCGGATGGTGCGGCAGGCCCCCTGGCTCGCTGGTCTGCACCGTGTGGCCGATGGTGCGCTGATCGGTCTCGGGGTGTCGATGCTGGGGCTCAGTGCACTCACGCTCCACTGGCAGAACCAGTGGGGCAACAACTACCGCGGCCTCGAGGACACCCAGAACCTTGAGCACCGCCTGCAGGAGTCGGCTGCGGTGCTTGAGCAGCATCACCTGGGTGCGGTGCGTCAACCCGGTTGGCTGGTGCCCACCAGCAGCGACCAACTGGTGCATCTGCCCCCCCCCGCTGGCCTCCAATCAGGGGCTGACCGGCCGGAATTCCACTCCCTGCGCTGGTCGCAGATCGCACCGGGTTATTGAGAGTGCGATGACCACCGGTTCCGTGCAGCAACGGCGGCCTCGCCGCATCGTCAACCTGCAGCCAGTGCCGGTCTCGCGCCTGCTCGCCGTCTATGCACTGTTGGTGCTCGGGCTGGCTGGTCTGGCGCTTCGCCTGGCCTGGTTGCAGATCGCCACCGGAGACAGCCTGCAGGCTCGGGCCCGCGCCATCCAGACCCAGTCGATCGCACCGATCGGTCGTCGCCGCACCATCGTCGATCGCAGCGGTCGCCTGGTGGCGCTCGATGAACAGCGTTTTCGCCTCTGGGCCCATCCGCGCTACTTCAACTTCCCAGGGGATCCGCCCAACCAGGTGCGCAAGCCCGAGGAGGTGGCGGTCCGTCTGTCTCCGGTGCTGGCCCTGCCGGTCGCCCAGCTCCGCCAGGACCTGCTGCGGCGCCACAGCGGCATCAAGCTGGCCAGCGATCTGGATCCCGAAACGGCCCACCGCGTCAAGAAACTGGGGATCAGCGGACTCGATCTCGAGGCCTATCCCCATCGCATCTATCCCCAGGGTTCGCTGTTTGCCAATGTCGTCGGCTTTCTGAACCTGGAACGGGTCCCCCAGGCCGGCCTGGAGCAGAGCCGCGACCGGGACCTGCGCCGCCATGAGGACACGTTGCGGATGCGTCGCGGTGCCGATGGCACCCCCCTGCCCGAGGGCCTGACCGCCGGATCGCTCTATGGCGACGATCTGCGCCTGCAGCTGACTCTCGATGCCCGCCTGCAGCAGGTGGCCCAGCAGGCCCTGACCCGCCAGATCAAGAAATGGAACGCCAAGCGCGGTGCCGCCCTGGTGATGGACGTGCGCAACGGCGAAATGCTGGCCCTGGCCTCGGCACCGACCTATGACCCCAACCGTTTCTGGGCGTTCAAGCCGGGGCTGTTCCGCGAATGGTCGGTGCAGGATCTTTACGAGCCAGGGTCCACCTTCAAACCCATCAACCTGGCGATCGCACTTCAGGAGAAGGCCATCCGCCCCGGCGACAAGGTGACCGACACCGGCTCCCTCAGCATCGGCGGATGGCCGATCTTCAACCATGACCGCAAGGCCAATGGCGTGATCGACTTCGCCACCGTGCTCCAGGTCTCGAGCAACGTCGGCATGGTGCGGGCCATGTCCCATGTGAAGCGCGACCGCTTCTGGCACTGGTTGCGCAGCCTGGGCATCGATGCACGGCCCGACACCGATCTGCCGGGTGCCGTGGCCGGTCAGCTCAAGGACCGTGGTGCCTTCATCGGCCAGCCGATCGAACCGGCCGTGGCGGCTTTTGGACAGGGCTTCTCCCTGACGCCACTGAAGCTGATCCAGCTGCACGCCATGCTCGCCAATGGCGGTCGCCTGGTGAGCCCCCACATCACCCGTGGCCTGCGCTCGGGCGATGCCCTGGCATCTGCGCCCGGTGCCACCGGGATCCAGCTGCTCGATCCCGCTGTCACCCGGACTGTGATGGGTTGGATGGAGAGCGTTGTCGAACGCGGTCAACTGCCGGTCAAGACCCCTGGCTATCGCATCGGCGGCAAGACCGGCACCGCCCAGAAAGCCGAGAACGGGGTCTACATTCCCGGCGCTTTGATCACCAGTTTTGTCGGCCATCTGCCGATGGACGACCCGCGCTATGTGGTGCTGGTTGTGGTGGATGAACCGAAGGGTGGCAATGTCTTCGGTTCGACGGTGGCTGCACCGGTGGCCAAGGAGATCATTGATGCTCTCCTGGTGCTGGAATCGATCCCTCCCTCCAGGCCCAGGACCCGCTCTGGACCGGTCTGAACGGTGACCGGTCCGCTTCACCAGATCTTTGCCTTGCGTCGGTAGGCAGCTGTTCAGAACTGGCTAGCGTTTGACCATCCGGCGCTGCCCAAGCCCTTCTGCATGGCCAACCTGCTTGATCAACTTGCCGCCATGACGGTGGTCGTCGCCGACACCGGCGACATTGACGCGATCCGTCAGTTCACGCCCAGAGATGCCACCACCAACCCCTCGCTGATTCTGGCGGCAGCCCAGATCGGCACCTATCAGGAGCTGATTGATCGCTCACTGCGCGAATCGCGCGAGGTCATGGGTGCCAACGCCTCGGCCGATGCGGTTGTGCATGAGGCCCTCGATGAGATCTGTGTGACCTTCGGCAAAGAGATCCTCAGGATCGTGCCCGGTCGGGTGTCGACCGAGGTCGATGCCCGCCTGAGCTTTGACACCGAAGCCACGATTGCCAAAGCGCGCAAGCTGATCGGCCTCTACAACCAGGCCGGTATCGGCAACGATCGGGTGCTCATCAAGATCGCCTCCACCTGGGAGGGCATTCGTGCCGCCGAGCTCCTTGAGAAGGAGGGCATTCACTGCAACCTGACCCTGCTGTTCGGTTTCGCCCAGGCCGTGGCCTGTGCCGAAGCGGGTGTGACCCTGATCTCCCCGTTTGTGGGGCGAATTCTCGACTGGTACAAGAAATCCACGGGTCGCGATCACTATCCGGGTCCGGAAGATCCCGGAGTGATCTCGGTCACCCAGATCTTCAACTACTTCAAGACCTATGGCTACAAGACCGAAGTCATGGGTGCCAGCTTCCGCAACATCGACGAGATCATCGAGCTGGCGGGCTGCGATCTGCTGACCATCTCCCCGGCCCTGCTCGATCAGTTGCGCTCCAGTGACGGCGATCTCGAACGCAGGCTCAACGCCTTTGATCCGGCACCCACCCAGGAGCAGCTCCATCTCGATGAGGCGTCATTCCGGCAGATGCTGGCGGCTGATCCGATGGCGAGCGAAAAGCTCGATGAGGGAATCCGCGGCTTCTGCAAGGCGATCGAGACCCTGGAAGAACAGCTCACCCATCGTCTCGCCGCTCTTGAGGGCGGCGCAGCTCTGACCCATGCGGCCCACGAGATCTTCCAGCTCAATGATCTCGATGGCGATGGTTGCATCACCCGCGAGGAATGGCTCGGCAGCGATGCCGTCTTTGCCGCCCTCGACACCGACAACGATGGTCGTGTCGCCGCCGATGATGTGCGCGGTGGCCTGGGTGCGCCTCTGGCGATGGCAATGAAAAGCTGACCCCACCAGGCTGACTGATCACCACTGACTGATCACCACTGACCGATCACCCCTGACCGATCAAGGACCCGAACCATGCCAACGCTGAATGCTCTCGAGACCATGCGCGCTCTGGCCAGCAATGGCGAGGTGATCAGTCTTGAAGCCGGCGAGGTGATCTTTCGCTCGGGGGAATCCGGTGACTGCATGTTCGGTCTGCTGGAGGGAACGGTTCAGCTGAGCTGGAACGGCGACAGCGGTCACGAAGAGATCAAGGCCGGCGACGTGTTTGGCGCCGGTGCCCTGGTCACCTCGGATCACCGCCGCTACGGCAACGCCACCGCGATCACGCCGTGCCGTGTGCTGGTCATGAACCGTGAAAAGTTCCTCTTTGCCGTGCAGGAGTCGCCGATGTTTGCGATCGAGCTTCTCGGTTCGATCGATCAGCGGCTTCGGCAGCTCAAGGACAGCACCCGTTTTGAGTGACCGCCCACCGGGGGCATGATCGCGGCCTCCACAGGGCCCTCAAGGGGCCTCATCCCTGTTGCAACAGCAGCCGGCGAATCACCCGTTGGGCGATGTCGCCATAGCCCATTTCGCCAGAGAGGATCTGGGCGATGCGCTGCGGCGCCGTCGGCCGTTTGATGCCGAGCTGGTAGCCGATCCTTGGCACCCGGTAGAAGACCTGGGCAATGCGCTTGCCCCAGGCCATCGATTCGCCCCAGTCGCGTCGCATTCGGGCGCTGTAGGTCGCCAGGGCCTGGCTGTCGCCGCCCAGCCAAGCGCCCAGGCTCTGGGCGGCAAGGCTGCCGCTCAGCAGGGCCGGTCGGATGCCCTCCGCCAGAAAGGGGTCGCAGAGTGAGGCCGCGTCGCCCACCACCACCACGCCGTCGCCATGCAGGCGGTGGTGGCCATCCCAGATGCGCAACACACTGTGCTGGCGTCGACCGGCGTCGCCGGGCTGCCCCAGATCGGGCAGAAGGCGCTGCAACACCGCTTCAGCATCACCGGCTTCGCGGCCAATGAAGGTGCCCACGCCGATGCTGTAGCCGCCCTGGCGGGGGAAGGCCCAGCAGAAGCCGTGATGCACCAGGCCAAAGTCAAAGCGGGCCGTGTGCGGATCGTCGACAGGGGCGTTGAGCTCGACCGCCACGGTGCTGGCGTAGCGCGGTCGCGCCGCACCAAGGCCCAGGGGTCTGCCCAGGCTCGAGTTGCTGCCATCGGCGATCACCACAGCCCGGCTGCAGACCGAACCGGCTGGTCCGTGGAGCTGCCAGCGTTCTCCCCGGCGCGCCATGCCGTGCACCGGCCAGTCGCAGCGAAGCTCGGCCCCGGAGGTCGTCGCCTGCTGCATCAGAAAAGCGTCGAGCCTGGAGCGCTCCACAATCCAGAAGGGTGCTTCCCCCGGCAGCTCGGCGGTGACCGGGTCCTCCAGGTTCCAGGTGAAGCGCACACGGCGGATCACCTGGTCGACCGCAGGACTCAGGTCAAAGGGGAACCAGCGTTGCACCGAGGCCGCCATGCCGCCGCCACAGGGCTTGCTGCGCGGGAAAGGGCCCTGCTCCAGGACCACCACGGATTTGCCGCCTTGGGCCAGATGGGCGGCGCAAGCGGCGCCGGCGGCGCCCCCACCCACCGCCACATCAAAGGGGGTGCTCACGGGAGGCTGCTCACTGGAGACTGCTCACGGTGGCTGTCTCACACCTTGAGGATGTCGGCTTCCTTTTCGGCCAGCTGTTTCTCAAGTTCAGCGATGAACTTGTCGGTCAGCTTCTGGACTTTGTCCTGCTCGTCACGGCTCTGATCTTCAGAGAGTTCGCCGTCCTTTTCCTGTTTCTTGACCTTGTCGATGGCGTCGCGGCGGATGTTGCGCAGCGCCACCTTGCCTTCCTCGGCGTACTTGGCCGCCAGCTTGCAGAGCTCCTTGCGGCGGTCTTCGGTGAGCGGTGGGATGTTGATGCGGATCACCTTGCCGTCGTTGTTGCAGGTGAGACCCAGGTCGCTCATTGAGATCGCCTTTTCGATCACGGCCATGGCCGAGGTGTCGAAGGGCTGGATCTGGATCGTCTGCGAATCGGGGGTCGACAGGTTGGCCAGCGACTTGAGCGGTGTGTCGCTGCCGTAGTACTCGACCTGAATCTTGTCGAGCAACGAGGGGTTGGCCCGGCCCGTGCGGATGGTGTTGAACGTGCGCTGGGTGGCATCCAGCGACTTGCGCATGCTGGCTTCGATGTCCATGGCTCAGGCTCTGGGGCTCAGGGGGTGATGCGGGTGCCGATCGGTTCGCCGGCCACGGCCCGGCCGATGTTGCCGGGGCCAAACAGATCAAACACCACGATCGGGATGGCGTTCCATCACCTCGAGCTCGCTGCTGAGCACCTCGAGGAAGGTGAGGCTGTCGTAGCGAACGGCGCCGGGGTGGCGGGCCGGATCCTTGTCGTAGACCCCATCCACCTTGGTGGCCTTGAACACCACATCGGCACCGATCTCGGCCGCCCGCAGGGCGGCGGTGGTGTCGGTGGTGAAGAAGGGGTTGCCGGTGCCGGCAGCGAAGATCACCACCCGGCCCTTTTCCATGTGACGGATGGCCTTGCGGCGGATGTAGGGCTCGGCCACCTCCTGCATCGAAATGGCGCTCTGCACCCGGGTGGGGATGCCCGCCCGCTCGAGCCCGTCCTGCAGGGTGATCGCGTTCATGACGGTGGCCAGCATGCCGACGTAGTCGGCGGTGGCCCGGTCCATGCCGGCGGCTGAACCCTTCAGCCCCCTGAAGATGTTGCCGCCCCCCACCACGATCGCCAGCTGGGTGCCGGTGGCCACGCAGGCCGCCACATCACGGGCGATCGACTGCACGATGGCGGGGTCGATGCCGTAGCCCTGCTCCCCCATCAGCGCTTCACCGCTGAGCTTGAGCAGAACGCGCTTGTAACCCATTGACGGCCTTGATTTGCTGGAGCGTAGCAACGGCCTTGCGACCTGCCTGCCGGCCCGCTTGAGTAGCCCAAAGCGGCACCCGTGATGGATTCTGCGCAGCCTCTGGGTCCAGGCCGAAGCGCTCCCCGCCCGTCGTTGGTGATGGCACGGCTGACCCTCTCGGCCATCGAGCGTGCCAGCGCCGACCCCGGCCTCTGGCGCGAACCTGAGCTGCACCGCGCCCTGCTGGTCAGCGGCCTGTCGCTGCTGGTGGGCGGCCTGGCGCTGCTGCAGGGGGATCTGGGTTAGGCGGCGGCGAAGCGGCGGTTGACCTCACTCCAGTTGACCAGGTCCCACCAGGCGGCGATGTAGTCGGGCCGGCGGTTCTGGTACCTGAGGTAGTAGGCGTGCTCCCACACATCCAGGCCCAGCAGCGGCGTGCCGCGCTCGATGCCGCTCAGGTTCATCAGGGGGTTGTCCTGGTTGGCGGTGCTGGTGATCGCCAGGGTTCCGTCGGGTTTGCGGATCAACCAGGCCCAGCCCGAGCCGAAGCGCCCCGCTGCCGCCTTGTTGAACGCGGTCTGCATCGATTCAAGCGAGCCAAAGCTGGCGTTGATGGCCTTGAGCAACGGCGTCGATGGGGTGCCGCCCTGGCCCACGGGCGCCATCACCGTCCAGAACTGGCTGTGGTTCCAGTGACCGCCGCCGTTGTTGCGCACGGCATCCGGAAAGTCGGCAATCTGGCCCTGCAGCGCCTCGAGGTCCAGCTCGGCCAGCCTGGGGTTGGCCCCGATCTGGGCATTGAGGTTGGCCACATAGGCGGCGTGATGGCGGTCGTGGTGGATCGTCATCGTGGTGGCGTCGATCACCGGCTCCAGGGCTTCGGCCGCGTAGGGCAGCGGCGGCAGCGCATAGTCCGCCCAGGCCGGGGCTGCCCCAGCCATCAGCAGCAGCATCAGGGTCGCCAGGCCGGCCAGCAGCGGCCTTGTGAACCAGCGAGAGCGCAGGGATCGGGCCATGGGTCGAGCTCGCGCGGCACAGCAGCGCCCAGCCTGACGGATGGGTGGGTGTGTCGGCGACGCCAGGGACGGGGCGGAGCCGTGATGGTGCTGATCCCGTTTGATCATCCCGAAGCTTTGTGCAGGTCAGTCATCCCTTGGAGGATGGGCCATGCATGCGGTCAGCGTGAGTGGGCTCAAGCACAACCCGGCGGATGCCCTCCGCCAGGCCAAGACGGCACCGGTGGTGGTGCTCAACCGGGACAACCCCGATGCCCTGCTGATCGGTCTGGAACAGGGCGGCATGCTGCAGGCCCCGGGTGTGCGCGCCGCTCTGGCGACGGCCCTGTTCCGCGACAGTGAGCTGTCGTTGGTGCGGGCCGCCCATGTGGCCGAGATGGATGTGGCGCGTTTCATCGCCCACCTGTCCAGGCTCGGCATCCCGGCCATTCGGCTGACGGCCGCCGAAACCCGCGCCGATCTCGACACCCTGGAGCAGTGGTTGCAATCGTTATCGCCGACGCCAGCCCCCTGATCGCCCTGGCGCGCGTCAACGGGATCGTCTGGCTTCAGGACCTGTTTGCTGAGGTGGTGGTCACGACTGTGGTGCTGCGTGCGGTGCTGACGGGTCGGTTTCCGGAGAGTGAAGCCCCGATCGGGACGGCCCTGGCCGCTGGCTGGCTCAAGACTGTGGAGGTGGACATGGCCGACCCTGCTTTGCCCGATCTCGATGAAGGGGAGGCCGCCAGCATCCGCCTGGCCGGCACCGCTGCCGTGATCGGCATGGCCCGTCAGCGAGGTTTGATCCCGTCAGCCAAGGCCGTCTTTGCCCAGCTGCACGCCAGCGACTTTCGAATCGCCCCGGCCGTGATCCACGCCGTGCTCGATCGCTGCGGTGAGAGCGTGAAGGGGTGAAGACATCAGGCACACATGCTGGGTAGTCTGGTGGCATGAAGCCTTTTGTCTGGAGCCCTGAGAAGAATGCTCAGCTCATGGTCGATCGGAATCTCTGCTTTGAGGCAGTGGTGGTGGCCATTGAGGCCGGGGAGCTGCTGGATGTGCTCGAGCACCCCAATCAGAGGCGCTACCCAGGGCAGCGTGTGTTGGTTGTTCGCCTGCAGGGATATGTCCACCTTGTTCCATACGTGGAAGATGCCGAGCACCTGTTCCTAAAGACGATCATCCCCAGCCGCAAAGCCCACCGCCAGTACACCGAGTCGTTCGAACCATGACAATGAAATCAAAGCAGAACCCCTCACTCCAACTCGATCCCGAAGAGAAGCAACTCCTTCATGATTTCGAGACCAATGCACTGCGCAGCATTGCGACTCGAGAACTGCTGGATGATCTGAAGCAGTCGGCACATGCCACTGGCCAGAAGGATCAGCGCATCAACATCCGCCTCTCCAGTGGCGACCTCCAGGCCATTCGTACCCGCGCCCTCCAGGAGGGGATCCCGTATCAAACGCTGATCAGCAGCGTGCTGCATAAATATGTGAGCGGCACGCTTCAGGAACGCACAGCCACTCAGTGAAGGATCGAGGTTCGTTTAAAATTCAATCCCCTTCTGCGCCTTGACCCCCTGCTCCCTGAAGGGGTGGCGCACCAGCTTCATTTCGGTGACCAGGTCGGCCCGCTCCAGCAGGGCCGGCGGGGCGCCGCGGCCGGTGAGGGCCACGTGGGTCAGGGGCGGGCGCAGGGCCAGGCCCTCCAGCAGCTGTTCCACGTCCAGGTAGCCCAGCTTGAGGGCCACATTGACCTCATCGAGCACCACCAGTTTGCGGTTGGCGTCGGCCAGGTAGCTCAGGGAGTGCTCCCAGGCGGCCTGCACCAGGGCCCTGTCGCGCTCGCGGTCCTGGGTTTCCCAGGTGAAGCCCTCGCCCAGGGCGTGCCAGTGCAGGGCATCGCCGAACAGCTCCAGGGCTTTGGCCTCGCCCGGCTGCCATCCCCCCTTGATGAACTGCAGCACCGCCACCGACTCGCCGTGGCCCAGGGTGCGCAGCACCAGGCCCAGGGCGGCGGTGGTCTTGCCCTTGCCGTCGCCGGTGAACACCAGCACCAGGCCCTTTTCGAGGTTGCGCTCGCCCACCCGCTGGCGCTGGACTTCCTGGCGCCGTTGCATGCGCGCCTGGTAGGCCTGCTGCTCGCGCTCGGGGGCCAGCGCGCCGCCGGGGCCGATCTCGGCCGCCAGGGCGTCGAGATCGTGCGTGCTCGATGGCGGTTCGGCGGTGCTGCTCATCGGGCGCCTTGGCGGGTCAGATGGGCGTCACTCTGGCGGCTGCGGGGCTGCCCCTGCCGGTTTTTGGGCCAGCAACCGTTGCAGGGCGCCACCGGCCAGCTGCTCTCGGCGCGCCACGACAAAGCCGGCCGCCGTGACCCCGGCAGCGAGGTCTCCCGCCAGAAAGTCAACGGCGGTCTCGGTTTCAAACAGGGCGCAGAACAGCTGTTGGGGCAGGGCCATGGGCCCCTGGGCCGGATGCAGATCCACGATCGCCAGCCACCCACCCGGCTGCAGCAGACGGTGGCAGGCACACAGCACCGCGGCCCGTTCGCCGGCGCTGAACTCGTGCAGGGCCAGGGAGATCTGAACCCCTGCCTGGCTGCCTGACGGCAGGGGCGGATCCTCGGCCAGGCCTTCGATCCAGGTCACCTCCAGGCCCAGCCGGCGCGAGCGTTCGCGGGCCTGGTCAAGGGCGCGCGGCGCCACATCGAGACCGCACACCGACAGGCCGAGCTGTGCCAGGGCCAGGGCCGCTTCGCCGCCTCCACAGCACAGATCGAGCACAGGTGCCCCGGCGGGCAGCTGCTCGGCCAGCCAGGTGGCGGCCAGCTGCCGCAGCCGCGCCGGCCCGCCCACGCTCACGGCGCCGGTGGCTGTCACCGCCTCGTAGAACCAGCGGTGCCGGTAGGCCAGGGTGCGCAACGGTCTGGTCATGAGGCCAGCGCTGGGCGGGGCTCCAGCCGTGCCAGGGCTGCATCGACCGCCTGCTGCTGGTCGCGGCGCGTGATCCAGTGGTGGTAGGTGCGGGTGTGAATCGCCACCGAGTGGCCCATCATCCGTGCTGCCACGGTGTCGGGCAGGCCGATGTGGATCGTGCGCACGGCCCAGGCGTGACGCAGGTCATAGGGCGTGATCGGCAGGCCATAACGGCGAAACTGCTCGGCCACCCGCCGGCCCACCTGCTGCAGGGTGGTGCGGCGCAGGTCGGTGCTCACGTTGGGCAGCGCCCGGGGCCCTGCCGCCAGGGCACTGAGGCCGAAATGCTCCACCCAGTCGGGTTGAAACGGCCACACCTGGTGCTCGCCGGTCTTGCTGGTCGGCAGCACCCGGATCTCCCGGTCACTTCCAGGCGCCAGGGACGACAGGTCGCAGAAGAACGCCTCATGGTTGCGCAGCCCATAGGTGGCGAGCAGGCCGTAGACCAGCCGCCACCGGGGGTTGGGGATCAGCTCCAGCAGCTGCAGGATCTCGCTGTCGCTGGGCAGCTGGCGGAACTGGGCCCGGTGCAGGCCATAGCCGGCGCCCCGTTCGCCCCAGTCGGGTGGCAGCGTCAGCCGGCAGTGCCGTGCCAGTGCCGCCAGCGCGGTGGTGCATTGCTGGCGGCTGCGGCTGGCCAGCTCATAGCTCTCCAGCACCGACACCAGCAGTTCACTGTCCAGAGCTGCGTTCTGGGTTTCGGCCCGACGAACCAGCCGGCGCAGGTACGGCAGATAGGCGCTTGTCCAGGTGGTGCGGCTGCCCGCGGGGTTGCGACGTCGGCGCGGATCGTTGAAGAACGCGGTTTCAAAGTCCTTCACCGCCTGCTCGACCCCGTTGTGGCAGGTGGGCTGGAGCGGGTGCGCGGATCGTGGCGTGCCCCACTGGCTCCAGTCGAAGCGACCCTGCTCCAGCTGGTGGTGCACTTCGAGCAGCTGCCGCTGGGCCTGCTGCAGGCCGCTGGCATCGGCCGTGGCTCCCAGACTCAGACGCTGCACCCGCCGTTGCGCGGGGTTCTGACGGCAGGGCAGAGGCCCCCGCAGACCAATGCGCTGGCCGCGATGTTCGAGCCGCAGGCGGATGCCGGCTGCAGCCACCATCTGGTTGTGCTGCGCCAGCTGCTGCTGCAGCCAGCCGTCGGCCGTCATCGCTGGGATTGCCCGGGTGTCACTCGGCCGAACCTATCGGTCGTCTGCTTGGCCGACCAGGGGCACGGTGGCAGCGTTACGCTCGGCGCTTCCTCTGGGCACGATCACGGGCATGGCCAAGGTGGGCGTGCTGCTGCTGAACCTCGGTGGGCCTGAGCGCATTCAGGACGTCGGTCCGTTTCTCTACAACCTGTTCTCGGATCCCGAGATCATCCGACTGCCCAATCCGGCCCTGCAGAAACCGCTGGCCTGGTTGATCAGCAGCCTGCGCGCGGGCAAGTCTCAGGAGGCCTATCGCTCGATCGGAGGGGGCTCACCCCTGCGTCGCATCACCGAGCAGCAGGCCCGTGAGCTGCAGAGCACCCTGCGCAGCCGTGGCATCGAGGCCACCACCTACGTGGCGATGCGCTACTGGCACCCCTTCACCGAGTCGGCCGTGGCCGACATCAAGGCCGACGGGATCGAGGAGGTGGTGGTGCTTCCCCTCTACCCCCAGTTCTCGATCAGCACCAGCGGATCCAGCTTTCGCGAGCTCCAGCGGCTGCGCCAGGGGGATGCCGGTTTCGCCCATCTGCCCCTGCGTTGCATCCGCAGCTATTACGACCATCCGGGCTACGTCGATGCCATGGCCAGGCTCATCGCCCGTGAGGTCGAAGCCTGCCCCGATCCGGCATCGGCCCACGTGTTCTTCAGTGCCCACGGTGTGCCCAAAAGCTATGTGGAGGAAGCAGGCGATCCCTATCAGCGTGAGATCGAAGCCTGCAGCAGCCTGATCATGGGGCGCCTGGCCGAGCTCGTCGGCCATGGCAACCCCCACACCCTGGCCTATCAGAGCCGGGTGGGACCGGTGGAGTGGCTGCGTCCCTACACCGATGACGCTCTGCACGAGCTCGGGGCTGCGGGGGTGAAGGATCTGGTCGTGGTGCCGATCAGCTTCGTGAGCGAGCACATCGAGACCCTCGAGGAGATCGACATCGAGTACCGCGAGATCGCCACCGAGTCGGGGGTCAGCAATTTCAGGCGCGTGCCGGCACTCGACACCGATGCCACCTTCATTGCCGCCCTTTCGGATCTGGTTCAGCAGGCGTTGGCCGGCCCGGAGGTCAACCTTGACCAGGCGGCGGCCCTGCCCACCAAGGTCAAGCTCTATCCCCAGGACAAGTGGGCCTGGGGTTGGAACAACAGCTCGGAGGTGTGGAACGGACGCTTGGCGATGCTGGGGTTTTCCGCTTTTCTGTTGGAGCTGATCAGCGGCCGCGGACCGCTCCATGCCCTGGGTCTGCTCTGATCAACCTCGGCGACGCTGCCCTCTGCCTCTGCTGGCCACGCTGCTTGGCGCTGGGGCCCTGCTGGCGCTGACCCCGGGGTCGGCGCTGGCCCAGGGGACTGCCAGGATCCCGGTCGCGCTCCCCATCCATCACCGCTGGCGGCTGGGTGTCTTTCCGGTGAGCGCGTTCCTCGGGTACACCAGCCACTACGGCAGCCGCCTGGGTCCGGGGGGCAGCGTTGAACCCCATGCCGGCCTCGACATCGCCGCTCCGCTCGGATCGCCCGTCCACAGCTGGTGGGCCGGTGTGGTGCAGGAGGTGATCAGCGATGGGGCCTGCGGGGTGGGTCTGGTGATCCGCTCCGGGTTGTATGAGCACATCTATTGCCATCTGGCGGGCTCGGCCCTGGACGAGCACTACCGCAGCGGAACCGTGAGCCTGCGGCGCGGAGCGCTGGTCAGAGGCGGTCAGGAGATCGGCCATGTCGGCCTCTCGGGCCGTACCACCGGCCCCCATCTGCACTGGGGTGTGCGTTACCGGGGTGAGTGGCTTGATCCAGCCCGGGTGTTGCGCGCCATGGCCGCCAGCCGTGCCTCAAAACGCCTACCGCCACCTAGGGTTGGGGGCAGTACCAGTGCCCCGTTGCAGCCGTGACGCTGACGCCCATCACCCCTGCATCCGCCGCTGCTGCCCAGCGCGACATGGCTGGCCAGCGCGGCACGGCCACCCAGGGCCCGATCCGGGTCAAGGGTGGCCATGCGCTGATGGATGCATTGCACCGCCACGGGGTGGAGGTGATCTTCGGTTACCCGGGTGGGGCGATCCTCCCCATCTACGACGAGCTGCACAAGGCTGAAGCCCGGGGATGGCTGCGCCACATCCTGGTGCGTCACGAACAGGGCGGCACCCACGCGGCCGATGCCTATGCGCGCGCCACCGGCAAGGTGGGTGTCTGCTTCGGCACGTCGGGCCCCGGTGCCACCAATCTGGTGACCGGCATCGCCACCGCCCAGATGGATTCGGTGCCGATGGTGGTGATCACCGGTCAGGTGCCCCGGGCTGCCATCGGCACCGATGCGTTTCAGGAGACCGACATCTTCGGCATCACCCTGCCGATCGTGAAGCACTCGTGGGTGGTGCGCGACCCCGCCGACATCGGACGCATCGTCGCCGAGGCGTTTCTGATCGCCGCCAGCGGACGCCCCGGCCCGGTGCTCATCGATGTGCCCAAAGACGTGGGGGCCGAGGAATTCGATTACGTGCCCGTGGAGCCCGGCACGGTCAAGCCTGCCGGGTTCCGCCTGCCGCCGCAGCCCGATCCAGGGGCGATCGATGACGCCCTGCAGTTGATCCGTCAGGCGCGACGCCCCCTGTTGTATGTGGGAGGCGGTGCCATCAGCAGTGCGGCCCACGACCAGGTGCAGCAGCTGGCCGAGCGGTTCCGCCTGCCGGTGACCACGACCCTGATGGGCAAGGGTGCCTTTGATGAGAACCATGCTCTGTCGGTGGGCATGCTCGGCATGCACGGCACCGCTTACGCCAACTTTGCTGTGACCGAATGCGATCTGCTGATCGCCGCCGGAGCCCGCTTTGACGACCGGGTCACGGGTCGGCTCGATGGATTCGCTCCCCGCGCCCAGGTGATTCACATCGACATCGATGCGGCCGAAATGGGCAAGACCCGTCATCCCGACGTCGCCGTGGTCGCCGATGTGCGTGCCGCCCTCGAACGCCTGCTTGAGGCCAGCACCGGCGACGACTCCCAGGGCCGCACCGAGGCCTGGTTGGAGCGCATCGACTCCTGGAAGCACCACTACCCCCTGGTGGTGCCCACCCCGGAGGGCGAGATCGCCCCCCAGGAGGTGGTGATCGCCCTGCGGGATCTGGCACCCCAGGCCTTCTTCACCACCGATGTGGGCCAGCATCAGATGTGGGCCGCCCAGTTTCTGCGTAACGGACCACGCCGTTGGATCAGCAGTGCAGGTCTGGGCACCATGGGCTTCGGCATGCCTGCCGCCATGGGCGTGCAGACCGCCTTCCCCGATGAGCAGGTCATCTGCGTCGCCGGCGATGCCTCGATCCTGATGAACATTCAGGAACTGGGCACCCTCAGCCAGTACAAGCTGCCCGTGAAGGTGGTGGTGCTCAACAACGGCTGGCAGGGCATGGTGCGCCAGTGGCAGGAAAGCTTCTACGAGGAGCGCTACTCGGCCTCCGAGATGACCGGTGGCATGCCCGATTTCGTGGCTCTGGCCGAGGCCTTCGGGGTGCGGGGTGTGCACATCCACGACCGCGCTGAGCTCCACAGCCAACTGGCCGAAGCCCTGGCCCATCCCGGCCCCGTGTTCGTTGATGTGCGGGTGCGCCGCAACGAGAACTGCTACCCGATGGTGCCCCCGGGCGCCAGCAACGCCCAGATGGTGGGGTTGCCCAGCCACCCCGAACTGGCGATCGACACCCGGCGCCAATGCGGAAGCTGCGGCGCCACCACGGTGAGCTCACACCTGCATTGCCCCAGTTGCGGCGCCAAGCTTTGAGCCGCCTGTTGTCCAGGACCGGCCAGCTGCTGCTGGCGCTCGTGCTGCCGCTGACCCTGCTGCTGGCGTCCTCGGATGCCGGCGCTGCCGAAGTGCTTCAGGTGCGCACAGCCACGCTGTTGCAGGTGGGTGATCAAAACCGCAGTTACAGCGTCGCGCTGGCCTGTGTTGATCTTGACCCTGCCGAGGCTGCTGCAGCCAGGCAATGGCTGCGGGCCGAGCTGCCCCGTCGAACCCGGGTCAATCTGCGCCCCCTGGGTGCTGACCAGGGGCTGTTGCTGGCGCATGTGCAACGGCTTGATCGCGGCACCGACCTGGCCAGCGACCTTGTGGCTGCGGGGTACGGCCAGATCACTCAGGAGTGCGGCCGTTGAGTCTCAATCGCACCGCCAAAGGCATCGTGCTGGTGCCGTCGTTGTTGCTCGGCGGCGCTTTTCTGGCGGCAGCGGTGTGGGCAGACGGGCCCGCCGCGGCCAACCGACCTCTGGCCCTTGGGCTCGGGGCTGCGCTGATGGCGGCTGGGCTGCTGGCCCAGCTTCTGCCTGGATCGCAGGATGGCCCCCTGGATCAGGCAGACGAAGGCTCAGATTGACGCCACAGACTCAGGGTGCTGCCGGAGGTGGTGCTACGGCTGAGCCTTGCTTCGGCTGCTGTTTCTGCTGCTGCTGCTGTTGCTCTTTCACCAGGGCAAAGTATTCGGGGGTGGGGAAGAAGATGAACACATCGTCCTTGGCCTTGATGATCTCCCGCAGGGCCGCGGTCAGATCGGCTGCCTGGGGTTCGAGCTTCTTGGAATCCTGCAGGGCACCGAGAGCCTTCTCCATGTCGTCGTAGCGGAAGAAGAACACGCCCCGGGGACCCTGCGGCGTGTTGAGGGTGAGCAGGGGTTTGGTGAAGAAGACCGGAGTGCTGAGTCCCTCTTCAACCTGTTTGTCGCTCAGGCCCTGTTTCTTGAGGATGGCGATGGCCTGCTTGCGGTCCTGATCGCGGGACACCACCGGTGCCACCAGCGTGCGGCCATCCTTGAGCTGTTTGTTGAGCTGCTCGATCTTTTCGGTGGCGATGTTGAGCGGCAGTGCCAGCACCTGCGCCTTGATCTGCGGATTGCCCTTCTGGAAGTTGGCCAGCTCGCTGTTGGCCTGGCTGCGCTCCAGATACAAAGGCAGGATCAGGGTCTTGTCACGGGGGATCGGCAACGGCACGCCCTGATCGTTGGCCAGCACGAACACCGGGATCACCGCCAGTTTCTTGACGGCTTCCGCCTCCGGAATCGCGCGTGCAGCTGGAGGCATCAACAACGGGGTTGCGGCCAGCAGCGGCCCGCCGGCCAGGCTCAGGCAGCGCAGCAGGGCGCGACGAAACAGGGTCAACAGAGTGGTTGCAGCCGCAGCAGCCTAAACAGAGTGGCGGCGGCGCACCAGGGTCCGTCGACCGCTTCCGACGTGGTCACAGTGACTGCGACGTTCGTGGGGCCTGTGCCATGGATCCGTTGCACGGGAAGGGGGCCCTGGTGGTTCCCCTGCAGAGCCTCAACCTCGGGTCAGTGGCCCAGGTCGGTGGCAAGAACGCCGCCCTCGGCGAGATGCTCAGCCATCTCAGCGGGGCCGGTGTCGCCGTTCCGGACGGCTTCGCCACCACGGCGTCGGCCTACCGGCAGCTGCTCGAGCAGCCTGCGCCGGAGGGGGGCGGCACCCTGCGGGATCGGCTGGCCGAGCTGCTGTCGGACCTCGATGTCAATGATCTGGTGGCGCTGCAGCGCGCTGGTGCAGCCGCCCGGGCTCTGGTGCTGCACACGGCCCTTCCCGAAGCGCTGGCGCGGGAGATCCTCGAGGCCTATCGGGCACTGGGAAGCGGTGCTGTGGCCGTGCGATCCAGTGCCACAGCCGAGGATCTTCCCGATGCCAGCTTTGCTGGTCAGCAGGACACCGTCCTCAATGTGAGGGGCGAGGCGGCGCTGTTGGCGGCCTGCCAGCACTGCCTCGCCTCCTTGTTCAACGATCGGGCGATTGTTTACCGCCAGCGGCTGGGTTACGACCATCTGGCGGTGGCCCTGTCGGTGGGGGTGCAGCGGCTGGTGCAGGCCGGCCAGGGAGCGGCCGGCGTGCTGTTCACCCTC
>RGUW01000070.1 GCA_010027605.1 Synechococcaceae bacterium WB9_2_112 | reverse complement strand
ATCGCCGCTCTGACCCAGAGCTGCCAGCACGTTCTGCTGCTGCAGGGCCGTGCGTACATCGCCGATGGTGAGGCCCCGCTCTTCGAGTCGCCAGGGATCGAGCCAGAGGCGAAAGGCCAGGCTGTTGCCCCCCGAAAGGCTGACGCTGCCGACGCCCGGAACGCGTTGAATGCGGTCGCGGACCACCTGGTCGACCCAACCGCTCAGAAAGGTGTCGCGGTAGACCCGTCGATCGGCGCCGAAGCTCAGCACCATGAGCACGTCATCGGAGCTGCGCCGCACCTGCACTCCCTGGCGCGCCACGATCGATGGCAGCAGCCGGTTGACCACCGCCGCCTCGTTCTGGGTGTTGATCTGGTTGAGTTCGGGGCTGCCCCCATCAAAGTTGAGGGTGATCGAGCTGCCGTTGGCCGAGCTGGTGGACCGGATCGTGTCGAGCCGTTCGAGCCCGTTGAGCTGCTTTTCGAGAATGGCGGTCACCCCCTGTTCCACCACTTCGGGGTTGGCGCCGGGGTAATTAGCCCGAACCGTCACCCGGCTGGGCGCGATCGGCGGCAGGTTCTCCACCTGCAGGGCCGGCAGGGCCACCAGGCCTGCCAACACCACCAGCAGGCTGCACACCAGGGTGAACACCGGCCGTTTCAGGAACGGGTCGGAGATCGATCGCAAGGCTTGGCGTTGTCGCTCCAGAGCAGGCCCTAGGGGTGAGGGACGCCGGGCAGCAGGGTGGCCACCTGGTCGGCATCGAGTCTGCCTGTCTGCTGCAGCACCTGGGTGATGCGGGTGATGTCGAGCACAGCGTGCACGCGGCAACCCGCTGCGGCCAGCCGCTGCTTGGCCTGGCGATCGTGGTCGCCGCCGTGGTCGAGAAACACCACCACATCGCGAACCACCAGGCCCGAGCTCTCCAGCTTGGCGACGCCCTCGAGCACGCTGCCACCGGTGATCAGGATGTCGTCGACGACCACAGCCACATCGCCGGCCTCGAAATCGCCCTCAATCAGCCGCCGGGCGCCGTGGGCCTTGACCTCCTTGCGCGGATAGATGAGTGGTTTGTGCAGCTGCAGCGACAGACCGGTCGCAGTGGGCAGCGAGCCGTAGGGAATGCCGGCGATGCGGTCAAAGTCGAGTTGGCGCAACAGCTCGCCATAGCTGTGCAGCACGCGATGGAAGAGGTTGGGATCCGAGATGATCTGACGCAGGTCGACGTAGTAGTTGAAGACGGCTCCACTGGCCTGCACGTACTCCCCGAACAGCAGGCAGCCGATGTCGAACAGATCGACGATCAGCGGCGCCAGGGGATCGTTGTCGGCGGCTGCAGCCCCTGGCCGGGGCGGCTTGACTGCCGTGGCGTTCGGCAACCACAGGTCGCAGCTCTGGGCCCCGGCCCGCTGGCGCTGGCTCTGCAGCTGCGCCCGGCAGCCGTTGATCTGCTGGCGCAGGGCGTCGGCCCGCGCCGCCAGGTCGTCCTCGACCAGCAGATTCTGGGGCAGGGGCAGCAGCAGCCCATCGCCCGCCTCGCTGAGACCGGCCTGCAGCAGCGGTTCGAGTTGGTCTTCCTCGGCCCAGAGGCTGCGCAGCAACAGAAACCGCTGCGGGGCCGCCTGTCGCACGGCCGCCAGCACGGCTGCGTCGCTGGTGCCGACCTCGAGCAGCAGCTGCTCGGGGGTGGCCCACAGCTGGCTTTCCCGCACGATGTGCAGAAACAGGGGCGCCTCCTCGCCGGGGTAGTGCTGCAGCACCCGGGCCGCGGGGTTCGAGCTGTGGCAGGTGATCACCACCCCCTTGTCGGGGTAGAGCAGAAACGGTGCGGCGATGTCCTGGCCGGCCAGGGGCGAGAGGGTCACCCCATCGGCGCCGAGCTCCTTGAACAGGTAGTGGGCCAGGGCCGAGGAGCTGTTGAGGTCGCCATGCTTGGCGTCGATGATCAACGGGATCTCGGCTGGCACCAGATCGCGCACCTCGGTCAGCAGCTCCAGGCCGATCGGCCCCAGGGCCTGGTAAAAGCCCAGGCTTGGCTTGAAGGCGCAGACGACCGGTGCGGTGGCCTCGATCACCGCCTTGATCCAGTGGCGCGCCTGGCTCAGGAACGAGCGGCCCGCCAGACCCCTCGCGGAGGCCCAGCTCGCCAGCAGCTCCGGGTTGGGGTCGAGGCCGGTCACCAGCAGGCTCTGGTGGCGGCTGATGGCCTCGGTCAGCTGAACGAAAAAGGCCATGGCCGGCGCCTGGGCTGCAACGGTTGCCCCTTGCTGTGTTACGGCGGCGCGTTGCTCTGCCGCGAGCCTGTGCAACAGCTCGTTGCGTTTGTGTTCAGGTCACCAGCTGCCAGCCCAGGGTCTCGCCCGCGTGAAACGGCACCAGCCCGGCGATGCGCTCGGGCACCGGCGTGGGGCGGCGCGCCAGGGTCACCGTGCCGTCGTTGAGCGGCAGCCCGTAGAAGCGCGGCCCGTGCTCGCTGGCAAAGGCCTCGAGCTTGTCGAGGGCGTTTTCGGCTTCGAACACGGCCGCATAGCTCTCGAGCGCGTAAGGGGCGTTGTAGATGCCGGCGCAGCCGCAGGCGCTCTCCTTGGCCTCGCGGGGGTGGGGTGCCGAATCGGTGCCCAGAAAGAACTTGGGGCTGCCGCTGGTGGCGGCGGCGCGCAGGGCGAGGCGGTGCAGCTCCCGTTTGGCCACCGGCAGGCAGTACAGGTCGGGCCGCAGCCCGCCGGCAAACAGGGCGTTGCGGTTGATGTGCAGGTGGTGGGGCGTGATCGTGGCCGCCAGGTTGGCCGGGCCCGTGCGCACAAAGTCGGTCGCGTCGCTGGTGGTGATGTGCTCCAGCACCACCTTGAGCCCTGGGTGACGCTGCAACAGTGGCGCCAGCACCCGCTCGATGAACACCGCCTCGCGATCAAAAATGTCGATCTCGGCGTCGGTGACCTCACCGTGAATCAGCAGCGGCATGCCGATGCGTTCCAAGGTCTCGAGCACGGGTGTGATCGCGCCCAGGTCGCGCACCCCGGCGTCCGAGTTGGTGGTGGCGCCTGCTGGATACAGCTTGACGGCGGTGAACACCCCCTCGCGATGGCCCAGCTCGAGATCCGCCGGGTCGATGGTCTCGGTCAGGTAAGCCGTCATCAGCGGTCTGAACTCCGCCCCGGCGGTGCTGCCCGAGTCCTGATTGTCCTGGTGCACAGCCGCCACGATGCGATCGCGATAGGCCCGCGCCGCCGCCGTGGTCGTCACCGGGGGCCGCAGGTTGGGCATCACGATCGCCCGGGCAAACTGCCGCGCCGTCGCCGCTGCGACCGCCTGCAACAGCGCCCCGTCGCGCAGGTGCACATGCCAGTCGTCGGGCCGGCGGATCGTCAGGGTGTTCATCCGACCAGCTTGGCGGTCTGTGTGGTCGCATCGAGCAGGTTCACCTCGATCAGGTTCACCTCCAGCCCCAGCCGGCGCAGGTTGTCGCTCAGAACGGTCGCCATGTCGGGGTCGATCGGCAGCTCCTGCCACTGGTCGCCGATCTGCAGGGCCTGGGCGGCTTCCACCGTGCAGCCCAGGTAGCGGGCCAGGTTGCGGTGCACCTCAAACAGGGCCCCGGGGGCAAGCTCACGCTGCAGACGCAGCTGCAACCGCTGGCTGGGTGGCGCCAGCTGCCCCAGTTCGATGCGCCGCAGCCCGGCCAGGGTCGCCAGCACCAGCAGCTGATCCCCGGCGCTCAGCAGCAGGTCCAGCGGCGGCAGCGCCAGCACGTCGCCCCGGGAGGGGCGGCGCAGGGCAATGGTGGTGACGCCGTAACCGTTCTGGATCCTGGCCAGGCTCAGGCCGCAGAGGCTGTCATCGGTGCTGATGCGGTAGCGCACCAGCAGGCCCATGGCCTCACCGATCGGCCAGACCCCTTCAACCCGTTCACCGAAGGCGGTGGCCACGATCACATCGGCCGCGAGGCTCAGGCTGGAGATCACCGTGACCCCGCCCAGCAGCTCGCCCAGCTGTTCGGCAGCCTGTTCGGCGCTCGTCACCATGGCCAGGCGTGCGCCCGGCCAATGCTGCTGCAGGGCCAGCACGGCCTCCACGTTGGCGAGCAGGTCGCTGCTCAGCAACCCGATCGAGCGCACCTCGTGGTGGCTGAGGCTCCGCTGCACCTGCTCGAGCGCACGTCCGTGGGTCTCGAGGGGCCAGACGCAGTGCCCCTCGCGCTGCAGTTCCTGGGCCAGCGATTCCGACAGGGTGTCGCCTCCGATCAGCAGGATCGGCCGTGCCCGGCGCGGCAGGCGCGGCCGTGCCTTGAGACCGAAGCGGGCGCTGAGCAGCTGATCGAGCATCACGGCCACCAGGGCCGAGGTCAGCACGGTGCCCAGCAGCGACAGCAGCAGGGTGCCGGTGATCGTCAGGCCATCGAGGCCGCTGCGGCTGCCGGATCGTGCCGCCGTCAGCACATTGACCGGATCGACGTATTCGCCCTTGAGCAGACCGAGGGTCACGAACACCCCGTGCTGCCAGCTGCTGCCAAGGGAGAACTGATGGATCCCGGCCACGACCACCACCAGCAGGCTCAGCGTGAGCAGCAGCAGGTTCCGGCTGCGGCGATCCAGCCCGGACCAGCGCCAACGGCGCATCACCCCACGCCGTTGTGGTGTCTGCGCCCGGGCCCCGGCCCCGGTTTCGCCGCCTGGGTGGGGCCGTTCGATGCCGCGCTGGTGAAAGGCCAATGGCGCAACCAGCCAGCCTTCCATGCCGCTTTCCAGCTGCACCGGGCGCTGAAACCGGTGGTCGACCCAGGGACCCTGAAACAGGGCAAAGGCAAGCCCATCGGCCTCGAAACGGGCGGCATCATCGCCGGGTCTCAGGGCCTGCAGCAGGGCCCATCGCATCAGGTTCTGCGGATCCACCACGGTGACGCCGCTCAACCGCTGCTCCAGCAGGTCACCGAGCTGGCGCTGTTCACCCGAGGCCCGCACCACGATCTGGGCGTTGGGATTGAGCAGCCTGACCTGCAGGGCGGCCTCCAGGTTGACCGTGCTTTCCGAGCTCAGCAACAGCACGGCCCGCGCCCCGTGCACCCCCGCCTGGCCGAGGTGATGGGGGCGGCGCATGTCGCCGACCACCACCGGTGCGCTGAGGCACTGCTCCAGATCGGGCTCACGCCAGTCGGGGGCATGGCGGTCCATGGCCAGCAGCGGCACGTCGAAGCGGCGCAGGCGCCTGAGGCAGGCCTGCCCCAGCTTTCCCAGACCACAGATCAGGATGGCCGGCTGGGGCGTTGGGGCTGCCATCGCAGGTTGGGGATCAACCCATGCTCATCCGTTGCCGGAGCACCGGCAAGCGAAGCAAATCAAAAGTTCCCGGGTTCTTGTTGCCGCCTTAACGCGCGCTGTTCAAGTTATGGACAACTGTCCGTGCGCGCCCATCGATGACGTTCACCGAGAACCCTCAGCCCCAGCAGAGGGCTTCCCTGCCCATGTCGGCCAGCTTCAGCGACCGTCAGCGCACCGGCCTGACGGCCGATGACCTGTTTGAGGGCATCACCGAGCACCTGTTCTTTTCGCTGGGCCGCAGTGCCGTCGATCCCAGCCCCCACGACCTCTACATGGCGCTCAGCTATGCGGTGCGCGACCGGCTGATGAACAGGCACCTGGCCGCCAAGGACCTGATGCGCCAGCAACGCCCCAAGGCGGTGGCCTACCTCTCGGCCGAGTTTCTGATCGGCCCCCAGCTGGCCAACAATCTGCTGATGCTGGGCCTGCAGGCGGAAGCCAGCGAGGCCCTGGCCCGCTTCGGGATCAGCGATCCCGAGCAGGTGTTTGCCGTGGAAGAGGAGCCCGGTCTCGGCAATGGCGGGCTGGGTCGCCTGGCGGCCTGCTACTGCGAATCGCTGGCATCGCTGGAGATCCCGGCCACCGGCTACGGGATCCGCTACGAGTTCGGCATCTTCGATCAGCTGATCAGGGACGGCGCTCAGGTCGAGATCACCGACAAATGGCTCAAGGGCGGCTGGCCCTGGGAGCTGGTCCATCCCACCAAGGCCCAGAGCGTGGGCTTCGGCGGGCGCACCGAGGTGTGGCATGACGAGCAGGGCCGTTATCGGGTGCGCTGGATTCCGGCCGAGGTGGTGATGGGCATCCCCCACGACGTGCCGGTGCCGGGGTATCGGGTCAACAGCTGCGGCAGGTTGCGGCTGTGGCGGGCCGAGGCCTCAGAGGCCTTCGATTTCCATGCCTTCAACAGCGGCGATTTTCATGGCGCCGTTGAGGCCAAGGTGGGCAGTGAAACCCTCTCGAAGGTGCTGTATCCCAACGACGGCACCGACGGTGGCCGGCGTCTGCGGCTGATGCAGCAGCACTTCTTTGTGAGCTGCTCGCTGCAGGACATGCTCGCCAACCTCCAGCGACGCGGCATCGCCATCGACGAATTTCCGCGTCACTGGGCTGTGCAGCTCAACGACACCCATCCGGCGATCGCCGTGGCCGAGCTGTTGCGACTCCTGCTCGATGAGCAGGGCCTTGATTGGGATCAGGCCTGGTCCATCGTCTCGGGTTCATTGGCGTACACCAACCACACCCTGTTGCCCGAGGCCCTGGAGTGCTGGGGGCTTGAACTGTTTGGTGCCCTGCTGCCCCGGCACCTCGAGCTGATCTACGAGATCAACGCCCGTTTTCTGCAGCAGGTGCGGCTGCGCCACCCGGGCAACGACCAGATCCTCCGGCAGGTCTCGATCATCGATGAGGGCGGCGCCAAGGCGGTGCGCATGGCCCATCTGGCCGTGGTTGGGAGCCATCACGTCAATGGCGTGGCAGCACTGCACAGCGACCTGGTCAAGCGCGATCTGTTTCCGGCGTTTGCGGCGATCTGGCCCGAGAAGTTCACCAACGTGACCAATGGGGTCACCCCCAGGCGCTGGCTGGCCCTGGCCAATCCCCCGCTCAATGATCTGCTGAGTCAGACCGTGGGTGCCGGCTGGCCCGCGCAGATCGATGCGCTGCAGAAGCTGGAGTCTTTCCAGCACGATGATGGGTTCCTGGAACGCTGGGCCGCCTGCAAGCTCGCCGGCAAGCGCCGGCTCGCTGCCGTGATCGATCAGCGCAATGGCCTGCTGGTCGACCCCACCAGTCTGTTTGACGTGCAGGTCAAACGGATCCATGAATACAAGCGTCAGCACCTCAATGCTCTGGGGGTGATCGCCCGTTATCTGCGCATCAAGAACGGCGAAACCCAGGGGCTGGCGCCGCGCACGGTGATCTTTGGCGGCAAGGCGGCTCCCGGCTATGCCATGGCCAAACTGATCATCCGTTTCATCAACGGCATCGCCGAGACGGTCAACAGCGATCCCGACATGAAGGGTCTGCTCAAGGTGGCCTTCCTGGCTGATTTCAACGTGCAACTCGGCGAGAAGATCTATCCGGCCGCCGATCTCTCCGAGCAGATCTCAACGGCCGGTCTGGAGGCGTCTGGCACGGGCAACATGAAATTTGCCCTCAACGGCGCCCTCACGATCGGCACCCTTGACGGGGCCAATGTCGAGATTCGCGAACAGGTGGGTGAGGAGAACTTCGTCCTCTTCGGCCATACCACCGATCAGATTCAGGAGCTCCACCGCAACGGTTACCGCCCCTGGGAATGGGTGGCGGGCAGTCCGTTGCTCGAAGAGATCTTTGCCCTGATTGAGAGCGGCCATTTCAGCGGTGGCGATGGCGAGCTGTTCAGGCCCCTGGTGCAGAACCTGGTCGGCCGTGATCCCTTTGCGGTGATCGCCGATTTCGATGCCTATCTCGAAGCGCAGCAACGGGTCGACGCCGTCTGGCAACACCGGCGCGACTGGCAGCGCATGAGTCTGTTGAACACCGCCCGCAGCGGCTTCTTCTCGTCGGATCGGGCCGTGCGCGAGTACGCCAGAACCATCTGGCAGGTCAAGCCGGTGCCCGTCGAGTTGAGTTGCCCCCTGTGAGGACCGTTCAGGGGTGCTGACGCCGATTGGTGTGCCCGTCACACTGGGTCCAGGACGTCCATGACCTGAGCCTGACTGCGCGATGACTGATCACCAGATCCTTGTGGTCGGCGGTGGTGCCGCCGGCATCACGGCTGCCGCCCAGTTGCGGCGGGCCCGCCCCAACCTCGACATCGCCATCCTCGAGCCCGCCAGCGAGCACTGGTACCAGCCCGGCTGGACCCTGGTGGGCGGCGGCGTGTTCAGCCTCGAGGAAACCCGCCGCGCCGAGCGCGATCTCATCCCCAGCGGGGTCACCTGGATCCAGGAGGCGGCCACCGGCTTTGACCCCGAACACAACCAGGTCACCACCAGTGGTGGTCAGACCCTGCACTACCAGGTGCTGATCGTTGCGACGGGCCTGACCCTGGCCTGGGATCGCATCAAAGGTCTGCGCGAGGCGCTGGGCACGGGCGGGGTGTGCAGCAACTACAGCAAGGACTACGCCCCCTACACCTGGGAGGCGATCCAGGCGTTCAAGGGCGGCAGCGCGGTGTTCACCTGCGCTCCC
>RGUW01000069.1 GCA_010027605.1 Synechococcaceae bacterium WB9_2_112 | reverse complement strand
GCCATCCGCAGGGCTGAATCCCGCTCAGCGGTGCCGCTGGCCTGGGTGACCTCACTGGCAACCACCAGGCCATTGCGGTTCTCCATGACGCAATGACCCATGAAGCTCAAGAAGGCACCAACCCCAGGGGCTTTCTTGAACAAGCGAGCTTCTCCATCACTTGTGGAGCGGTGGGTCTGGTTGGAAAGCAGCAGGCCGCGGAAGTCTCCCTTGGCTCGTTTCTTCCCGCCGCTTGCACCGCCAAACCCCTTGCCACCACTGGATGGTGGTGGATCGTCGTCGAGACCATCGATCCGCTCCAGTGAGCTGTGGGAGGCCCAGGCCCGCAGCAAGGTGCCATCCACTGAGAAGTGCTCCGAACTCAGTAGGGGCTTGACCTCAGGAGTAGCCAAGAGGAGTTCCAGGAACTTGGCCATGAGCTCCTCATTCAGCAGGCGGTCCCGATTTTTCGTGAACGTGGTGGGATGCCAGACGGGGTCGTCCGGGTTGAGGCCGACGAACCAGCGGAACAGCAGGTTGTAGTCGAGCTGCTCGATCAACATGCGCTCGGAGCGAATGCCATAGATCGCCTGCAGCAACAGGGCCAAGAGCAGCTGCTCTGGCGGTATTGAGGGCCTGCCGCCCTCCGGGTAAAGCTTGCAGAAGGCGGGGTTGAGGCGATCAAGGGCCTGATCCGCCAACCGCCGAACCTGCCGCAAGGGGTGGGATGCCGGGATCCGGTCTTCTGTGGAGATGTAGGAAAACAGGGGACCGGTGCGTTCCTGCTGACCGCGCATCCACTCAGTGCCGTTGGCCCATTCTCCCGCAACTGCCTGCCTTTTTCAGCAGGCTCTTAGGGTGGGCGATCGAGTGTTGTCAGTCGGCTCCTTGAGCAGCGCCACCCTCTACGACAAGGTCTGGGATCTGCACCAGGTGGCCGAGCTGCCGGGAGGCAGCACCCAGCTGTTCATCGGGCTGCATCTGATCCACGAGGTGACCAGCCCCCAGGCGTTTGCGGCGCTGAACGACCTGGGTCTCCCGGTGGCGCATCCGGAGCGCACCGTGGCCACGGTTGACCACATCGTGCCCACCACCAGCCAGGCGCGGCCATTCGCCGACCCGCTGGCCGAGCAGATGCTGGCCACCCTCGAAGCCAACTGCGCCGAGCACGGCATCACCCTGCACGGCCTCGGCAGCGGCCGCCAGGGCATCGTGCATGTGATCGCGCCCGAGCTGGGCCTGACCCAGCCCGGCATGACCGTGGCCTGCGGCGACTCGCACACCTCCACCCACGGCGCCTTTGGCGCCATCGCCTTTGGCATCGGCACCAGCCAGGTGCGCGATGTGCTGGCCAGCCAGAGCCTGGCCATGGGCAAGCTCAAGGTGCGCCGCCTCTGGGTCGACGGCCAGCTGGGCCCTGGTGTCTACGCCAAGGACCTGGTGCTGCATGTGATCCGCACCCTCGGCGTCAAGGGCGGTGTGGGCTATGCCTACGAGTTCGCCGGGCCGGCGATCGACGCCCTCTCGATGGAGGAGCGCATGACCCTCTGCAACATGGCGATCGAGGGCGGCGCCCGTTGCGGTTACGTCAACCCCGATCAGACCACCTTTGACTACCTGCAGGGTCGCCCCTATGCGCCGGCCGGTGAGGCCTGGGAGCGGGCCGTGGCCTGGTGGGCGTCGCTGGCCAGCGGGCCCGAGGCCGTCTTTGACGATGAGGTGCGCTTTGATGCCGCCGCCATCGCCCCCACCGTGACCTGGGGCATCACACCGGGCCAGGGCATCGGTGTCGACGAGACCGTGCCCACCCTCGATCAGACCGAACCCGACGAGCGCCCCCTGGCCCAGGAGGCCTACCGCTACATGGATCTGCAGCCCGGTGCGCCGATCGCCGGCACCCCCGTCGATGTGTGCTTCATCGGCAGCTGCACCAACGGGCGTCTGTCCGACCTGCAGGCGGCGGCGGCGGTGGCCCGCGGCCGTCAGGTGGCGCCGGGCATCAAGGCGTTTGTGGTGCCGGGCAGTGAGCAGGTGGCCGCGGCGGCCGAGGCCGAAGGCCTCGATCGGGTGTTCACCGAGGCCGGTTTCGAGTGGCGCGAACCCGGCTGCTCGATGTGCCTGGCGATGAACCCCGACCGGCTCGAAGGCCGCCAGATCAGCGCCAGCTCGAGCAACCGCAATTTCAAGGGCCGCCAGGGCTCGGCCACGGGCCGCACCCTGCTGATGAGTCCGGCGATGGTGGCGGCTGCGGCGATCGCGGGCCGGGTCACCGATGTGCGTACCCTGCTGCCATGACCAGCGCACCTTTTCCCACGGGTCCGATCAACGGCGTCAGCGGTACCGCCGTAGCCGTGCGGGGCGATGACATCGACACCGACCGCATCATTCCGGCGCGGTTTCTCAAGTGCGTCACCTTCAGTGAGCTGGGGCCTGCGGCCTTTGCCGATGACCGTGCCGAGCTGAACGGGCAGCATCCCTTTGACCAGAGCGCCCACCGCGGCGCCAGCATCCTGGTGGTGAACCGCAACTTCGGGTGCGGGTCCAGCCGCGAGCACGCTCCCCAGGCGCTGATGCGCTGGGGCATTCGCGCCGTGATCGGCGAGAGCTTTGCCGAGATCTTCTTCGGTAACTGCCTGGCCCTGGGGATCCCCTGTCTCAGCGTCGACCACGACGTGGCCCTGGCGGTGCAGGCGGCCATTGAGGCCGAGCCGGCCCTGACGCTGAGCGCCGACCTCGACACACTCGAGTTGCGGGGCGGGCAAGGGCAGCTCTGGCCGCTCAGCTTGGCGGCCGGACCACGCCAGATGCTGCACAGCGGCCAGTGGGATGCTACCGGCCAGCTGCTCGCCCATGGGGCCGAGCTCGCCGCCACGGCGGCACGGCTCCCCTATCTGCAGGCGTTCAGCGTTTCGGGCTGAACGGGCTCAGAAAGGCTGCCTCAACCCCGCCTGTGATGGGTGGTAGGGCACGAAGGGCACACCGGTTCCCTTGAAGTTGAAGTCGTTGAGCCGGATCCGGATCCCCCCCAGCTGTTCGTAGGGGCTGTAATAAACGCCGATGTCGTAGGAGCGCCGCTGCCAGCGCAGCTCCACGTACGACCCTGTGGTGGCGCCGTAGTACCCCGATGCCGGATCGACGTTGAAGCCATAACCGAGGCTGACCAGCATCGGGCCGGCGATCTGCTGGGTCAGGCCGAAATTGAGTGTGCCGAGGTCGACCGCGCGGTCAAAGCTGAGCGGACTCAGGCCCTGCCGCAGGGTGACGCCTCCGGTGACTGCGAACTGGGTGTAGTCGAGAAACGGTCGGGTGAAATGACCCAGGGTGAGGATCGGCCCAGCCGAAAACGACAGGGTGTTCTGGTATTGCCCGCTGTTGTAGTAGGCGAGGGTGCCGGTGACATTGGTGTCGAGTCGCAGCCCCGGCACGATCGGCACCGGTGAGTTGAGCAGGGCCTGATCGGCGGTCAGGGGAGCCGGCTGGCCGCGCCACAGCGGGAACGAACTCGACAGCGCGGCAATACCACCGCCGCGCCAGAACTCACCCAGGTTGGGGATCACCTCGGTGCCCGAGGAATTGTTGCTCGGGCAGTTGGCGGTGCAGGCCTTGTAGTTGCCGAAGCCGACCCGCCAGTAGAAGTTGTGGCTGCTGTCTCCCCATCGGGGCAGCTGGCCCTGATCCTCGAGCGAGAAGCCATAGGCCGCGTAGACGTCCTGCTCGCCCAGGGAGCCGTTCCAGAGGCGAAAGCGATAGGCACCGAACAACCGGGCTGTGCTGTCGCCGAGCAGGGGCAGCTTCACAGCGCGCGCGATCTCACCCCAGCTGCGGGTGCCGTTGGTCAGGTTCTGGCTGCTCAACGTGGAGAGATCGAGGTTGGCCGTGCTGGAGAAGCCCCAGCGGTTGTCGATCCAGCGGGCCAGAAGGCCGAACTGGTCTCCGCTCTGCACAGGTTGGGGCACGCCCCCGCTGCCGGGAGGCGATCCGGGCAGCGGATAGCTGTTGGTGCTCCCATCGATCGTGCGTTGCAGCATGATCTGAGGCTGCAGCAGCAAGGTGCCCGTCTTGGCAACGGTGATGGGCTTGGCGTTGTAGCCGACGAAGACGCCGTTGCGATCGCGTTCGTCGAAGCCGATCACGACCGGGGTATCGACGTTGTTCTTGCGCAGGCGCTGCCGCTGGCGTCCGGGAATCGGCAGCCGGTCTTCCAGCAGGATGCGGGTGGTGCGGGCTGTGATCAACGTCTCGTCCTTGCCGACGACCGTCACCTGAACGCCGACCGCTTCCAGCCATGACTGGGCCGGGGTGTAGGGGTCATTGGTCATGGCCATGCGCGAGGCCGTCCAGCCCGTGGGGCTGAGCTTGATGTGTCTGGCCTGGAAGCGCCAGCGGCTGATGCCACCATCCACCAGCTTCATGTTGGAGGTGGTGTTCAGATCGCGCAGCTGCTCCGGCCTGATGCCGCCGTAGGTGTTGGCGGTGTCGGGCACGGTTTTGCGGTCGTTGAATCCCACCCGCCGTTCGAGACGCAGCCGCTGCTGCAGTTGCACACCGCTGATCCGCTGCTGGATCTGGCTGATCGCTTCGCTGCGGGCACGCTCCTGAGCCCGTGCCACCTGCCAGACCCCACCGGTTGGTTGGGTCGCCTGTTGGGCGATGCCATGGGTCTGGGTTGGCGTCGGCTTCTGCGGGGCCTGACCGCTGGCTGCGCGGTCCAGGGCCGTGGTCATGCTGTTGGCGGTGCCAGGTTCGAGCGGTGGGGCATCCGGGCACCCCTGGGCCGGTGGCATCGTGGGACGTGGCCGGCCGGCGTTGCGGCTGTCGCCGAAGCGGTAGCGCAGGCCGATCAGGTAGCCGTTGCTGCCTTCGCGCACACCGCTGTAGACGCCATAGGCGCCCGAGCGGTGGTGGATGCGGCCCACCACCGACCAGCGGGGGTTGACCAGGGCTTCCACCTCAAATGCCAGATAGTTGAGGAACTGGTTGAAACGTTCGCGGTAGGTGCGCTCGTAGTTGCTCACCTCGGTGTTGAAGCTGACCCCCTCCACCAGAAACAGACTCAGCCAGGGCTGCATCCAGATGCGCAGCCCGACCCCGAGGGTGCCCTCACCGAAGGCCTGGCTGGGAACGTTGGCATTGGGCACGGTCTGGTTGTACGGGCCGCCCTGTTGCGTGGCTGCAGCGTGGCCCATCAGGTTGAGGTCGAGATCGAACGCAAAGGGTCCGCCGTCGACAAGCCGCTTGTTGATGCCGACCCCGGCGAGGTATTCGGGACGCCAACGGCCATTGAAGAAGAAGGTGTCGCCGAAATTGGCGTCGATCATCTGACCGCCCCAGGCGGTCACCGCCCAGTCGTAGGGATGCCAGTTGGGAATCGGCGGCAGGATCGGCGTGCAGGTCAGCGGCCGTGCCGGCGTCAGCGGCACTAGCGGTGCCTTTTCGAGGGAAAAGTCGGTTTCGCTGCCGTCGAGGTCGAGGACGCCATAGACGTCGTCGGCCTCACCGCTGCCTTCGAGCAGGCTGTAGCGCAACTGGCTGGCCTGCATGTATTGCAGCCCCCGCTGCAGCCGCACGCTGCCGCTGACGAACACGGTGCGCGTGCGGGACTCGTATTCGAGTCGATCGGCCAGCAGGCGACCGCCGGCCAGCATGGCCTGCACATTGCCTTCGGCGATCACCCGGCCGGTGGCGTCGTCGTATTGCAGCGTGTTGGCGCTGAGTTCCAGTTCAAGGGGAATCTCGGTTCCCTCAGGCAGACTGCCGGCGCTCAAGCTGCCGGTGTTCAATCTGCCGGTGCCCACGCTGCCGGCGCTCTGGGGCCCTGCCGCTGTGGCCGATGCTTCGGCCTGGGGTGCCGATGGCTGGGGCAGAGACGGCTGGGATTGCTCGGCCGCCCTCAGGCCGGAGGGGTTGCTGAGGACCACCGCGGGCAGAGCCGCCAGCATTGAGCTCACGCCTGCGGCAACCCATGCCGATCGGAAGGATCGGTTGTGATGCACAGGGCGTGAAGGGGTGCCAGACGGCAGCGATCCTGCCATGCACCAAGGGGCGGGTCAGCGGCAACGCCGCGGTCCGCCAACTGTCCAGCGGATCACTCTTCGAGGTCCTTGCGGCTCGGGGTGCGGCTGGGATCGCTGGCCAGGAAGCCGAACACGAAGATCCCGATGAAGAAGAAGACGACCGAGTAAACCGAGATCTTGAGGGCGAGCATGGTCGAGCTTGCGAATCGGGCTGGAGTCTGAGCCTTGGATCAGAGGGCCAGATGGCCCATCCTATGGGTCCTGGCAGGCCATCAAAGGATGCCTGAGCCCCCAGAGGTGCCCTTGTCTGAGCGGATTGAAACGTTTCAGTCATCTTTCTGGCTCGATCTGCAGCCCCTGTGGCGGCTGCAGCGGCCTGTTGGTCCCGCGGCGTCGGCCCTCGCCGACCCCTGGGGGGCGCGGCACCGGCCCGACTGGGCTCGGCGCCGGCTGATCATCTGGCCCCGCGGTGGCGGCGTGTGCGCGCTGCGGCTGGCCCTCAGCTGCCCCGAGCCCTGGCGCCAGCTCGCCCCCCGGGCCCAGGCCCGGCTGGTGCTGCGCTGGTGGGCCGATGACGCGCAGCTGTTGGTCGACGGGGTGGAGGTGCACCGCGGTGACCTGTTTGATGCGGCCTGCCGCTGGGGCCTGCCGGCCCGTTGGTGGCAGGGCGAAGCCCTGCAGCTCGACCTGCGGTTGCGCAGCCCCCGCCACGACGACGGAGCTCTGGTGCACAGCCGCATCGAGCTCGAGCCGCTCGACCCGGCCGATCCTGACGGGATGCTGCAGCCGATCCGCCAGGAGCTCGCGGTGCTGCGGGCTGCGCTGCCTGCGCCGCATCCGCAGGGGGCACCCGGGTTCCACGTGCTGGGTCATGCCCACCTCGATCTGGCCTGGTTGTGGCCCGTCGCCGACACCTGGGAGGCCGCCGAACGTACCTTCACGTCGGCTCTGGCGCTGATGGAGCGCCATCCCGAGTTCCATTTCGGCCATTCGACCCCGGCTCTCTACGCGTGGCTGGAGCGCCACCGCCCGGCTCTCCATGCGCGGATCGTGGCGGCGGTCGCGGCGGGTCGATTCGAGCCCATCAACGGTCCCTGGGTGGAGTGCGACTGCGTGCTGATCAGCAGTGCCTCGCTGCTGCGACAGTTTCAGCTGGGACAGCAGTGGAGCCGACGGGCCTTTCCCCAGCTGGAGCATGCCCTGGCCTGGTTGCCCGACAGCTTCGGGTTCGGCGCCGGTCTGCCTGCCATCGCCCGCGCCACGGGGGTGCGCTGGTTCTGCACCCACAAGCTCGCCTGGAACGCCACCAATGTCTTTCCCCATCGGTTGTTCCGCTGGCGCAGCCGCTGCGGCAGCGAGGTGCTGGCGCTGATGACCGCCCCGATCGGCACCGACGCCGATCCGCTGGCCATGGAGCGCTATCGCCTGCAGTGGCAGCAGGCCACCGGCCTGGGCCAGGCTCTGTGGCTTCCGGGGGTGGGCGATCACGGCGGCGGGCCCACCGCCGAGATGCTCGAGCAGCTGGAGCTGTGGCAGCAGCAGGCCCAGACGGGTGCGCCCCTGGCACCCCAGCAGCACGGCAGCCTGCGCCAGTACCTGGCGGGCCTTGAACCGTGGGCGTCGCAGCTGCCCGTGTGGCGCGATGAGCTCTATCTGGAGCTGCATCGCGGCATTGCCACCAGTCGGCCCGATCAGAAACGGCACAACCGCAGCCTCGAACGCCTGCTGCGGGAGGCCGAGCTGGCCCAGCTGCTGATCCAGCTGCTGGGCCAGGTGTCGGCCCTGGTACCGCACGCGCAGGCGGTCAGCTGCGACTGGCAGACCCTGTTGTTCCAGCAGTTTCACGACATTCTTCCCGGCACCTCCGTGCCCGAGGTGTTTGAGCAGGCCGAGCCCCAGTGGCGCGCGGCCCGTCGCCGGGCGTGTGCCCAGAGGGATCAGGCCTTGCTGGGCTGGCTGGGCGGGTCCCCGCAGCCTGCAGCCGAACCGGTCGGTGGTGCCAGGCAAGCCTGGGCAGCGGTGCAGCTCCAGCCGCTGGCGGCCGGGCGCCGCTGTGTGCGGCTGCCGGCCGGTACCTGGCATACGGCAGCAGGTGCGCCCCTGCCCCAGCAGGCTTGCCCCAGTGGTGGCAGCTGGGTGCAGCTGCCACCACTGGCGGGTGTGAGCGCGGTGGCGTTGGTGCGGCATGCCCCCCACCAGAGCTCTGAAGGACCCACACCCACGGCGGCGGTGCATGCCGAACCGCTCACCCAGGGACGCTGGCGGCTCGACAACGGCCTGATCGCGCTTGAGTTGGGTCCTGCTGGCCTGGAGCAGCTCGGCGATGGCCATGGTCGCTCCTACCTGGCGTCGCCGGTACAGCTGCGGCGCTACCGCGATGCCGGCGAGTTCTGGGATGCCTGGGATCTGGCTGCCGATTACCCCCAGCAGCCGCTTCCGATCGATTGGGAGCCTGGCTTGCACTGGATCGAACGCGGCCCCCTCTGTGCCCATGTGAGCTGGCGCGGCCGCTGCGGCGGCAGTGCGCTGCGGCTCGAGGGCCGGCTGCTGGCCGATAGCCCCTGGTTTGAGCTGGTGCTGGCGATCGACTGGCGTCAGCGCCACGAGCTGCTGCGGTTGGAGCTGCCCCTGGCCCAGCCGGTGGTGCGCTGGGCCGCGGATACCAGCGGCGGGGTGCTGGAGCGTCCCGGCACCCCCTGCACCCCACGGGAGCAGGCCCGCTGGGAGGTTCCGGCGATCAGCTGGCTCGCTGCTGAAGCCTCTCCGCCCGGTGGCGGGCTGGG
>RGUW01000068.1 GCA_010027605.1 Synechococcaceae bacterium WB9_2_112 | reverse complement strand
CCGCAGGGCCTCGAGCTCCTGCTCGGCCACCGGGTGGGCAGCCGCCCGCAGCTCTTCGAGCAGCTGCTCGACATCGGCCACGGAGCCAGCCATCTTCGAGGCCAGGCTCACCTCGGCCCAGTTGGCGTAGCCAAGCCGCTGGGCCTGCTGGCGCTTGAGGGTCAGGATCTGCTCGATCAGCGGGGTGTTATCGAGATCGCCTTGAGAGGCCCGTGCCACCTGGGCCCGGTACACGCTCTCGCGCAGGTCACGCCTGGCGCTGTATTTGAGAAAGGGAACCACCCGGGGCATGTCGAGGCCCATCAACCACGGCCCCTGCTCGGCGCTGGCTTCGGCATCACCGGGGTGTTGCAGAGCCTGCCGGGCCGACTGAGCCAGAAGGTCAAGCAGGCTGTGGGGCAGACCCGCCACCTGGTCGGCCTGGGTGAGCCTCAGGCTCCAGCCGTTGGTGGCATCGAGGACGTGGTTGCTGTAACTGGTGGCCAGTTCGGCCAGTTGCTGGCTGGTGGCATTGAAGGCCTGCTGCTCAGGGCCTTCAAGACCCACGCCGCGCAGTTCCATGTCGCGCAGTTCGGCGGTCAGGATGCGTCGTTGGGTGGCGTCGAGACCTGTGGTCGCTGCGAGCTGTTGCAGCGCTCGGTAGATCACCTGCGACTGGCCGGCCCGGTTGCCGAAGGCCACCACTGCCCCCTGCTGCCGCTGGTGGGCCTCCCGCAGCTCTGGGCTGTTGCAGACCCCGTTGAGGTGGCTGACCACACCCCAGCTCCAGCGCAGGCGCTCACCCAGATGGTGCAGGGGATCCATGAGCTCGGCCCAGCTCAGGGGTGACGGGGACGGACCAAGACGCCGCTCAAGGGTGGCTTCAAGCCCGTCGAGCTCAGCACCAAGCTCAGCCAGCAGCTGCGGGATAGCCTGATCCACCTGCTCCGGGGTGATCGCCACAAAGTCGGGCAAGCCCTCGCCGGCCAGCAAGGGAAGGGCAGAACGCTGATCGGATGGGCTGGCGGAGGAATGTGCCGGTGCCGTCATGGTCGCCATGCTGTTGGATTCATTCCAGCCGATGCGCCCACCGCCGCGTGGGCAGCAGCGATACGGTCAACCGAAGCCGAGCACCTGGCTGAGGGCCACGGCCGGCGTGGCGGCCAGACGGGCGGCCAGGGCATCGGTGCCCGACTCGTAGAAATCGATGGCAAGCCGCGGCCAGAAGCCGATCGCCAGGGTCGGCACCAGCAAGGACAGGCCGATCACGAGCTCACGGGGTTTCATGTCGCCTGTGATCGCCAGCGCGGGGATGCGGGGGCCGAAGAACACCCGACGGCACAGCGACAACAGATAGACCGGAGTCAGAACCAACCCGATGGCCGCCAGCACGATGGTGACCACACGGAAACCGACGGTGAAGCCATCGTTGGCCGTGACACCGAGGAACACGGTGATCTCACTGACGAACCCGCTCATGCCCGGCAGGGCCAGGGAGGCCAGCGAACTCGCCAGGAAGAAGGCGAAGGTGATCGGCAATGCCTTGGCCAGGCCGCCCATGTTGGGGATCGAAAGGGTCTCGGTGCGCTCGTAGAAGACCCCGGTCACAAAGAACATGGCGGCAGCGATCAGGCCGTGGCTGATCATCTGGAGCATGGCGCCACTGATGCCCAGGGCATCAACAGCGCCGATCCCCAGCAACACGAAGCCCATGTGGCTCACCGAGCTGCAGGCGATGCGCCGTTTGACGTTGTCCTGGGCAAAGGCGTTGAGGGCGCCGTAGACAATGTTGACAATGCCCAGAACGATCAGAGCCGGGGCCAGCTGCAGATGGGCTTCGGGCAACATCTGCACGTTGAAGCGCAGCAGCGCATAACCACCCATCTTGAGCAGCACCCCGGCCAGGAGCATCGACACAGCCGCATTGGCCTCGCCATGGGCGTCGGGCAACCAGGTGTGCAGGGGGAACATCGGCAATTTGACGCCAAAGCCGATCAGAAAGCCCAGATAACACAGCAGACCGAAGACACCACCGGCCGAGCGGGCCGCCAGCTCGCTGAGGTTGAAGGTGAACGGACCATTGAGCGCCAGGGCCAGGCCGCTCACCAGAATCAGCAACGAGGCGGTGGCGGTGTAGAGGATGAACTTGGTGGCGGCGTACTGACGCTGCTTGCCACCCCAGATGGCGATCAGCAGATAGACGGGGACCAGTTCCAGTTCCCAGGCCAGGAAGAACAGCAGGAAGTCCTGGGAGAGAAACACCAGGGCCTGGGCCGAGGCCTGAACCAGCAACAGGGCGAAATAGAGCTTCGACTTGCGGGCGATCTTCCAGCTGGCTGCCGTGGTCAGCAAGGTGACCAGACCCGAAAGCACCACCAACGGTGCCGAAAGCCCGTCGGCACCCAGGCTCCATTCCAGGCCGATCGCGGGAACCCAGCTGACGCGCTCCACCAGCTGCAGTCCAGCCGTTGCCGGGTCGTAGTGGCGGCTGAAGACCACCAGCATCAAGACCAGGTCGAGGCCCAGAATCGCAAGGGCAAGGCCACGGGGGACGCGGGCGTCACTGCCGTCGCCAGGCAGCAGGGGCATCAACAGGGCACCCGCGGCCGGCAACAGAACGATCAACGACAGCCAGGGGAAGGACGCGGCTGCAGCTGGCAGATTCGCGCCCATCTGGGTCTCACTGGCTGTTGCGAAATCTATCAGCCGCCCTACCTCCAGTGGGTAGAAATACTCATCAACGAGGGGGCAGCGACTGCCAGGTGCTGCCCTGGGACTGGAGTCCCAGATTTTCAGCGCGGGACTCGACGCCCTGGCTGCGCCAGCGTTGGACCATCGCCCCCCTGACCGCCTCGGCCACATCGGCCGAGCACAGGGCCAGCAGGCTGGGACCGGCACCACTGATCACGCAGCCCCAGGCCCCCGCCGCCAGCGCCGCCTCCCGCACCGAGCGACCGCCCTGAATCAGGCCCCAGCGGTAGGGCTCATGCAGGCGATCGTGCATGCCGTCGGCGATGAGATCCCCGTTGCCCGTGCGCAGCCCCTGCAGCAGCAGGGTGAGGGCCCCGAGATTGCTGACCGCATCGGGGATCGGAATCGCCTTGGGCATGGCGCGGCGGGCCTCGCTGGTGGTGAGCCGGATCGCCGGAATCGCCACCACGGCCCGCACCTCGGCCGACCAGCCGCAGCGCAGCACACGCCAGCGCTGGGATGCGGCCTTGGCCGTCATGCACAGCCCCCCCACCAGCGAGGGCACCACATTGTCGGGATGCCCCTCGATGTCGATCGCCAGCTCCAGCAGCTTTTCGGTGCTCAGGGGTTCACCGGCAAGGGCATTGGCCCCGAGCAGGCCCGCCACGATCGCCGTGGCGCTGCTCCCCAGCCCCCGGGCCGGGGGCACCGCCAGCCGGACCCGGGCCTCGAGGGCCACCGGTTCCAGGCCGGCCTCCTTCCAGACCCGCTGGGCCGAGCGGTACACCAGGTTGTCGGGACCACCGCGCAGGTGGGCGCCCTCGCTGCCCTCGATGATCAGGTCGAAACGCTCGCTGCCTCCAGGGATGCAGCGGACTTCGAACACGTTGTCGAGTTCGAGGGCAGCCCCGAGGCAATCGAAGCCTGGACCCAGGTTCGCGGTAGTGGCAGGCACATGGACCACCACTCCCTGCCCGACACTCGGGCGAGCCATGGCGTTGATTCAGCTCGGGCCAGTGTGTCAGCCGACCAGCATGCGGGCCCGGCAGGCAGCGCTGTAAAGACCGATTGCCGGATCGGTGATCGCGGTGATCGGGATCGGCTCGAGCACCTCAGCCAGGCGCCCCTTGTTGAGATAGGCCTGGACAAACACCGGCGAGCGCAGGGCCTCCACCAACTTGGCGGCCGTGCCTCCGGCCAGCCAGATGCCGCCGCGGCACAGGGCCGCCAGGGCCAGATCCCCGGTGACGCTGCCGTAGGCCGACAGCCACAGGGCGAGCGCCTGCCGGGCCAGCGGATCGCCGGCCGTCGCCGCCTGGGCCACCGCAGCCGGCAGATCCTGGGCTGGATCGGCCGCAACCGCCGCCAGGGGATGGTCGTGGGCCTCCGCACGGGCCGCCAGCATCCAGCGGGCCACCAGGCCAAGTCCGGTGCCACTGACGACCCGCTCGGTCGACAGGCGATCCAGGCCCAGATCCGCCTGCAACCACTGCTTGAGGTGCCATTCGTCGGCCGTGCGCGGGGCGAATTCGGCATGGGAGCCCTCACTGGCGATCGCCTGCAGACCCGATGGGGTCGGGACCCCATAGGCCACCCCCAGCCCGGTGCCGGCCCCGAGCACCAGCAGCGGGGCACCGGTCACGGCGACGCCCGGACGAATCTGTACCTGCTGTTCGGGCTGCAGATGGGGCAGCCCGTAGATCATCACAGCGAAATCGTTGACCAGGGCCAGCCGCGCAATGCCCGTGGCAGCCGCCAGACCCTGCTCCGACAGTTGCCAGGGCAGGTTCGTGAGCTGGGCCTGACCCGCCTGCACCGGGCCCGCGACGGCAAAACAGGCCGCATCAGGCTGGGCCAAGCCCAACCCGGCGACAGGACCGCGTAGGAAGGCCAGCACCATGGGAGCCAGATCGGGCCAGTCGGCCGAGACGTAGCGCTCACTCACCAGCTGCTCAAGGCCGCCACCACCAGAGCGGTAGAGGCTGAGCAGGGTCTTGGTGCCGCCGATGTCACCGGCCAGCAGGGTGGTCATGGCACGAGGCTGCGGGGACGATCAGACCGGCAGGGCCAGACCCGCAAGCCGATCCTGATTGGCCTGGGCGGCAGCGGCAACCACGTCGACCAGGGACACACTGCCCAGGTCCCCGTCGGGGCGGCTGCGCAGGCTCAGGGCCCTGGCTTCGGCCTCCTTGGCCCCGATCACGGCCAGCACCGGGATTTTCATCTGCTCGCCGTTGCGGATCAGTTTGCCGAGGCGATCGCCGCTGTGGTCCACGGTGGCGCGGATGCCAACCGCCTTGAGGGCTCCGAGCACCTCCTCGGCATAGGGGCGCACCTCATCGGTGACCGGCAGCAGGCGGATCTGCTCGGGCGCCAACCAGAACGGGAAATCGCCGGCGTAGTTCTCGGTCATGATCCCGAAGAACCGCTCCAGCGAGCCAAAGATGGCGCGGTGGATCATGATCGGGCGCTGCCTGGAGCCATCGGCAGCGACATACTCCAGCTTGAAGCGCTCGGGCAGGTTGAAGTCGAGCTGGATCGTCGAGCACTGCCAGGTGCGGCCGATCGCGTCTTCGATCTTGAGGTCGATCTTGGGCCCGTAGAAGGCGCCGCCGCCCTCGTCGATCGTGTAGGCCCAGCCCTTGCGCTCCAGGGCCTCGATCAGACCCTGGGTGGCCAGCTCCCAGACCGCGTCGTCGCCGATCGATTTGTCGGGGCGGGTCGAGAGGTTGACCTGGTAGCTGCGGAAATCAAAGGTGGAGAGGATCTGTTCGGTGAGATCGAGGATCGCCACGATCTCATCGGTGATCTGCTCGGGCAGGCAGAACACATGGGCGTCGTCCTGGGTGAAGCCGCGCACCCGCATCAGCCCGTGCATCACCCCGGGCCGCTCATAGCGGTACACCGTGCCCAGCTCTGCCCAGCGGATCGGCAGCTCCCGGTAGCTGCGCAGGGTGCTGGCGTAGGTGAGCACGTGGAACGGGCAGTTCATCGGCTTGAGCTGGTACTCGCGCTCGTCGACCTGCATCGGCCCGAACATCGACTCGCGGTAGAAGTCGAGGTGACCTGAGGTCTTCCACAGGCTGATGTCGGCCACATGGGGCGTGTACAGCAGCTCGTAGAACAGGCGCATGCGCGCACCGCGGGGGTGCCAGAACACCAGGCCGGCTCCGGCCTCGTCCTCGATGGAGAACAGGTCGAGGTCGGTACCCAGGCGACGGTGGTCGCGGCGCAGGGCCTCGGCTTTGCGGCGCTGGTGCTCGGCCAGCTGCTCGGGGGTCTCCCAGGCTGTGCCGTAGATGCGCTGCAGCTGGGCGTTGTTTTCATCGCCGCGCCAGTAGGCACCGGCCACGCTCTCGAGCTCGAAGGCCTTGGGGTTGAGTTCGCTGGTGTTGGCCACGTGGGGCCCGGCACACAGATCCCACCACTGCTCGCCCAGGGTGTAGAGCGTGATCGGCTCGGTGATGCCCGCCAGGATCTCGAGCTTGTAAGGCTCGTTCTGGGCCTTGATGCGTGCCTCGGCCTCGGCCCGGCTGACCTCGATGCGCTCGAGCGGCAGTTTTTTGTTGATGATCTTGATCATCTCCTTCTTGATCGCCTTGAGATCGGCTTCGCTGAAGGGATCGGGGCTGTCGAAGTCGTAGTAGAAGCCGCTCTCGGTCCAGGGACCGATCGTCACCTGGGCCCTGGGAAACAGGGTCTGCACGGCCATGGCCATCACATGGCTCATCGAATGGCGGATCCGCAGCAGCTGTTCGCTCTCGCTGGTCTTGGGCAGCTGCAGTGGCTCGGCTGAAGGGGCAGACACGTCAGGGCCATCGGCAACGGGCGATCCTACGGGAGCTCGTCAGATCGCTCTGCCCACCTAGGCTCAAAGGATGCAGTCCGACGAGTCGAACCAACAGTCCGGCGATGGAAACCATCCCGCGGCAGCCGATGCCGGCCTGTTGCTCGACGGGCTGCTGGGCTCACTGCTCGAGGATTTCCGGTTCTGGTTTGAACGTGGTCAGGTGCTGCTTGCGCACTGCCCCGACTCGGTGATGCCAGCCGAGGCGCGAGCCAATCTGGCCCAGCAGCTTGACCACGCCAGCAGGGAGCTCGCCGCCGCCAGCAGCCTGCGTGAGGCTGCCCCCACGGCCATGGCCCTGGAGATGGGCACCCTGGCCCCCTGGCACAAGCTGGTGCTGGAGATCTGGGGGCTGTCGGCCAGGCTGCGGCTCGCCGACGTGCCGCTGCCTCCGCCCCCGCTCAGGCGAGAAACCCAAGGGCCTGCCTGACCCGCGCCAGGGTTGCATCGGCCACGTCGGTGGCGCGACAACGACCCTGCTCGAGCACCTGCAGCAGCCCTGCCGGATCAGCCCGCAGTTCGCTGTAGCGCTGTTGCACCGGCCGGAGCGCCTCGACCGCCGCTTCGGCCAGCAGGGGTTTGAACTGGCCCCAGCCCATCTGGGCACAGTCGGCGGCGGCCTGTTCCGGGCTGAGTCCAGCCAACAGGGCATAGAGCCCCAGCAGGTTGTCGGCCTCGGGGCGCTCAGGGTCCCCAAACACCAGTCCCATCACCGGATCGGTCTTGGCCCGCTTGATCTTCTTGCTGATCAGCTCGGGTGAGTCCAGCAGGTTGATGCGCGAGCCCTCGTTGGGATCGCTCTTGCTCATCTTGCTGCTGCCATCGGTGAGGCTCATGACCCGGGCACCCTGCTTGAGGATCAGGGGTTCGGGCACCCGCAGAATCGCGATCGGCTCGCCGCTGGGGTCCCTGGGGGCAAAACGGGCATTGATGCGCTGCTGGGCGATGTCGCGGGCCAACTCCAGATGCTGCTTCTGGTCTTCGCCGACGGGAACCAGATCAGCGTCATAGAGCAGGATGTCGGCCGCCATCAGCACGGGGTAATCGAGCAGACCCACCGACACGTTGTCGCCCTGCTTCAGCGCCTTCTCCTTGAACTGGATCATGCGCTCAAGCCAGTTGAGCGGGGTGACGCAGTTGAGCAACCAGGCCAGCTCGCTGTGGGCGCTCACCTGACTCTGCACAAAGACGGTCGAACGGGCCGGATCGATGCCGCAGGCCAGGTAGAGGGCAGCAGTGCTCAGCGTGTCCTCGGCCAGGCGGGCCGGGTCATGGGGAACCGTGATGGCGTGCAGATCCACGACACAGAAGAAGGTGTCGTGGCTGTCCTGCAGATCCACCCAATTGCGGATCGCACCCAGCCAGTTGCCGAGATGGAGTGATCCGGTGGGTTGCACCCCCGACAGAACCCTGGGCCTGGCCATCAATGTGCTGCAGCTCAGGCTTCGCTGGCGCCGGGCTGCGCCGCCGGGTCGGTAGGAGACTCAGCCGCGCCGGCTTCAGACATCTCGGTTTCAGCGCTCTGCGTCTCAGCGCTCACTGCATCAAGGGTCTGTTCTTCAGGCTGCGCCGGCTCGGTCACGGGTTGGGGCTGGGGCGGACGGCTCGGACGGGCAAAGGGATCGACGCGAGGCGCACGGTCGGAGCGGCCATCCCCGCGACCCTCGGAGCGTCCGTCACGACGGCCACCACCGGTACCGCGGGGCCCATCGGTGCGTTCAGGAGCCTGGGAGCGTTGTTGCTCAACCAGCGCATCAAGCTTGCCTTCTTCCAGCAGCTGGGCCGTGGTGCGCAGGGCAAAACCCAGGACGGCCACGGTCGAACGCAGACGGAAGGCGTCCTGCAGAGCCCGGGCGGCACGCATCTCGTTGTCGCTGAGGCGAATGCGGAACCCTCCCGGCTCCCGGCTCCCCTGATCGCGGCCGCCCCCGCCCCTGCCCATGCGGCCAGGGTCCGAGGTGCGCTGCTGGGACTGAACGTTCTCGCGGTCGTCGGCCATCGCCGGGGCATCGCACTTGAGCGCAAGTGTGCCGCATCAGGCGTCAGGGCGTCAGAACCGGGACCCGCTGGAGACGGGAGCAACCCAGCCGAACGACAACAACGGCACACCGACAAGAGGCCAGTCACGGAACACCCAGGCCCGCAGCACTTCGCAACACCAACGATGAAGTTGCATGAAGCAATGGAACGATTGTTGTCGCGTTGCTGAGAAGTCAACGGCCACACCTAGCGTCGCTTTGACCCTCGGGTCTCCCGTACTTCTTTGTTGATCCATGACCACTGCACTGCGCAGCGGCCGTGCCAGCTCATGGCAGAACTTCTGCTCCTGGGTGACCAGCACCAACAACCGCATCTATGTGGGTTGGTTCGGTGTGCTGATGATCCCCTGCCTGCTGGCGGCGACCATCTGCTTCATCATTGCCTTCATCGCCGCTCCCCCCGTCGACATCGACGGCATTCGTGAGCCCGTTGCCGGTTCATTCATCTACGGCAACAACATCATCTCCGGTGCTGTTGTTCCTTCCAGCAACGCCATCGGCCTGCACTTCTACCCCATCTGGGAAGCCGCCAGCCTCGACGAGTGGCTGTA
>RGUW01000067.1 GCA_010027605.1 Synechococcaceae bacterium WB9_2_112 | reverse complement strand
CGAAAGCTCCCGCGGTGTGCAGATCGTCAACGCCATTGTCGAGACCTCACGCCAGTGCAACCTCGACAAAGATGTCGCGCTGCCCGAGGTCGACGCCGCTGAGCTCGACCTCGACGGCCGCGATGGCGTCGTCGGCGCGGTCTACCGCCAGCTGATGGAGATCGAGAGCCGGCTGCTGCCCTGCGGCCTGCACACGATCGGCAAGCCCCCCACCGCCGAAGAGGCGATCGCCACCCTGGTCAACATCGCCGCCCTCGAGCGCGACGACGATGGCCTTCGCTCCCTGCCGGCCCTGCTGGCCGAGAGTCGTGGCCGCACCATTGCCGACGTTTACAAGGGCAATGACGAGGGGGTGCTCGCCGATGTCGAGCTCAACCGCGTCATCACCGAGACGTCGCGGGCTGCTGTGGGCGCCATGGTCAAGGCGGTCACCGGCGCCGATGGCCGGGTGACCCTGCGGCGCAACTTTGCCTGGTTCTTAGCGTTGCTCGAGCGCGTTGGTTTCAAGCTGCCCAGCCCCTGGCTGGCGGCCTGCCGCGCCGCCGGCTTCGAGGAGGTGGATCAGGCCGAGCTCGACAAGCTGTTCGGCTACCTGCAGTTCTGCCTGGAGCAGGTCTGCGCCGATCTGGAGATGGAGAGCCTGCTGCGGGCCCTCGATGGTGAGTACGTGCTGCCGGGCCCAGGGGGCGACCCCATTCGCAACCCGGGCGTGTTGCCCAGCGGCAAGAACCTGCATGCGCTCGATCCCCAGGCGATTCCCACAAGGGCCGCGATCGCGGCGGCCAAGGTGGTGGTCGATCGGCTGATCGAGCGCCAGAAGGTCGAGCAGGGCGCCTGGCCCGAGACCATCGCCTGCGTGCTCTGGGGCACCGACAACATCAAGACCTATGGCGAGTCGCTGGCCCAGATTCTCTGGTTCATCGGCGTGCGCCCCGTGCCCGACTCGCTGGGCCGGGTCAACAAGCTCGAGCTGATCTCGCTCGAAGAGCTGGGTCGCCCCCGCATCGACGTGGTGGTCAACTGCAGCGGTGTGTTTCGCGACCTGTTCATCAACCAGATGGCCCTGATCGATCAAGGGGTCAAGATGGCCGCCGAGGCCGACGAGCCTCTGGAGATGAACTTTGTGCGCAAGCACAGCCTCGAGCAGGCCGCCAAGGACGGCATCTCGCTGCGCGATGCCGCCACCCGCGTGTTCTCCAATGCCAGCGGCAGCTACAGCTCCAACGTCAACCTGGCGGTCGAGAACAGCACCTGGGAAGAGGAAGGTGAGCTGCAGGAGATGTATCTGTCGCGCAAGACCTTTGCGTTCAACGCCGACAACCCCGGCGAGATGAACCAGAACCGCGAGGTGTTCGAGTCGGTGATGAAGACCGCCGATGTCACCTTCCAGAACCTCGACTCGGCCGAGATCTCGCTCACCGATGTGAGCCATTACTTCGACAGCGACCCCACCAAGCTGATCGCCTCATTGCGTGATGACGGCAAGGCTCCCTCGAGCTACATCGCCGACACCACCACCGCCAACGCCCAGGTGCGCTCGCTCAGCGAGACGATCCGCCTCGATTCGCGCACCAAGCTGCTCAACCCCAAGTGGTACGAGGGCATGCTCAACAGCGGCTACGAGGGGGTGCGCGAGGTGGCCAAGCGGCTCAACTTCACCCTCGGCTGGAGCGCCACCAGCGGCGCGGTCGACAACTTCGTCTACGAGGAGGCCAACGACACCTTCATCAACGACCCCGAGATGCGCAAGCGGCTGATGGAGCTCAACCCCCACAGCTTCCGTCGCATCGTCGGCACCCTGCTCGAGGTCAACGGCCGCGGCTACTGGGAGACTTCCGACGAGAACATCGCCCAGCTGCAGGAGCTCTACCAGGAGATCGAAGACAAGATCGAGGGCGTGACGGGGGGCGTGACGGAGAGCTGAGCGTCAGTTGGCCCAGCGTTGTGGGTCGTCCAGGGCTGCGGCCATGCGCACCGTCTGGGCGATCGGACCCACGTCATGAACGCGCACGATGCGGGCACCGCTGTGAACCGCCACGGCGCACACGGCTGCGGTGCCCCACAGCCGGGCCCTGGGGCGCGGCTCGTTGAGCACGGCGCCGATGAAACGCTTTCGCGAGGGGCCCACCAGCAGAGGGGGGCCTCCGCCCAGTTGCGGCAACCTGCGCAGCAACGCGAGGTTCTGGGCCGTGGTCTTGGCAAAGCCAAGCCCCACGTCCCAGATCAGCTGCGCCATGTGGACGCCGGCGTCCAGCGCGGCCGTGGTGGCTGTGAGCAGCTCGGCGCGCACCTCAGCCACCACGTCGCCGTAGACCGCCAGGCTGTCCATGGTCTGGCTTGTGCCGCGGCTGTGCATCAGCACGTAGGGGCAGCCGGCGCGGGCGATCAGCGGCAGCATCGCTGGATCCCGCAGCTGGGGGTTGCCACCGCGCACGTCGTTGATCCAGTCGGCACCCTCGGCCAGGGCGGCTTCGGCGACGGCGGCGTGGAAGGTGTCGATCGAGACCAGAACCTGCGGATGCTCGCGCCGCAGGTTCTGCAGGGCCCTCAGGGCAGGCAGCAACCGCCCCAGCTCCCGGTCTGGACCGACCTCTTCGGCGCCGGGCCTGGTGCTCTGGGCCCCCAGATCAAGCACAGCCGCCCCCTGGGCCAGCATGCGGCGCGCTTGCCGCACGACTGCTTCTGTGGTGAAGAGCCGACCGCCGTCACTGAAGGAGTCGGGGGTGAGGTTGAGCACCCCCATCACCAGCGGCCCGGGCGGAATCACGGGGTTTCCGTGACCTGAAGCTGCCTGTGCTCAAACAGCCGCCGGCACCTGGTAGTTGGCGATGCGGGCAAAGCCCACCGGATCGAGCGAGGCGCCGCCCACCAGCACGCCGTCGATGTCGCTCTGGGCCATCAGATCATCGATGGTGGCGGTGTTGACCGAGCCGCCGTATTGCACGGTGACGCTGGGGTCACCCACCCAGCCGCGGATCAGACCGCAGATGCGGTTGGCCTCCTCGGCGGCACAGGTCTTGCCGGTGCCGATGGCCCAGATGGGTTCGTAGGCCACGATCAGCCGGGTGGGATCCACGTCTTCGAGGCCCTGCTCGATCTGGCGATGGATCACCCGTTCGGTTTCGCGGGCCTCCCGCTGGTCGAGGCTTTCGCCCACACACAGGATCGGGATCAGCCCGTGTTTCTGCGCCGTGCGGGCCCTCAGGTTGATCTGCTCGTCGGTCTCGCTGTAGTACTTGCGCGGTTCGCTGTGGCCCACGATCGCGTGGGACACACCGTGCTCGACCAGCATCGGTGCCGAGACCATGCCGGTATAGGCGCCCTTTTCTTCCCAGTGCACGTTCTGGCCGGCGATGGCCACCCCGGCGCCTTCCAGGTGGCGGCACAGGGTCGGGATCGCGGTGAAGGGAGGAGCGATCACGATCTGCCGATCACTGGGCAGCTCGGCGATCAGCGGGCGAAAGGTGGCGGCAAAGACCCGTGTCTCGGCACAGGTCATGTGCATCTTCCAGTTGCCAGCGATCACGGCCTTGCGCACCGGGACACCTCAATCTCATCTGCAGCAAAACCTAAGCTGCCGCCGATCAGCGCTCCCCGGGCTGGGAATCGCCATCCCGCGGTGGTGGCAGCACCAGCAGCTCGCGCCCGTCGACCTCGACGGCGTCACCGGTGGCCAGTTGGCGGCCGCGACGGGTCTCGACGAGGCCATTGACCTTGATATTGCCGGCCTGGATGCGTTGTTTGGCCTCACCACCGGTTCCGACCAGGCCCTGCCATTTGAGGAATTGATCGAGCTTCATGGAGGTTCGTGCCGGAGTTCACAGGGGCACCCTGGCGGATCGGGGACTGGGCGACCCGGTCGGCACTGCCGAGACTGACTGATCTGCCTGAACTGTCGGGCCTTCGCGCGTGGGCGGCGCGCACGGAGGGCCCCGCAGTGGTGAGGGTCGCGATGGTGTCTCTACAAAGTATCGACATGCTGGCTTGCCCTTGGTCCCCCTGGGATGCCCGTTGCTGTCCTGACAATGCCGTCAGGCTGGGGCCACGGCGATAGGACTGCTGCGATAGGACGACGGCAATGGTGCCGGGATGAGGGGGGTCCTAGCTTGCTCCCATGCTCCAACCCTCGACCGCAGGCTTTCGGCGACTGCTGCCGCTGTTGCTGCCCCATCGCCGCGCGCTGCTGGGGGGTGGGCTCAGCATGCTGGTGTTCGTGGCCTGCTGGCCGCTGCTGGCCTGGCTCGCCGGTCAGCTGATTCCGGCGATCGGGGCCGGTGATCTGCCGCGGGTGCTGCGGGTGATCGGTCTGGCCCTCACCGTCTTCATGGTGCAGAAACTGGCCCAGTTCGGCCAGGACAGCCTGCTGGCCGAGCCGGCCCTGCTGGTGAGCCAGGATCTGCGGCGTCAGTTGTTTGCCCGCCTGCAGCGGCTCGATTTCGGCGCCCTCGAGAAGCTCTCGGCCGGCGACCTCACCTACCGCCTCACCGAGGACGCTGATCGTGTGGGTGAGGTCATCTACAAGACGATTCAGGACACCACCCCCAGCGCCCTGCAGCTGGTTGTGGTCTTCGGCTACATGGTCTGGCTCGACTGGCCCCTGTCGCTGGCCACCCTGGTGCTGGCCCCTGTGGTGGCCGTGCTGGTGAGCCTCTTCGGGGCGCGGGTGATGCGCGCGGCCGAGCGCAGCCAGAAGCAGGTCAGTGAACTGGCCGGCCTGCTGGGAGAAGCGATCGGAGGCCTGCCGCTGGTGCGTGCGTTTGCCGCCGAACCCTGGCTGCAGCAGCGCTTCGACCAGGAGATCGACCTGCACCGAAGGGCTCGCTACCGCACGCAGCGGCTGCTGGCGCTGCAGTACCCGGTGGTGGGCTTTCTGGAGGCGGCCGGGATCCTGGCTGTGCTGCTGATCGGGGCGGCCCGCATTCAGGCCGGTGGGCTCGACGCCCAGGGCTTCAGCAGTTACGTGACCGCCCTGCTGATGCTGATCGACCCCATCAGTCACCTCACCACCAACTTCAACGAGTTTCAGCAGGGGCAGGCTTCGCTGCGGCGCCTGCGCCAGATCGAACACGAACCGGTTGAAGCGCCCGATCGTGCCGATGCCCATTCCCTGGGCCAGGTGGCCGGCCAGCTCGAGCTGCGCGGCGTCAGGTTTGGTTACGACCCTGCACAGCCCGTGCTGCGCGGCCTCGATCTGACAGTGGACGCCGGCCAGGTGGTGGCCCTGGTGGGCCCCTCTGGGGCCGGCAAGAGCACCCTGTTTTCGTTGCTGTTGCGGTTCAACACCGCCCAGCAGGGGCAGGTGCTGCTCGACGGCCACGATCTGGCCGCACTGCGGGCCCGCGAGCTGCGCCGGGCCGTGGCCCTGGTGCCGCAGCAGAGCAGCGTGTTTTCGGGAACGGTGGCCGAGGCCATCGCCTTCGGCCGGCCGGCCAGCCCCGAGCAGATCCGCGAGGCCGCCCGGCTGGCCAATGCCGACGGCTTCATCGAGGCCTTGCCCGAGGGATATGACAGCCGCATCGAGGAGCGCGGATCCAACTTTTCGGGTGGCCAGCTGCAGCGCCTGGCGATCGCCCGGGCCGTGCTCGGCAACCCGGCGGTGCTGTTGCTCGATGAGGCCACCAGTGCCCTCGACGCCGAGGCCGAGGCGGCGGTGCAGCGGGGCCTCGAGCAGGCCATGGCGGGCCGCACCGTGCTGGTGATCGCTCACCGCCTGGCCACGGTGCAGACCGCCGACCGCATCGTGGTGCTCGAAGCCGGGCAGATCGTGGAGCAGGGCAGTCACAGCGCCCTGATGGCTGCCGGTGGCCGCTACCGCGAGCTGTGCGAACGCCAGTTGATTCAGCTCGGGGCCGACGCCTAAGCGTTGGCCCACACCTGAGCGTTGGCCCACACCTGAGTGTTGGCGCCCGGTGGAGCAGCCCCTATGGTGTGGAGCCCTGAGCACCTGTGAGCCTTGGACTCTGCCTCTGGCCTGCCTCCTGTGAATGCCCCCGGCGGTATGCCGAATCAGCCCCCCGTGCTCACCTTCGAGGGCAAGCGCTACGACCTCAATGGTCTGCCCGACGAGATCAAGGAGCTGGTGCGCGGTATGCAGGTGGCCGATGCCCAGCTGCGCATGCACGAAGACACCCTCAAGGTGCTGGCGATCGGCCGCCAGGCGATGGCCATGCAGCTGAATGATCGCCTCAAGACCGTGACCCCCATCGGCGACGCCGAGCCCGAAGGCTGATCAGCGGGGCCGGGCAGACGGCATCAGCCCGCTGTCTGCTTGGCCTGCTTGAGAACGTCCTGGGGAACGCTCACACCAATGGCCTTGGCCGTCTCCTGATTGACCAGCATTTCGGTCTTGGTGAGCGGTTCAAAGGCCATCGTCTTCGGAGATTCGCCTTTGAGCACCTTCACGGCGATTTCACCGGCGGCATAGCCGTCGTCGAAGTAGGCCCAACCGATCGTGGCCAGGCAGCCCGGCAGCTTGATGTCGTCGGCATCGACCGAATACACGGGGATCTTCTTCTCGAGTCCCACCTTGGCGATCGAACCAAAGCCCTGGATCGTGGCGTAATCGCCGATCTTCACGAAGGCTTCGATGCCCTTGCCCGCCAGCACCTGGGCGGCCTGCAGCACCTCGCCTGAGTTGGCGACCGACTGCTCGACCACGGTGATACCCCGCTCGGCCGCGGCGTCGCGCAGCACCTTGGCTTCGTATTCGGAGTTGGGCTCTCCGGGATTGAAGATCAGCCCCACGGTCTTGAGGTCGGGGTTGAAGCTGCGGGCCAGATCCAGCTCCTTGTCCACCGGGTTGGTGCCGATCGTGCCCACCACGTTGGGCTTGTGCTGGCCGACTCCACCGGGAGGCGTGCCGGCACCGGCGCCCCAGGGGTTGGAGCAGTAGGCGAACACCACCGGAATGGTGTCGGGCACGGTCTTCATGGCCGCCTGCAGGGGCGGTGTGCCGATGGCGAACACCATGTCGACCTGATCAGCGACGAATTTCTTCATCACCAGGGTGGTGTTCGGCAGTTCGCCGGCCGCATCCTTCTGAATGAAATTGACGCTCGTGCCCGCGGTGTAGCCGGCTTTGGCCAGGGCGGCTTCGAAGCCCTTGCGCACCGCGTTGGGGGGCGGGGCATCGACCATCTGCAGCATGCCGATGGTGGGTCCCTTGGCCTTGTTGCTGCCGCCCAGCTGTCCGCAGGCCGCCAGCACGACGGAGCTGACGGCACCGGTGCCCATCAGACCCAGAAATTCACGGCGCTGCAGGGGCATGGGCGGAGTTCTGCTCGGTGGGGCCCACTATGGCCGAGCCATACAGGCCCCGCAATGACGCGGGCGTGAGTCCCGCGCGTGCCTCGGCACTCCAGTCGCCGATCAGCTGGCCGTCGCGCAGCATCACCAGTCGATCGCCGTATTGCAGCGCCTGCTCAAGGCTGTGGGTCACCATGAACGTGGTGGCACCGAGCTGACGCACCAGCTGCTCGGTGAGGCCCATCACCGTGGCTTCGGCCTTGGGATCGAGGGCTGCGGTGTGCTCATCAAGCAGCAGCAATTCCGGGGCCCCCAGGGTGGCCATCACCAGGCTGAGGGTCTGGCGCTGCCCGCCCGAGAGCTCGCCCACCAGGGTGTCGAGCCGCGCGGCCAGCGGAATGCCCAGTTGCTCGAGCAGGTCCCTGTAACGGCGTCGGTCGGCCTGGCTGGGGCGCAGCCCGAGCAGCCCCTGGGCCGACAGGCCGCTGCGGCGGCGCCGTTCGGCCAGGCGCAGGTTCTCGGCGATGCTCAGGCCGGGGCAGGTGCCCTCCAGTGGGTTCTGCATGACCCGGCCGAGCCAGCGGGCCCGGCGATGGTCGCGGTAGCGATGCAGGGGTCTCTCGCCCAGGGTGATGCTGCCGCCGCCGAGCCTGAGGGTGCCGGCGATCAGGTTGAGCAGGGTCGATTTGCCGCTGCCGTTGTTGCCGATCACCACCACGAACTGCCCGCTCTGGCAGCTGAGGTTGAAGTCGTCGAACAGCTGCCTCCAGCCCCCGCCCGGCAGTGGATGGCCCCAGCTCAGGTTGGCGATCTCAAGCGTCATGGCTGGCTGGACTTCATGACTCTGACCTGCTCTGGGCCGAGAGCCCGGGGATGCGCAGGCGGCCGGCGGCCAGGGCCACCAGCAGCAGCACCGCGGTCACCAGCTTGAGATCGACGGGCTCCAGGCCCAGGGCCAGCGCCACGGCGATCAGGCCACGAAACACCACCGCACCCAGCACGGCGGCCACCAGGGCCATGGGCACGCTGCGGGGGCGCAGGATCGATTCGCCGATGATCACCATGCCCAGGCCCAGGATCAGCGAACCGATGCCCATGGTGACGTCGGCGAAGCCCTGAAACAGGGCCACCAGGGCGCCTGAGAGTCCCACAAGCCCGTTGGCCGCGGCAATGCCGATGTTGAGGCCGCGGCGTTGGTTGATCCCGTTGGCCCGAGCCATGGTCGGGTTGTTGCCCAGGGCCCGCAGCGCCAGACCAAAGTCGGTGCTCAGCAGCAGCCCCAGGATCAGCCCAAGCCCCAGCACCACCAGGCTCAGGGCCAGGCACCACTCGTCATCGAAGCCCGCGCTCAGATCGGGCAGCCGGTCGATGCCGTGGGGCGTGTCGGTCAGCGGAATGTTGGAGCGGCCCATCAGCCGCAGGGTGATCGAGTAGAGCCCTGTGGTGGTGAGAATGCCGGCAAACAGGTCGTTCACACCCAGACGGGTGTGGATCAGGCCGGTGGCCAGGCCCGCCAGGCAGCCGAAGCCAAAGGCCACCAGCAGGGCCATGGGCACCGGCACCCCCTTGCTGATCAGCACCGCGGCCGTGCCGCCCCCCAGGGCAAACGAGCCGTCGACCGTCAGGTCCGGGAAATTGAGAACGCGCAGGGTGAGATAGGTGCCGAGAGCCAGGCCCGCGTAGGCCAGACCCTGGTCGTAAGCCCCCAGCCAGAGAGTCAGCATCGCGGCATTGTGCCGCGCCGCAGCCTCACAGGGGCTGCAGGTTCTCGAAGCGGAACACCTGACGGCCGGCCGGCGTCTCGCCGTGGGCTTCGGTCTCAACCACCCGCTCACTGAGCACCCAGGGGCCGGCCTCGGTCAGGGGCACAAAGGT
>RGUW01000066.1 GCA_010027605.1 Synechococcaceae bacterium WB9_2_112 | reverse complement strand
TGCTGAGCACCTGGCCGTGGCCCTGGCGCATCACGTCGGTGTCGAAGCGTCCCTGGCCGGCCACCAGCTCGGGGTGGTTGAGCATGGCCCGCAGCAGCCGTTCGAGGTCGGGCTGCTCGCCCGAGCCCAGATGGGCATAGAGCAGGGCCATCTGGGCCAGCTGCAGCTGCAGGGTGGGGGCGCCGCAGTCGTCGCGGGCGACCAGCAGCTCGGCGGGGGGCAGGGCCAGCAGCTCGGCCACCCGCTTGAGCACTTCCTGCTGCAGCGGATGCTCGCTCTGCAGATAGCTCTCGCTGCTCCAGCCCAGCCGTTTGCAGGTGGCCAGAAAGGCCGCATGCTTGCCCGAGCAGTTGTGCTCGAGCGCGCTGCTGCCACCGGCCGGGATCGGGCACTGCAGCTGTTCGGGTTCGATCTCGGCGCCCCACAGCAACCGGAACGCCTCGCGGGCATGGGCCGGGGTGCCCGCATGGGACGCGCAGGCGATCGCCAGGCCCCGCTCACCGCAACCGCAGGCGTCGGCGGCGCCGCTGGCCACAAACACGGTGGCCTGAAACGGCTTGAGGGCCGAGCGCACAAAGCTCAGCAGCTGGGGGTCACCGGCCCGCATCAACACCCGGCCGCGACCATCGCAGACGACCGCATGAACGCGGTGGCGCGACTCAACGATGCCGTCGCGCAGCAGGCGCACCTCGAGCGGCGACACCGAGGCGCGCGGGGCACCACCAAGGCTCGAGGGCAGGCTCATGAGGGCAGCAGGCTGCCCAGAGCCTGACAGATGCCGCCCCCCACGAGCAGCAGCGCCGCAACGCCGCCGGTGGTTCGCCGCAGCCGCAGCAGCACGGGCCGCACCTGGTGCTGGGCGATCAGCAGATCCTGCTGACGCCAGGCCAGGGGCTTGTCCCACACCTGACCGTCGTACCAGCCCGATTCTTCGTAGCTGATGCGCTCGGCCAGCAGGCGACGGTTCACATAACTCCAGCCGAGCCACTGGCGCAGCAGCAGCAGCAGGGGCAGACCCAGGGCCGCGAGGGCCGCCAGAGCGGCCATCAGCACGGGGGTGTGGCGCAGGCTGAAGCTGCCGCTGGCCACCAGCAGCGCCACCGGCAGCAGCAACATCCAGCTGATCAGCAGGGGGCGCAGCAGGCTCACCATGCCGGCCTGGGGCCAGGCAAAGAACCAGGAGCGGCAGAGCTGGGTGTACTCCTCGCGCGGCCGCTGCTCAGGGGGCACAGGACAGCTGACCATCGCCTGCATCAAAGGGTTGGCCCGGCGGCAGGGCTGATGTAGCGCTCCTGCTCACCGTGGCCCCAGAACGATTCGAGGTCGTAGTAGGTGCGCTCACTGGGGGTGAGCACATGCACGATCAACTCGCCGTAATCGAGCAGCACCCAACGGCCCTCGGTCTGGCCCTCGCGGCGCAGCGGCAGCCGCTGATGCTCGGTCTCAAGGCAGTCTTCGACCGAACGGGCAATGGCACGCACCTGCACATCGGTGAGCCCGCTGCAGATCACGAACCAGTCGGCCAGGGAGCTGACCTCTTCGACCCGGATCAGGCGGATGTCGACGGCCTTGCGGTCATCGCAGGCTTCGGCGGCGAGCAGGGCGAGGGCCTTGCTGTCGGTCAGAAGCTCAGCCATAGACGTTCTCACTGCTGACCGATTGACGGGATCCCTGTTGCTGGGCCATTTCGGCACGGGCGCGGCCGGCACTCTTGCGCAGTGCCTCGAGCCGGTCTTCGTAGAAGGCGCGCTTCTTTTTCTTGCGGGTCTGCTCGACCAGGTCCTTGAGGGCGCCGCCCAGGCTCTTGTAGGCGTTGGGCAGGGTGTACCCGAACCGGCAGGCCAGATCGATCGCCCGCTCATCGGCGGCGATGGCATCGACCAGACGCTTCTCCGAATTGTTCTTGAGGTAGAGGCGGTAGCCGGCAAAGCCCGACAGCCCCAGGGCCATCACCAGCAACAGGCCGTCCTGAACCCACAGCTCACCGATGGCGCCCCCCAGGCCGATGGCCAGGGCCGCCATCTCCCAGCCGTCGCGGGGGATCGCATCGTTCTGAATGCGGCCCACCTCATGCCAGAACAGCAGATTGCGGTGATCGAGGGCCAGAGCATCCCATTTGTCGAGATCGAGCTGGATCTCCACCTCATCACGGCCGATCTCCTCGATCGTGATCAGGGGGGGATCCACCGAGGCCGCCGCTTCGACAAACACCCAGCTCTGCATCTCAGGAGGCAACAACCCCTTCAGGCGCTGGAGTTCACTCATCGACGGGACACAGGGGCCAGTGGTGAATCCAGGTTAGCCACTGCGGTCACGTCGCGGCCCATGAGAGGCTGAACAGGTTTGCCCGCAGCGCTCCATGCCCCGCCGGTCTGATCTCAGGCGCATCCTGCTGCTGGGTTCAGGTCCGATCGTGATCGGCCAGGCCTGCGAATTCGACTATTCGGGCACCCAGGCCTGCAAGGCCCTGCGGGCCGAGGGCTATGAGGTGGTGCTGGTCAACAGCAACCCGGCCTCGATCATGACCGATCCGGACATGGCGGATCGGACCTACATCGAGCCCCTCACCCCCGAGGTGGTGGCCCGGGTGATCGCGCGCGAGAAGCCCGATGCCCTGCTGCCCACCATGGGCGGCCAGACCGCCCTCAACCTGGCGGTGGCCCTGGCCGAAGACGGCACCCTCGAGCGCCATGGCGTCGAGCTGATCGGCGCCAACCTGGCGGCCATCAAAAAGGCTGAAGACCGTCTCCTGTTCAAGGAGGCGATGGCGCGCATCGGCGTGATGGTGTGCCCCTCGGGCATCGCCAACACCCTCGAGGAGGCCGAGGCGGTGGGCGATGCGATCGGCACCTACCCGCGCATCATCCGCCCGGCCTTCACCCTGGGCGGCAGCGGCGGCGGCATCGCCTACAACCCCGACGAATTCAGGGCCTTCTGCAAGAGCGGCCTTGAGGCCAGCCCCGTCAGCCAGATCCTGATCGAGCAGTCGCTGCTCGGCTGGAAGGAATTCGAGCTCGAGGTGATGCGCGACACCGCCGACAACGTGGTGATCGTCTGCAGCATCGAGAACCTCGACCCCATGGGGGTGCACACCGGCGACTCGATCACCGTGGCGCCAGCCCAGACCCTCACCGACCGCGAGTACCAGCGCCTGCGCGATCAGGCGATCGCGATCATCCGCGAGATCGGCGTCGACACCGGCGGCAGCAACATCCAGTTCGCGATCAACCCCGCCAACGGCGACGTGGTGGTGATCGAGATGAACCCCCGCGTCTCACGCAGCTCGGCCCTGGCGAGCAAGGCGACGGGCTTCCCGATCGCCAAGATCGCCGCCCGCCTGGCGGTGGGCTACACGCTCGATGAGATCGTCAACGACATCACCGGCGCCACACCGGCGTGCTTCGAGCCCACGATCGACTACGTGGTCACGAAGATTCCGCGCTTCGCCTTCGAGAAGTTCCAGAACTCACCGGCGGTGCTCACCACCTCGATGAAGTCGGTGGGCGAGGCCATGGCCATCGGCCGCTGCTTCGAGGAGTCGTTCCAGAAAGCCCTGCGTTCGCTCGAAACCGGTCTGGCCGGCTGGGGCTGCGACCGGCCCGACCCCACGCCTGAGCCGGCCGCCCTCGAGATCGCCCTGCGCACGCCCACACCGGAGCGCATCATCGCGGTGCGCACCGCCATGGTGGCGGGGTTGAGCGACGCCGAGATTCACAGGCTCTCGGCTATCGACCCCTGGTTCCTCGCCAAGCTGCGCCGGATCGTCGAGGCCGAGTCGCGGTTGCTGCGCCATCGGCAACTCACTGACCTCAATGCCACTGCTCTGCTGGAACTCAAGCAGCTGGGTTTTTCCGACCGGCAGATCGCCTGGGCGACCGGCAGCCAGGAGCTCGCCGTGCGCAGCCACCGGCAGGCTTTGGGGGTCAACGCCGTGTTCAAGACGGTCGACACCTGCGCCGCCGAGTTCGCCTCGAGCACGCCGTACCACTACGCCACCTACGAACGACCGCTCGAGCGCCTCACAGCCGATGGCTCACTGGAGCTGATCGCGCCCGAAAACGAGGTGCAGCCGGAAAGCCGTCGCAAGGTGATGATCCTGGGCGGCGGGCCCAACCGCATCGGCCAGGGCATCGAGTTCGACTACTGCTGCGTGCATGCCTCGTTTGCCCTGCGCGAGGCCGGCTTCGCCACGGTGATGGTCAACAGCAACCCCGAGACCGTCTCGACCGACTACGACACCAGCGACCGCCTCTACTTCGAACCGCTCACCCTCGAAGACGTGCTCAACGTGATCGAGGTCGAGAAGCCCGAGGGGGTGATCGTGCAGTTCGGCGGGCAGACGCCGCTGAAACTGGCGATCCCGCTGCTGCGTTGGCTCGACACGCCCGAGGGCCGCGCCACCGGCACCCGCATCTGGGGCACCTCGCCCGAATCGATCGACAGCGCCGAAGACCGCGAGCAGTTCGAGGCGATCCTCAGGCGCCTCAACATTCGCCAGCCCCGCAACGGCCTGGCCCGCAGCGACAGCGAAGCCCGCGCCGTCGCCGCCACGGTTGGCTACCCGGTGGTGGTGCGGCCCAGCTATGTGCTCGGCGGCCGTGCCATGGAGGTGGTGCACACCGAGGCCGAACTCAACCGCTACATGGCCGAAGCCGTGACGGTCGAGCCCGACCACCCGGTGCTGATCGACCAGTACCTCGACAACGCCACCGAAGTGGATGTCGATGCACTCTGCGATGCCAGCGGCGCGGTGGTGATCGGAGGCCTCATGGAGCACATCGAACCGGCCGGCATTCACTCGGGCGATTCGGCCTGCTGTCTGCCCTCGGTGACCCTGGGCCCACAAGCCCTGGCGACGATTCGCCAGTGGAGCAAGGACCTGGCCCTGGCGCTGGCGGTGCGCGGCCTGATCAATCTGCAGTTCGCGGTGCAGCGCGACGGGGCCGGCGCCGAGACCGTGTTCATCATCGAGGCCAACCCCCGCGCCTCGCGCACGGTGCCGTTCGTAGCCAAGGCCACCGGCGTGGCCCTGGCCAAGGTGGCCAGCCAGGTGATGGCCGGCAGAACCCTGGCCGAGCTGGGCCTGACGGCCGAGCCCCAGCCCCCCTTGCAGGCGATCAAGGAGGCCGTGCTGCCGTTCAAGCGGTTCCCGGGATCCGACACCCTGCTGGGACCCGAGATGCGCAGCACCGGTGAGGTCATGGGCAGCGCCAAGGGCTTTGGCATGGCCTATGCCAAGGCCGAGCAGGCCGCCGGCGACGCCCTGCCCACCGGCGGCACCGTGTTTGTCTCGACCCACGACCGCGACAAACCGGCCCTGGTGCCGGTGGCCCGCCGCCTGAGCCAGCTGGGCTTCGCCCTGGTTGCCACCGGCGGCACCGCCGAGCTGCTGAGCCGCGAAGGCCTGTCGGTCGAAAGCATCCTCAAAGTGCACGAGGGCCGGCCCAACATCGAGGATGCGATCCGCTCGGGGCGCATCCAGCTGATCGTCAACACCCCCATCGGCCGCCAGGCCGAACACGACGACACCTACCTGCGCAAGGCCGCCCTCGACTACGCCGTGCCCACCGTCACCACCCTGGCCGGCGCCCGCGCCGCCGTCGAGGCGATCGCGGCGCTGCAGCACGAGACGCTGGAGATCAACGCCCTGCAGGACCTGCATCCGGCAGCGGGGCGCTGATCACACCTCCAGATTGCAATTCACCGCCAGCTCGAACGGCACACAGCTGTTGGGCAGCTGCAGCAGCTGGCTGATGAGGGCGGCGATGTCACCGGGCTGGCTCATCGCCTCAGCCGGCATGGCCTGAACGGCGGCGGCCATGTCGGTGTTGACCCAGCTGGGGCAGATGGCGGTGACGCGGATTCCCTGCTCCCAGCCCTCGTTGCGCATGGTCTGGCAGAGGCCCATCAGCGCAAATTTGCTGGCTGTGTAGCCCGCCAGGCGCCCCTTGGAGCGCTTGCCGCTCATGGAGACCAGCACAACGAGGCGCCCCTGGCCATGGGCCGCCAGCTGGGGCCAGGCCGCCCGCGTCAGCCACCAGGGGCCCATCACATTGACCTGCCAGAGCTGCTCGATCTCAGCCTGCTGAGCCTCGTCGAACAGCAGCGGCACACGCGAAAACACTGCAGCGCTGTGCACCACCGTGTCGAAGCTGCCGAAGCGAGCCGCCGCCGCCTCGACCCAGGCCTGGGCCGAGGCCGGGTCGCTGGCTTCGTAGGGGTGCAACTGCACCTCGGGCCGATCGAGCGCCGTGCCCAGCAGATCCTCTGGCCTGCGCACCCCCAGGCTGAGCCGATGCCCCTGGGCCAGCAGCCGCTCGGCGATGGCCCGGCCGATGCCACGACTGGCGCCACTGATCAGGACCGTGCGTGACATGGTGCAGGACCTCAACCCCTGAGATCAAAGCGGTCGGCGTTCATCACCTTGACCCAGGCCGCCACAAAATCGTTGACCAGGCGCCCGGCGCCATCGCTCTGGGCATAGACCTCGGCGATGGCCCGCAGCTGCGAGTTGGAGCCGAACACCAGATCCACCCGCGTGCCGCTCCATCGCACCGCACCCGTGCGGCGGTCACGCCCCTCGAACAGCTCGCCGCTGTCGTCGGTTGGCAACCAGGTGGTCGCCATGTCGAGCAGGTTGACGAAGAAGTCGTTGCTGAGCACCCCCACCCGCTCGCTGAACACGCCATGACGCACGCCACCGCTGTTGGCACCGAGCACCCGCAGGCCGCCCACCAGCACGGTCATCTCGGGGGCGCTGAGGCCCAGCAGCTGGGCCCGGTCGACCAGCAGATGCTCAGCCGCCACGCTCATGGGCCCGGCCTGCCAGTTGCGGAAGCCATCGGCCTGGGGCTCCATCACCGCAAACGAGGCTGCATCGGTCTGCTCTGCAGAGGCATCGGTGCGCCCCGGGGTGAACGGCACCTCGAGGGGGTAGCCCGCGGCGGCCGCAGCCTGCTCGACGCCCACACCGCCGGCCAGCACGATCAGATCGGCCAGCGACACCTGCAGGCCGCCGCTGCAGGACGCGTTGAAGTCGCTCTGGATGCCCTCCAGCACAGCCAGCACCTGCTGCAGCTGCTCGGGCTGGTTGACGGCCCAGTCCTTCTGGGGGGCCAGGCGCACCCGCGCGCCGTTGGCACCGCCGCGTTTGTCGGAGCCGCGGAAGGTCGATGCCGACGCCCAGGCCGTGGCCACCAGCTCGCTGACGCTGAGGCCCGAAGCCCGCACCCGTCCCTTGAGATCGGCGATGGCCACCGCATCGACCAACGGATGATCCACCGCCGGGATCGGGTCCTGCCAGATCAGCTCCTCGGCCGGCACCTCGGGACCCAGGTACAGAGCCTTGGGACCCATGTCGCGGTGGGTGAGTTTGAACCAGGCGCGGGCGAATGCGTCGGCAAAGGCCTCAGGGTGCTGATGAAAGTGGCGCGAGATCGGTTCGTAGATCGGGTCAAACCGCAGCGACAGATCCGCCGTGGTCATCATCGGCGGGTGCTTCAGACCTGCTACGTGGGCATCGGGGATCAGGTGCTCCTCGCGGCAGTCCTTGGGCTGCCATTGCCAGGCGCCGGCGGGGCTCTTGGTCAGCTCCCACTCGTAGCCGAACAGCATGTCGAAGTACCCCATGTCCCAGCGGGTGGGGTTGGGTTTCCAGGCCCCCTCGATGCCGCTGGTGGTGGCATCGGCCCCCTTACCGCTGCCGTACTGGTTGGCCCAGCCCAGGCCCATCGCTTCCAGCGGCGCACCTTCGGGGGGTGGGCCCACCAGCTCGGCGCTGCCGGCGCCATGGGCCTTGCCGAAGGTGTGACCGCCGGCGGTGAGCGCCACGGTCTCTTCGTCATTCATGGCCATGCGCGCGAACGTCTCACGCACATCGCGGCCCGAAGCCACCGGGTCGGGCACGCCGTCGGGGCCTTCGGGGTTCACATAGATCAGGCCCATCTGCACCGCCGCCAGCGGATGCTCGAGCTGGCGGTCGCCGCTGTAGCGCTCGGCGCCGAGCCAGGTGTGCTCGTTGCCCCAGTAGATGTCGTCTTCGGGCTGCCAGATGTCGACGCGGCCGCCACCGAACCCGAAGGTGCGCAGCCCCATCGACTCGAGCGCGCAGGTGCCGGCCAGGATCATCAGGTCGGCCCAGGAGATGCAGTTGCCGACCTTCTGCTTGATCGGCCACAACAATCGCCGGGCCTTGTCGAGGTTGCCGTTGTCGGGCCAGCTGTTGAGCGGCGCGAAGCGCTGATTGCCGGTACCGCCACCGCCGCGACCATCGGCGGTGCGGTAGGTGCCGGCGCTGTGCCAGGCCATGCGGATGAACAGGCCGCCGTAATGCCCCCAGTCGGCAGGCCACCAGTCCTGCGAATCGGTCATCAAGGCGATCAGATCGCGCTTGAGCCCCTGGTAGTCGAGCCGGCTGAACGCCTCGGCGTAGTTGAACGAAGCCCCCAGCGGGTTGGAAGCCGGGCTGTGCTGATGCAGGATCGCCAGGTTCAGTTGCTGGGGCCACCAATCACGCGGTGACGGCCCTCGCCCGGCCACCGCGGCCGAGCCATGGCCGCTGAAGGGGCACTTGCCGAGTTCGGTCATGGCTGAACAGCCTGGCGTGGGTTCGCGATCTGGACCGTAGGCAGCCTGATCGTGTCCGTCAGGCCGCGGTCATGGACCGTGATGACGTCCACGACCGACGCAGCGATGGTTCAACCGCCGGAGACGGTGATGCCCTTAGGGTTTGAACCAATCGTTCTCCAGCCGTGACCGCCACCCCCCTTGCCGCCAGCACCCTGGCCCCCGGCAGTGACGCCACCGCTGCCTTCAGGGCCGCCTACGACAACCGCTACACCTGGTCACCGGGCTTCGGCGGCTACCGCGGCACCTGCAGCTGGGAGCAGGAGGCTGTTGGTGATCAACCGGCACAGCGGGTCGAAGGCACCTTCAGCGTCGGCGCCGACCTCAAGGCCACCGTTGAAGGCATCGACGACGAGGCGGTGCACAAGGCCGTGGCCTCCCAGCTCTGGGAGGTGGCGATCCACCGGGTGCGCCGCAGCTTCGAGCAGACCCACGGCGAGAACACCTTCACCGCCGGCGACACCGACGCCGTCGGCACCGAGGTGATCGTGGGCGGCAAGAACGCCGGTGATCGTTACCGCATC
>RGUW01000065.1 GCA_010027605.1 Synechococcaceae bacterium WB9_2_112 | reverse complement strand
CAGCTTGTGCGTGAGGGGTGTCACCGGGTCCCAGGCCGCGCTAGCGAGGGAAGGAGTTCGGCAGCAGGTCTGCCATGACGAGCACGTTGCCCCAACCTCTTCCTGAGGTGATCAAGGAGAGCGGCCAGCGGGAGGTGTTCTGCGGACTCACCTCGATCGTGTGGCTGCATCGCCGCATGCCCGATGCCTTTTTTCTGGTGGTGGGGTCCCGCACCTGCGCCCATCTGATTCAAAGCGCTGCCGGGGTCATGATCTTTGCCGAGCCCCGCTTCGGCACCGCGATTCTCGGCGAGCGCGATCTGGCGGGCCTGGCCGATGCCAATGAAGAGCTCGACCGGATTGTGGCCCAGCTGCTGACGCGGCGCCCCGAGATCCGCACCCTGTTTCTGGTGGGCAGCTGCCCGAGCGAGGTGATCAAGCTCGACCTGGCCAAGGCGGCCGAGCGGCTGAACGTGCAGCACCAGGGCCGCGTCACGGTGCTCAACTACAGCGGCAGTGGCATCGAGACCACCTTCACCCAAGGCGAAGACGGCGCCCTGCAGGCGCTGATCCCGCTGATGCCCAGCAGCGATCAGCCCCAGCTGCTGATCGCCGGCACCCTGGCCGATGCGGTCGAAGATCGGTTGGTGAACCTGTTGACCCGGCTGGGTATCGACAATGTCGCGACACTGCCGCCGAGGCGATCCACCCAGCTGCCGGCAGTGGGAACCGGCACCAGACTGCTGCTGGCCCAGCCCTATCTGAGCGGCACCGCCCGGGCCCTGATCGACCGGGGTGCCGAGCTGATCCATGCCCCCTACCCCCTGGGGCTACAGGGCAGTCGGGCCTGGATGGCCGCCGCTGGCGCCGCATGCGGCATTGCCCCGACCGCGGTGAACGACCTGCTCGATCCACTGGTGGAGCGCGGCCAACGGGCGTTGGCTCCCCACAGGGAGACGTTGGCGGGCAAACGTCTCTTTCTCCTGCCCGATTCCCAGCTTGAGATTCCCCTGGCGCGTTTTTTGAGTCAGGAGTGCGGCATGCACCTTGTGGAGGTGGGAACCCCCTATCTCGATCGCCAGTTGATGGCCGCCGAACTGGCGCTGCTGCCCCCCGGGACCCAGCTCAGCGAGGGGCAGCATGTCGAGAAGCAGTTGCAGCGGGTCATAGCCCAACGCCCGGACCTGGTGGTCTGCGGTCTGGGCCTGGCCAATCCACTGGAGGCCCAAGGCATCGCCACCAAATGGTCGATCGAACTCGTGTTCAGCCCGATTCACGGCATCGATCAGGCCGCCGATCTGGCCGAACTGTTTGCCCGCCCCCTGCGCCGACGCGGCGCACTCACGTTTACCTGAAGCACGGCACCCCCTTCACAACACCCATGGAACTGACCCTCTGGACCTATGAAGGCCCGCCCCATGTGGGCGCCATGCGCATCGCCGATTCGATGGAGGGCGTGCATTACGTGCTGCATGCACCCCAGGGCGATACCTATGCCGATCTGCTGTTCACCATGATCGAGCGGCAGCAACGCAGGCCGCCGGTCACTTACACCACCTTTCAGGCGCGTGACCTTGGGGGCGACACCGCCGAACTGGTGAAGCGCTCGATCGCCGATGCCGTCGAGCGCTTCCGACCCGAAGCCCTGCTGGTGGGCGAAAGCTGCACAGCTGAACTGATCCAGGACCAGCCCGGAGCCCTGGCGGCCGGCATGGACCTGGGTGGCATCCCGATGGTGAATCTGGAACTGCCTGCCTACTCCAAGAAAGAGAACTGGGGGGCGGCTGAAACCCTCTACCAGCTGGTGCGCAACCTGCTCAAACAGCAGCTGCCTGCACCGGGGTCACCCAAGGCTGATCCCAGCCGCTGGCGCAGCGAAGAGCGCAGACCACGGGTCAACCTGCTCGGTCCCAGCCGACTGGGCTTCCGCTGCCGCGACGATGTGCAGGAGATCACCAGGCTTCTGGCCGGCTACGGCATCGATGTGTGGGTGGTGGCACCCTTGGGAGCCCGGCCAGGTGACCTGCTGCGGATCCCCAGTGCCGATGCCAACGTGTGCCTCTACCCCGAGGTTGCCGGTGCGGCGTGCAGCTGGCTGGAGCGCAGCTTCGGCATGGCCACGATCAAGACCGTGCCGATCGGAGTCGGAGCCACCGTCACGTTCCTGCGCGAACTGCACCAGACCCTGGGCCTGGAGCTGCCAGCCGAGCTCATGACTGCAGACGATGGTCACTGCGTTGCCGAAACGCGCTCGCAATTGCCCTGGTATTCGCGCTCGGTCGATTCGACGTATCTGACGGGCAAGCGGGTGTTCATTTTTGGCGATGGCAGCCACGCCATTGCCGCCGCACGCATCGCCAGCCAGGAGCTTGGGTTTCAGGTGGTGGGGCTGGGGACCTACAGCCGGGAGATGGCCCGCGAGGTCCGCGCCGCCGCCGCCGAACTGAATCTGGAGGCCCTGATTTCCGACGACTATCTGGCGGTCGAGGCCGCCATGGCCGATGCCGCACCAGAGCTGGTCCTGGGCACCCAGATGGAGCGGCACAGTGCCAAACGCCTGGGTGTTCCCTGTGCCGTGATCAGCGCCCCACTGCACGTTCAGGACGTGCCCGCCCGCTACAGCCCCGTGATGGGCTTTGAAGGAGCCAACGTGCTCTTCGACAGCTGGGTTCACCCGCTGATGATGGGACTGGAGGAACACCTGATCGGCATGTTCCGCCACGACTTCGAATTTGTTGACGGCCACCGCAGTCATCTGGGTGAAGGAGCACCCCTCGGCAGCGAGCGCATCGCCGATGGCCCGAAGGGTCCGGGGGATCAGAACACGATGGGCACCAGCGGCGAGTCGAGACCTGATGTGGCACTGCAATGGAGCCCAGACGGCGAAGCGGAGCTCGCCAAGATCCCTTTCTTTGTGCGGCCCAAAGTCAGACGCAACACCGAGACCTATGCGAGGGAACATGGCCTCCAGACCATCACCGACGAGGTGTTGTACGAAGCCAAGGCCCACTTCAGCCGCTGAGCAGTCCACACGTCATCGTTGTCTGCATCAGGACTCAACCAACGACGGAATCAACAAAGCACAAAGCTGCCGACAGATCAGGTCAGCGATCGGAGCCTGATGCTGACGATCATCTGTCTCTCGAGGAAATGCAGCGGATGCTGACTCCAGATCCAACAGGTGGAGCGTGCTGCGCAGTAACGACAACACATGGGCAGTGCTGGCCTGTAGCGGTCCCACCGCCATGGGCCGCTGCAACAGTGACAGGTCGATCGAATCGAGACCGCGTGACTCGGCCATCACCAGGGCAGAAGCCGCCAGTCGCTCAGGAGGGACCGCAATCACATAGCCATGGGCATTGCGGATCTCACACACACATGCCTCACCTGGAAGAAACAGACCAGGAACCTCAGGGCCGTTATGCCACCAGTTGCCTCCCTGCCGCACCGAGGCCCGCCCGCCACAAGACAGTAGAAATGTGGTCAGGGAGTGATCGTCAATCGCAAACCTGAAAGGGGATCCCAGGCCGATGCCAATGCGAAGACCGTGCACCTCCATGCTGGCGATTTTGTGGGCATAGTCGCCCTGAGGGTCGAGCGGATGGGCATCCAGGGCCGGCAGACAGGATGACACCCGTGCCCAACAGGACTCGACACCTGACGCCACCACCGCACGGGACTCAAGGCCCGCGAGCCGGGTCGCTTCCACCCGCATGCGTTCACTCATCCGTCAGCCCCGAGGGTGGGAGAACAGACACTCTGGACCGCGGGTTGCAGAGAAGGCTGTGCAATTGAGATTCCATCAGAAACGCTGACAATCAGGAGCAGACAATCGAGGTAGACATAACAGACTCATGGCGCACCGAATGCTAAAATCAGGAAGTCTGTCTCCTTTGATACAGCACAAGCCATCAGGGTGAACCGACATCAAGATCAACGGATCTCCAACTTCAGAATTTAAACGACCACCCAGCAAGAGATCCGGCTTTTGAGCTTTTTAATCAGGGAATCACAATAGCCTGCGCAACCAGCACGACCTTGATCAGCACTGTACTGATGAGCCCAGATACTGAGGGGCCCAGATACTGATGAACACTCATACTGATCAGCAGACCCCAGCCTCTGTAGTTTTAGCTACGAAAGCCTGGGACTGGAGTGATTGAATCATCAGCAAGGCCCCTCAGAACCAATACTCGATGCTTTCGGTAGAACACCTGCAAGCTCTGGATTACCTGCTCTGGCTTGGGTCAGAAACACGGGCAGCCGGGCTGGCCGAATGCAACCAGAGCACGATCTGCCGAAGAGCCAAACAGGCAGCTCAGATTCTTTCACTCAAGCTGATCAAAACAAATCATGAATGGCGAACATCAGAGGCATCCATCCTGCTGAATCTCGAACGCCATCTGCACCAGCTCCTGCGGTTCACAAGGAATGATCGACTCAGACTGGAGTCCGACCATTGGGTTGGCAAACAAGTCACAACGTGCCTGCCGAGCGCTTGGATCCACGGGACTCCGGGTCGCCTTGGTATTGCCAAGCCCATGCAACTGTTGCAGGAGCGAATTCTGGACGCGTGGATTTCGTGCACCAAAGCCGATCTACCGACCGATGATGATCCGGTGTATCAAGCCTACGAACTGGCCACGACACCACTGCAACTGGCGTGCGCCATCAACCACCCCCTGGCTCGGTGCAGTCAGCTGAGCAGCAACGATCTGGAACAGTTTCCATCACTATCCCTGGAATCACACCTGTATCCCAAGTTCTCAGATCAGATGCGTTTGAAAGGACTATGGACTGATACGTGCCTGATGCGCAGCCATCATTTCGAGCAATGGGAAGGCAAAGCGATGGGAAGTCTCTCGACAATCCCAGTCAATTCACTGTCGACCGACAGGCGAGCGAAATTGATCACACTCGATTTCGATCTTGAGATTGACGATTGTGTTGCCATTGTGGTGCTGAAGGAAAACAGCGAACAACCGGCGATTCATCAGCTGCTGGAATCCATGCAGCAGTGGCTCCTGGGCATGGCACAGCTCGATAACCGACTCCGACTCACCCTCTGAATCTGCCGTCACCACTGCCGGCGCTGATGCCTTGCACATTGCGCATAGCTGCAACATGCCGAAACGATCGACCGTTTCAGCCAGCGGCAGGCCGCTAAAAAGCAGCAGCTCAGCAGCTCAGCAGCTCAGCAGCTCAGCAGCTCAGCAGTATCAGTGTGAACGATCTCGCTTCCCGGTCAAGGCAACACCCGATGCGGAGGGCGGCTTTGAACGCCTGTGGTGACGCCTGGATCCGCTGGCTCGTGCTGCTGGTGGTCATGGTCCTGACCAAGGCCATTGAGGTGAGGCTGGCGACCACTGCCGGACAGCCGAACCTCAACGTCTACGCGTTGCCGTTTCTGGCAGGCATGGCGGTGCTGCCTGTGCTGCAGGAGGGACTCCTGGGGCTGATCTTCCTGGCCATTGCAACGAGCACCGCCTATCTGACGCCGGAGTTCGCGTCACACGATGCGATCCAGCGTTTGCCGGTTCAGGTCGTCGGGGTGGGACTCTGCCTGTGGGCCAGTCATCTCAGAACCCGGCTTGCGCAGAACAGGGACCTGTTGCAGAGCATCATCAGCGGTACTCCCGTAGGCATCGCCATCTGCCATAGCGGCAATCATCGGATTGCGATGGTCAATCCGGCGATGGTGAGGTTGCTTCAGATTCCGCAGCAACAGTTGATCGGTCGACGCTGGGACCGGCTTGCCGGCCCCTTGCCATCACCCGGTGAATCCCGGCGTCAGAGCATTCGTGGCAGAGCGGCCGTTGTGGAGGCCGAGGTGTGCACCAGCATGCTCCCGAAGAGGGCGCAGGGCGAGACCCTGGTGCTGGTTCAGGCACTCGACATCAGCCAGCGGGTTGCGACCGAGCAGGCTCTGGCCAACGAACATGCACAGCTCCAGCAGGCGATGCAGGCCTGCCTGAAGGGAGTGACATTGGTGCATGAACTGCGACAACCACTGGCAGTGTTGCTGCTGCAATGCCGGGAACTGCTGATGCTGCAGGAACAGGCAGCTTCCGACGATGACGCACTGAGCGAAGGCCTGAGACAGCTCTATCAAACAGCCCAACAGATTGATGCGATCACCGCGACGATTTCAGGCCTGCTCCGCAGCGCCAACCGCAGCAACCACCAGCCGGTCAATCTGACAACGCTGCTTGGCAATCTGATTGCTGATGTACGCAGCAAACTGGAGAGCAACAGCGTCGAGCTGATCTGTCAGGGGCTTGATCAACCCGTGCGCATCAACGGTGATCAGGGTCAGTTGCGCATCGCCATCAGCAATGTGTTGCGCAATGCCCTGGAGGCGCTGCAGGAGCGTCCTGCGTCACAACGACGCCTGTTGATTCAGCTGGAATCCCGTGGGAGCGACGTGCTGCTGACCATCGCTGACAGCGGGCCAGGGCTACCGAGTCTCGATGTGGATGCTCTGCAACTGCGCTCAAGCAAGAGCGACGGGCTGGGCCTGGGGCTGTTCACCGCAGCCATGGTGACCAACAACCATGCCGGCAGACTCCAGCTGGGAATCAGCCCGAAGCTCGGAGGTGCTGAAATATGTCTCAGTCTGGGGACTTCGGCGGCGAGACCACAGGCAAACAGCGGCTGATCACGGCCTGACGCACCAACTCGGCCCCACTGACGCCGAGCTTGGAACAAATGGTCTTGCGGTACGAGTCGACCGTTGCCGTGCTCAGACCAAGGTGCTCGGCGATCTCGCGGTTGAGCATGCCCTGTCCAAGGGCCTCAAAGACGCGAAGCTCCCGGGGAGACAACCAGTCCAGCGGCAGGCGCTGACAGGACTGAAGAGGGACTGCCTGCGCCCCACAACGTTGCAACCATTGGCCGACGATCGCAATCAGTGCGCTCCAGGAAGCACTCTTGTGAATCACACCCAAGACGTGATGGCTCAGTTCCGCCGGAGGCTCAAAAGCGTCATCCAAGCCCGTCACAAACAGCAGTGCACCCTGGGAATTGCCGGCCAGGTAAGGCTCAGCCAGATCTTGCCAACGCTCACCAGGCAGGCAGACATCCAACAGCACCAGATCGGGAGAACCGTTGGCCAACAGCTCAAGGGCATCAGCGACCGATGCACAGACCCCGTGCAATTCCAACGGAAACAACTGGGTCAACAATCCCCCGAGGGCCTGGCCCAAGAGCGGATGGTCATCAACAACCAATGCACGCATCAATGATTGTGATTCGACTGCCCCATCAAAAACCCAGCAGCGACTTCGTCAAGGTCCCTCAAGCAGACACCCCGCAATCGGGGCCCCAGGATCAGGATTGATGCCCCCATCCTTGCCGATCTAAAAAAGAGATGATTCAACAATTCAAAGCTGTGGAAACCCGATCAAAGGCCGGTCATCCAAGCCTGCGTCATCCGCAACGCATCTGCATCACCCTGCCCCATCATGTATTTGAGGCACTGCTCAGACGGAGTGCCGAGCAGGGGCGCTCCATGAGCAACCTGAGCGCCTATCTGCTGGAGCTGTCGTTGCAGAACGACGCCGTCCGTGAACAGGCCATGGCGTTCAGCCATCAGGGGCAACACTGAGGACTCAGGCAATTGACCGGCAGATCTGTAGCAAGGAAACCGCAAGGCCAGACGGCCCATTCCGATCGAATCATGCGAAATTTGCATACAGACCGGGTCAACGCGATCAATACAGACGCGGCCCTGGCCATGGAACCTTTGAGATCAAGGGTCTCAAAATCAAGCTGTTGAAATGAAGCTGTTGAAAAGAAGGTTTCGAAATAAAGCTGATGCGAAAAAGCTGTCAAGACGAAGCGGTGGAATTCAAGCAATTGACATCAAGCGATTGACATCAAGCGATCCCCATCCATCCATCTGATACTGGCACCGTCTTCAGCAGATTCGGGATCGCAATCGTACCGGGGTTCTCTTGATCGCGTTCAAGGCTGTTCGCGATCAAGGCTCAGACACCCTACCCAACAACAAATGATTGACTGATGAGTATTTCTACGCACGCTGAGCCGTGGTGTTGAGATTCGCACCTGACGTGTTTCGCTTTGCATGACAATCCCGTGCATGGTGTCGCAGCCGCGGTTGGATGTAGGGAATACAACCCAGCCGACTGTTGTCGGCGCCCATCTCTGTTATGACCACAACGCTCAGCCGCCCCGATGGTGAGGGCAGCGTGCAGGTGCACCAGGACCCTGCGCTCCACATCGAAGAGGGAGCCCTTGTGATCGCCGTCTACGGCAAGGGCGGCATCGGCAAAAGCACCACCAGCTCCAATCTGTCGGCCGCTTTTTCAAAACTGGGCAAACGGGTGCTGCAGATCGGCTGCGACCCGAAACATGACAGCACCTTCACCCTCACCAAACAGATGGTGCCGACGGTGATCGACATCCTCGAGACCGTCGATTTTCACACCGAAGAGCTCAGGCCGGAAGACTTCGTGTTTGAAGGGTTCAACGGCGTGCAGTGCGTCGAGTCGGGTGGGCCACCGGCGGGGACCGGCTGCGGCGGCTACGTCACAGGCCAGACGGTCAAGCTGCTCAAGGAGCACCATCTTTTGGAAGACACCGACGTGGTGATCTTCGATGTGCTGGGCGATGTGGTCTGCGGCGGTTTTGCGGCACCCCTGCAGCACGCCCACTACTGCCTGATCGTGACCGCCAACGACTTTGACTCGATCTTTGCGATGAACCGCATCATCGCTGCGATCCAGGCCAAGGCCAAGAATTACAAGGTGCGCCTGGGAGGTGTGGTCGCCAACCGCTCCAAGGACACTGACCAGATCGACCGTTTCAACGAACGGGTGGGCATGAAGACCATGGCCCACTTCCCTGATCTTGACGCGATCCGGCGCTCACGGCTCAAGAAATGCACCATCTTCGAGATGGAGGCCACCCCCGAGGTCGAAGCGGTGCAGAACGAATACCTGAATCTGGCCCGACGGATGCTCGAGAGCGTCCAGCCGCTCGAAGCCGAATCCCTCAAGGACCGGGAGATCTTCGACCTGCTGGGCTTCGACTGATCGGCGTGGATTGACTGGCGAGGATGAACTGGCGGCGTTCCAGATGGCTTGCGCTTGCTGGCGTTCAACGCTGTGGGACATGCGTAGCAATGGCATGAAGGAGTGATGACATGTCATCAC
>RGUW01000064.1 GCA_010027605.1 Synechococcaceae bacterium WB9_2_112 | reverse complement strand
GTCGCCGTCGTGCACGAACACCAGATCTCGCCCGGCAATGGCCGCGGCGCCTCCGCCGTATTCATGGATGCGGCTGCGCACGTTCCAGGGGGCCGGGGTCAGCTCCAACGGCTCGGCCTGTGGATCGTCGGCAGGGCGTCGCAGCAGGGTGGTGCGTCCGCGCTCGTGGGGCCGCTGCTCGAGCCAGTAGAGCTGGCCGCCAGCCAGGCGCGGTTCCTTGATTGTTGGCGTCGTGCCCACCACGTCGCGGGCGCTGAGGATGTTTGGCATCAGCGCCCCTCAGGGACCGCCCTAGAATTCACCCAACGTATTGGTTGGGACCTGTGGCGCGCAGCTTTGCCCAGATGGCTCGCTCCGCCGAGCACAACAGCCGCACGGTGCAGGTCCCCAAGGAAGCCCTCGACGAGCCCCCCCTGACGATCTGCACCCTGGGGTCCCAGGAGCTGCGTCAGAGCGCCCGGCGCATCAGCAAGGTCGACGAGTCGGTGCGCGATCTGGCCCGCGACATGCTGCGCAGCATGTACAGCTCCAGCGGCATCGGGCTGGCGGCACCCCAGGTCGGCATTCACAAGCAGCTGCTGGTGATCGATCTCGATCCTGAAAACGCCGCCACCCCACCGATGGTGCTGATCAATCCGGAGATCCGCTCATTCGGCTCGGCGATCGAGACCTATGAGGAGGGCTGCCTCAGCATCCCCGGTGTGTACCTGAACGTGGTGCGTCCCTCGGTGGTCGAGGTCAGCTACCGCGATGAGCTGGGCCGGCCCCAGCGCCTCAAGGCCGACGGGCTCCTGTCGCGCTGCATCCAGCACGAGATGGATCACCTCAACGGAGTGCTCTTCGTCGACCGTGTCACCGATGAACTCAGCCTCAATGAAGGCCTGCAGCAGAAGGGCTTCAACCGCGCCGACGTGCATTCGATCCGCTGAATCCGATCCGTTGAACCCGATCCGTTGAACCCGATCCGTTGAGTGCACCGATGACGATGAAACCGCTGGCGGGCCTGTTCCTGGCCCTGGCCTGTGTGCTGGGTATCGCAGCCACCGGCTCGATCTTTGAACTGGCCTACGGCGATCCCGAACTCGGATTGCAGACCACCCGTCTGATCCTGGGCGGCAGCCTGCCCGGCGCCATCGTGGCCCTGGTGCTGGCGATCCGCATCAACAAACCGGCCTGAGCCCCTGGCCCCGTCGCGACAGCGGCCATACGATTCGACCCGTTACCGGATTCATCGATGCGCTGGTCTGCCCTGCGTCCAAGCCCAGCAGTTGCGGCTTCGCTCATGGCCGCCACGGTCCTGCAGGCAACGACACTGGCCGCTGGCTTGCAGGCACGGCAGCTGTTTGACGCGGTTGAGGTGGATCAGGCCCGCTTCGTGATCGTGTCGGTGCCGATCGGCAGCAGCGGCACCAAGGCCCAGCTGCAGATCTATGAGCAGATCGATCCCCGCCGCCGCGCCTGTTTTGAGACCAGTGGCAGCAACCCGGTCGCCGTGGCGCCTCTGCTGGGAACGTTTGACTTCACCGGGATCTGCCGCCGCTACATCGACTCCCAGGGCTACTCGGCGCGGGTCGGTGGCGAAGACCTGGGCAGCACCTACCGCTTCGTGGTGCGCAAGGTGGGCAACGACAACCTGCTGATGGCTTCGCCGGCAGGTGGGGCCGGGGGCAAGCCCGAGATGCTGGTGGGCCGCACCGATGGCACCGCAGGGCCCACCGCTTTTCTGGCCTTCCGCCTGGAACCCGGTTGGCGGGTGATGCGTCGCGCCTACGGCGGCCGGGCCCTGGGCCATGTGTATCTGTACCGCGACGGTTGGCCGGCGGGCGATGCCCAGACCGGCACCGCGCCCGCTCCTGCGTCACCCACAGCCGCCGCCAACCGTGAGGCGCAGGTCTCAGCCCAGGTCCCGCCCGTGCCTCCGGTGCGCTGAAGGGGTCGGGTGCCAGCCCGCTTGCTAGGGTTGGCCCTCTGACATTGCGATCACCGGCTTCATGACCCAGGTCACCGTGGGCGAAAACGAGGGTATTGAATCGGCCCTGCGCCGTTTCAAGCGCCAGGTCTCCAAAGCCGGGATCTTTGCCGACCTCAAGCGTCTGCGCCACCACGAGACCCCGACCGAGAAGTACAAGCGCAAGGCCCAGCAGCGTCGCCGTCGCCGCTGATCCCGCCCGACGGGGACGGGCTCCTGTCCTGACTTGCGGCTGTCCGGCAGGCATGTCTTTCAGTTGAGCCTGATTTCCGTCAGCTGAGCTGATCGAAGGAGCGATAGCTCAGGGCCTCGGCGATCGCCGACTCGCTGATCTGGCGCTGGCCATCGAGATCGACGATCGTCTGGGCTACCCGCAACACCCGATCGCCTGACCTGCCGCTCAGGCGTCGTGCCGTGATGGCGTGCTCCCAGAGTCTGAGCGCCGCGTCATCGATCTGCACGCACCGGCCGAACGCTGCAACTCCCAGTCCGCCATTGCTGTGGCCGTCGGGATTGCGATGGTGCATGCGTTGCCGCGCTTCCCGCACCCGCGCCGCCACCACGGCCGTGCTCTCGCAGCCTGAAGACCCGGCATCTGTCGGGCTTGGGCGATAGTTCTGACGCAGCTGCTCGGCAGCCACCGGCTGGACCACCACCTGCAGATCCAGCCGGTCAAGCAGCGGTCCCGACAGCCGTGCCCAGTACCGGGCACGACGTGACGGCAGGCAGATGCACCGCTGGCTGCTGTGACCATGCCAGCCGCAGGGGCAGGGGTTGGTGGCGGCGACCAGGGTGGTGCGACACGGAAAACGGGTCTGGAGCCGGGCGCGGTGAATCCAGATCTCGCCCGACTCCAGCGGTTGCCGCAGTTGATCGAGCACATCCCTGGGGAATTCGGCCAGCTCATCGAGAAACAACACCCCGTGGTGGGCGAGGCTGAGCTCGCCGGGGCGCGGGTTGCCGCCGCCGCCAATCAGGGCCGTGGCCGAGCAACTGTGGTGCGGGCTGCGAAACGGCCGTTCGCTGATCAGTCCCGGGCCCTGCTGCAGCAGTCCTGCCACCGAGTGGATCTGGGTGATGGCCAGGGCCTCGGCTTCGCTCAACGGGGGCAGCAGGCCAGGCAGCCTGCGGGCCAGCATCGTCTTGCCGCTGCCCGGCGGGCCCACCAGCAGAAGGTGGTGCTCTCCGGCCGCCGCGATCTCCAGGGCTCTGCGGCCGTGGATCTGGCCTTGGACATCGGCCAGATCCAGTCCGGTGGCTGCCGGCTGGGGCGGCAGCGACCTGGGCCGCGGCGGGCCTCGCCGCGACGGGCCTTCAGGGTCCAGCAGATCCAGGGCCTGGCGCAGCGAGGCGGCAGCCCAGACGCCGAGTCCATCGACCAGGGCTGCCTCGGCTCCGTTGGCTTCGGCCACCAGCAGGGCACGGGCACCAGCTCGACGGGCGGCGATCGCCAGGGCCAGCACCCCCCGGATCGGCCGCAGCTGGCCATCGAGGCCCAGTTCGGCAGCGCACCACAGCCCTTCGAGCCGCTCAGGTGGCAGCTGTCCACTGGCCACCAGCAGGGCCAGGGCGATCGGCAGGTCAAAGCCCGATCCCTCCTTGCGCAGCGCTGCCGGGGCCAGGTTCACCACGATGCGGGTCAAGGGCACCCGCAGGCCGCTGTTGCGCAGCGCCGAGCGCAGCCGCTCACGGGATTCGTGGATGGCGGTGTCGGCCAGGCCCACCATCTGCAGCGCCGGCAGGCCGGGTCCCAGATCCACCTCCACATCGACGGGAATGGCCTCCAGCCCCTGCAGGGTTGCCGTGGTGCAACGTGCCAGCATGCGGTGATCAGGCGTCTGTTTGATCAGTGCCACCCCCTGTCACATCGGCCATGGCCCCTGACGGCGACACCGTGTTCGGCAAGATCCTGCGGGGCGAGATCCCCTGCGACCAGGTCTATGGCGACGATCAATGCATCGCCTTTCGCGATGTGCAGCCCCAGGCGCCCGTGCACCTTCTGGTGATCCCGCGGGAACCCATCGCCCAGCTGGCCGAGGCCACCGATGCGCATCAGTCGCTCCTCGGCCATCTGTTGCTGGTCGCTGCCCGGGTCGCACGGCAGGAAGGCCTGCAGAGCTGGCGCACGGTGATCAACAGCGGGGCCGAAGCCGGCCAGACCGTGTTTCATCTGCATGTGCACGTGATCGGTGGCCGGCCGCTGGCCTGGCCGCCCGGCTGAAGCGCCGGGCCCCCACGTCACAATGGGCCCAGCCGACGATCCCCATGAACCCGTTTCAGGCCCTGCGGGCCCAGCTCGGCAAGCTGCAACGGCTGGCCCAGCCCTACTTTCTGCCGCTGGAGAACGGCAGCAGCAGCGGCAGTGCCTGGCAGTTTCTGCTGCTGGTGCTGGCCCTGCTGGCCGTGGTGGTAGGGGTCACGCTGTTGCTGCTGACCGGTGCGGTGACCCTGGCCGGCAGCCTGGTGCCCGAACTGCGCGACCGCTTTCTACCCGGAGTGCCCCAGCAGGTGGCCGCCGTGTGGCAGGGGCCAATCGGTGCGGTGGTCATGGTGCTGATGGCTGCCGGGCTGATCTGTTTTGCAGCGTTTCGGACCCGTCTGCGCCAGGGCCGCTGGGTCCCCTGGCTGCTGATGGGGGTGATCACACTGCTGATCCTGGTGATCAACGGCATCAACGTCGGCATCAGTTTCATCGCCCGCAACGTCGACAACACGCTGGTCGCCTACGACCGCGATGGCTTCTGGAAGACCGTCGCCATCTATGCCTTCTGTCTGGTGCTGGCACTGCCGATCAGGGCGCTGCAGAGTTACCTGATCCCCAAGCTGGGTCTGCTGTGGCGTGAATGGCTCAGCGGCAGGCTGCTGACTCGCTATCTGCAGAACCGCGTTTATTACAACCTCAATCCCAATGATGAGTCGGTCGAGGAGATCGACAACCCTGATCAGCGCATTTCACAGGATGCCGCCAGCTTCACCGGGACAAGCCTGAGTGTCACGGTTGAAATCCTCTCGGCTCTGCTCACCTTTGTGAGCTTCATCATCGTGTTGTGGAGCATCAACCATCAGCTCGCCCTGCTGTTGCTGGCCTATTCGGTGGGTGGAACGGCATTGGTGGTCTTTGCCAGCCGCAAGCTGGTGATGCTGAATTATCAGCAGCTCAAGCTCGAGGCCGATTTTCGTTACGGCCTGGTGCACATCCGCGATAATGCTGAATCGATCGCCTTCTACCGCGGTGAAAACCAGGAGGGCAAGGAGGCGGGACGCAGGCTCAGTGGGGCGATCCGCAACTATGACCGTCTGATTATCTGGGAAGCGCTCATCAGTGTGATACAGCGCTCCTATGATTATTTTTCGCGTTTTCTGCCCTGGTTGGTCATTGCTCCCATCTACTTCGCCAAAGAAGTTGATTTCGGTGTGTTCGGTCAGGCCAGTATCGCCTTCTCTCAGGTGTTGTTTTCGGTCAGTTATATCGTCAACAACATTGACCGTCTCGCGGCGTTTTCGGCATCGATCAGCCGTCTTGAGGGCTTTCAGGGCAAGGTTGAGCAGCTCAGCCGTGAGGCCGCCGGGCAGCGCGATCACGATGGGCCTGCGGCTTCGGAACCATCGCTGCAACGCCATGGCTCGATCCTGTTGAGCCATGTCGACCTGCTGCCGCCCCGCTCGAACCGTTGTCTGATCCGCGATCTGAGTCTCACGGTCGACCGCCAGCAGCGGCTGCTGGTGGTAGGGCCGTCGGGCTGTGGCAAGACGTCGTTTCTACGGCTGGTGAGCGGTCTCTGGCCTGCCGCCGCTGGGCAGGTGGAGCGACCTCCGGTGGGCGATCTGCTGTTCATTCCCCAGAAGCCCTACATGCTGCTGGGCAGCCTGCGCGAACAGCTCAGCTACCCCCAGGCGCCCGATCGCTTCAGCGATGAGCAGTTGCGCCATGTGCTCGAGCAGGTGCGCCTGGGGGAGCTGGTCCAGCGCTACCCCGAGCTTGAGGTCAAACAGGACTGGCCCAGGCTGCTCTCGCTCGGCGAGCAGCAGCGACTGGCCTTTGCCCGTTTGCTGCTCAATTCACCCTGTTTTGTGGTGCTCGACGAGGCCACAAGTGCCCTCGATGTGGCAACCGAGTCCCATCTCTACGGTCTGCTGAGCCAACGGGAAATGGCCTTCGTCAGCGTTGGCCACCGTCCCACCCTGACGGCCTTCCACGACACCGTGCTCGAGCTCGACGGTACGGGAAGCTGGCGCTTGCTTCCCGCTGCCGGTTACGACCTCACCCGCCATGGCTGATCCGATGACCACTTCCGAGACCAGTGCCACCACCTCCGAGGTTCCGGCCTTCGGCTGGAGTGCCTATGCCGAGCGGGTCAACGGTCGCTTTGCCATGGTGGGTTTTGCGGCCGTGCTGCTGGTTGAGGTTATCAGCCACGACACGTTTCTGCACTGGGCTGGACTGGTTCCCTGAGGCCAGGTCAGGGCAGGGAGACCAGATCGATCTGCCAAAGCCCGTCGCGGCTCACCTGCACGGCCAGTTGGCGGCCGTCGGCCCGCAGGTTGACGGCGGTGGCAATGGCACCGGGGCCCATCGCAATCGGTTGCAGGCTCTGCAGGGCGCGGCGATAGAGCACCACCTCGCTGCGGCCCTCAAGCTGACGCACCAGGGCCAGCCGCTCGCCCCGGGCATCGACGCTCACGCTGATCGGTAGGGCGTCGGCCCGATTGAGCCCGGGCAGGGGCACCGGTCGCTGCAGCTGCAGATCGACCAGCTGCACCTGCTCGCGGCCGCCCCGCTGTTCGATCACGGCCAGCCAGCGTTCACCCAGGGAGGGGTTGCGATGGCCGCCGGCCTGCTCAAGCTGGCGGTTGAGACCGTTCAGCGGCACCGGCATCGTCCCCATGCAGCCGCTGACCATCGCCGGTAGCAGGGCGCTCAGCAGCAAACCCGGGCTCCACCGTCGTGCTCTCATGGCTGCGCTCTCATTGCTGCCCTCTCACGGCAGTGGATTGCTGCTGCGCATCCCGGCAGCCCGGTCGGGCTCCAACAGGGTCGACAGGTCAAACAGCTGCACCCGCTGCTGGCCGCCCTGCACCAGTTGCAGAGCCAGGGTCTGGCCGTCGGGCGCCAGGCTCAGCTGCTCGATCCTGGCCCCTGGTGGTGGCGGGAGGCGCAGCAGCTGGCCGCTCAGCCGATCTTCGATCGCTGCGATGGTCTGGGTGCCCTGCTGCAGGAGCAGGGCCAGGTAGCGACCGTTCCAGCTCACCGGCGCTGAGCTGGAACGCGGCCGCTGGGCTGCTCCTGCAGCAGGACCGTGCTGCGTCCATTCGATTCGACGATGCTCGCCAGCAGGCGGCCGTCACCGCTGAGGGCCGGATCGCGACGTTGCTGGGCTTCCCCCAGCGCCGCAGGGGGAGCCTGGCGGCGGTTGAACAGCCCCAGGCCCACGCTGTCGCTGTCGCAGCCACCCAACCCCAGGGCAGCGGCGCCCAGCAGCATGGGGATCAACAGCTTCCGCAGACGGGTCAATCAGTCGTCGAACCGTGAGGAGTTGTCGCGCGGCCGGGGTTCCCTTGGGGCGGCTTCGCGTGGCGCGCCGTTCTCGGGTGCTGGCCGGGTGGCTGGCGCGGCACTGTCGACAGGACGAAAGTCGGCATCGCTGATGCCAGCCCCGCCAGCTCGACTGCTGCGCATCGGTTCACCCAGTGGGGCCCGTGGCACGGGGGCCTGGGGCGCCGTTGCTGCCGCTGCCGGGCTGGGCCCGCGCCGGCTTGAGCGGGGAATGGCATCCTCGCCCGCTGCCGGACGACTGCCGCGACGGGGTTCGGGACGGCTGTCGCGCTCACGGCGGCGGGCGCCGAATTCGGGGGGCTCGCTGCTGCTGGCGGCGCCGGCACTCCAGCGTGAGGTGCGCCTGGGTTCGGGTGCGTCCCGCTCCCAGGCCTCGTCGACGCCGCGGCGGCTGGCGGCCCGTTCGGGAATGGCGGCGCGGCTGCTGGGACGTCGGGGCCGGTAGAAATCGTCGGCCTCGTCGTCGTCGCGGCTGGGGATGCGACGCCGGATCGGCTCGGGTTCGTCAAAGCGATCCACGCCCGCGTCCCAGCTGCGTCCGCCCATCTGCGGCCGGTAGGGGGCGGGAGGTTCGTCGTCCTCGAAGTAGGACGAACGGCGGGCCTGTTCGGTGGTCACCCCACGCAGGCGCACGCTCTCGTAGGCAAAGAAGACGGTCGTGCCGGCGAGCAGAAACTGACCGAACTGCAGGATCGGATCGAGACGCCAGCCCTGGAAGAACAGAATGCCGCCGCAGAGCAGGCCCACGGCTGCGAAGAACACGTCGTAGTCACGGGCCAGGGCAGGCTTGAAGCTGCGCATGAAATACAGCAGTGCTCCGCCGACGGCGAGCACGATGCCGACGATGCTGGCCCAGTTGAGGCTGGCGTTGACCACGCGGTGTCACCCTGGTGAACCCAGCCCGCATGGGCGAGGGAATGGATTCACTCAGTTTAAGGACCCTGTCAGGCGGGCTCCTGGATCAGAGCTTGCGGTCGACCCGGTCGTTCTGGCTGATCAGGATCAGAGCCACCGTGATCGGCACCACCACGATCACCGCGCCCCAGACGAGGCTGCTGAGGAAGTTGGCGAGGGAAGGGGTCATGGCCTGGGCCGCTGCGCGATGGCTGGGATCCTAGGCAGTGATCGTCGCTTCCTAGGCTTCCAGACACGCTGCTTAGAGCTTTGTGACGGCCCTGCCCCTGCTTCACCTGGCCCTGGGCCTGCTGCTGGCCGCCTGGACGTTGCTGTTCCTGTTTCGCATCGTGCTGACCTGGTACCCCCAGATCGATCTGAGCAAGGGGGTGATGCGACTGGTCGGCGCACCGACCGAGCCCCTGCTGGCGCCGACCCGTCGTCTGATTCAGCCGATCGGCGGTGTCGATGTGACCCCTGTGGTCTGGGTGGGGCTGATCAGCCTGCTGCGGGAGCTGCTGGTGGGCCAGCAGGGACTGATCACCCAGGTGATGCAGCGCTCGCTGCCGATCGCCTGAGCCCGCTCAGTGCTGGGGCAGCATCTCCTGCTCCACAAACTTGGTGTGCACGTCACCGCGCTGGAACTCGGGTCGCTCCAGCAGCGCCAGGTGAAAGTCGATGGTGGTGGGAATTCCGGTCACCGCACATTCCGACAGGGCCCGCCGCAGGCGTTTGAGGGCATGTTCACGGTCGACGCCCCAGACGATCAGCTTGCCGATGAGCGAGTCGTAGA
>RGUW01000063.1 GCA_010027605.1 Synechococcaceae bacterium WB9_2_112 | reverse complement strand
CCCTTCGGGATTCAGCACATCAAGCTGGCGTTGATCGCCCTGGCGCCGGTGGGCATGCAGGTGGTGCCGGTGGGGGGCCGCCCGTAATCCTGAGATTCATCCCTTGGGCCAAAGGATGCTGACGCGATCGCGTCGGAAGCTGGGGTGATCGGTTGATGACGTCGAGGGGAGGTTGGGGTCGGCGCTCCATTCCCGCCAAGATCCGTCGTAGTTGAACAGCTTTTCAGCGGGCCAGCCAAGCCTGTAGAGCGTGAAAATCGCTGTGGTTGTTCGCACGCCTGCCTGGCAGTAGAAGATTTGCTGTCGCGTGGCATCCAGGCCACGGGTCTCAATCACACCTGTCACCTCTTCGGGTCGACGAAACCGGCTTCCCTCGGAACGGTCCTGACGAAATAGTTGCCAAGGCAGGTGCTGGGCCCATGGGATTCGTCCGGGCTTGCGGGCGCCCTTTAAGCGGCGCTGTCCATGCCATTCGTCGGGGTCGCGGCAATCCCAGAGTTGTGCGATCGGTTTGTTCTTGCTCTCAAGAACAAAAGCTGCTGACGCGATGGGAAAGACTGTTCCTGCTGCGCTTGTGAAGTTCCCTTGTCCCCTCCTGGATGCGTTGCGTGCCGGTCCGCGATGCAAGGGCAGACCTGCCTGTCGCCAGGCCTGCAGGCCACCATCCAACACCTGCACATCGGCTTTTCCGAAATGGGCGAAAGCCCACCACAGACGTGTGGCGTCGTAGTGCTCATCCCAGATCACCACACGGCTGTCATGGTCAATTCCCATCCCCCTAGCCAGGGCCTGAAACTGCTTACCATCGCTGAGCAACCAGCTCCTCGGCTTGTTGATAGCTGGACGCCAGATTTGAACCGAATGCGGAATGTGCCGCTGCACAAAGCGCCACTGGGGCGTCATGCCAAGGATCAGTAACTTCTCGTCATGTTGTTGTAGCAACTGATTGAGTTCGTCAACCTGAATCAAGCTGTCGCGATTGACAATGCTCGCAGCTGATGCTGGTGGGATAGGCATGTTGTGGTCATGGATTTTAGGATGGCCGGTAATGCTCGTCTGTGTGGGCTGATGCGCCTTGCGCTGTAAGCCCGATTACGCCTTGTTTCCCCACTTTCTTCAGACTGCATCCAGTTGATCAGTGGTTGGTCTTTCACGATGACAGCAGCCCATCAGATTCCCAACAACTTAGGGCCATTCCTGTTGATTGTTGCAGGTTTACTGCTGAGCCCCGTCGGTATTGGTGTTCCTCTGATTCTTTTTGCTGTGTCGAGGATCCGGGCCATCGACGGTAGTCGCGATCTGTCCTACGTCTTCCCATGGCCAAGGAATTCAGCCAATTAGGTCTGGTTGTTGACGCAACCAAGTGTTTGACGCAGGATCTCGCTGATCTGTTGCTGTTCGCACAGAAAGCCATCGTGGCCGTGTAGGGAGTCGATGCGTGTCAAGGTCACGCTGTCCTTGATCCCCTGTGCGAGTTCGTTTTGCAATCTCGGAGGAAAGAGGCGATCTGATGCAATTGAGACCACCGTGGTTCGTGCCGTGATTGCAGCCAGCGCATTCGTGATGCCTCCCCGTCCACGTCCAATGTCGTGGTGGCTCATGGCTCGGGTGAGTATCCGATAGCTGTTGGCATCAAGATGTTTGGCGCTGATTTCACTGTGCTCCAGTAGGTACGCTTCAACGGCATAGCAGCCATTCACGATTGGGTCGGAGTTGTCTGCAGGGCGTCGATCGAAGTGAATGTCGAATTCCTGGCCTGAGCCGTAGCTGATGCGGGCGATCGAACGGGCCAGGCAAAGGCCTCGTTGTGGCTGATGCCGACCAGCTTCGTAGTAGTTGCCGCCTTTGAAGTCAGGATCCAGTTCAATAGCCTGGATTTGTGTGGCATGCAGCGCGATCACCTCTGCGCTCACAGCCGCGCAGGTGGCCATCGCCAGCAACCGTTCAACTTGGCTTGGATGGTCAATGGCCCATTCCAGCGCGCGCATGCCGCCCATCGAACCGCCGATGACGGCATACCACTGGTTGATTCCGATCTGTTCAGCCAGGGCTTTCTCCGTGGCCACCATGTCGCGAATGGTGATCACCGGAAAACGACTCCCGTAGGGGCGACCATCCACTGCCAGGGATGCTGGCCCCGTGCTGCCATGGCAGCTGCCGAACGCACTGGGACAGATCACAAAGAAGCGGTTGGTGTCGATCGCCAACCCCGGCCCGATCACGGTGTTCCACCAGCCGGGATGGTGATGCCCAGGTCCTTGCCCTCCTGCTGCGTGGCTATCGCCGCTGAAGCCATGCAGAAGCAGGATGGCATTCGATGCCGTGCTATTCAGTTGTCCCCAGGTTTCGTAGGCCAGGGTGATCGGTCCAAAGGACTGGCCGCACTCCAGCTGCAGCGTTTCACGGCTGAAGAGGGTCGCAAACTGCCGTTGTCCTGGATGGTCTCCGACCCGCCAGGCCCCCTGGCGCTGATCGGTGGCGGTGTTTGCTTTAGCGTGGATGATCCCAGCCATCAGCTGCAGCGCCGCTGCAGACGCTCACCCCCACGTTGCAGAAGCTGGCTCAGGCCCGGTAGCAGCAACCACACCACCCCGGCGCTCAACAGCAGCCCTGAACTGCCTTGTTGCAGACCAGCTGCCAGCCCGAGCAGTACCAGGCTCAGGACCCATGGTTCCCGCAGACTCCAGGTTGTCTGCACACCAACGCCCCCTTTGCCGTTGGATTCCAGGGCCAGTCCCGCCTCCTGCCAGGCTTTCACTCCCCCACTCAGATGCTGGATGCGTCGGTGAAAACCACTGCTGTGGAGAGAATCCGCAATGGCAATCGCCTCCTCAGTGCGCTCCGTCACCAGGATCAGATCGCGGTCGGGTTGCTCGCTGCTCAGCAGACGCGCCACTGGGAGGTGATGACTGCCTGCAATATGGGAGCGATTGAACTGGCCCCTTCGCCGCACGTCCACGACCAAGGGGGCATGGGGAGCATCCGGGCTGCGCAGGAGCAGCTTGAGTTCATGGGGGTGAAGACCAGCGTTGCTCATGGCCAAAGGGCGTCGTGAGCGCATCCTGCACGGAATTGCAGGAAACCACGGTAGTCCGAGCAACATACCGGTGAATTTTTGCGTTCTGCGCTCTGGTATAGCTGCGGCTGGGCGGGTGCCTGCGGTTTCAGCTCGGTGTGGTGCTGTTTACGTGCCCCTTAACTGTGATGTCTACAGTGAAAATGTGATCACTTCGGTTTGATACATGGGCTATGAACATGGTGTTGCAGACTCATCATTTGATGCTGACTTTGGGGGCAGCCTGCAGTCACATGTCTTTGCCCCAGCTCAGTTGGTGCGTGCTCTGACAGTCAGGGAGGCCAAGAGGTTGCTTTGGGAGGGTGTTCGGTTGCTCGATGCGCGATCTGTCCAAGAGCACGGCAGCTATCACATCCCATCAGCCCTCCAGCTCAATCACCAGGCCTCAAACCGGCAGCTAATGCTGCGGTGTCCAGATCGAAACGAGCCGTTGCTCTGCTATAGCAATGCTGAGCGACGTGCTCGCATCCTGGTGAGTCGACTACAACAGCTGGGCTATCGACACGCCTATGTCCTACAGGCTGGGCTTGAGGGCTTCAATCCGACTCAGGGCGACTGAGCTGACAAGCGACGCTGAATGACTTCGCCGCGTTGCAACAGCAGAGCCTCGCCAGTCTCTAGCTGACGCCACTGTTCGTTGCTCGTGAGCGGTTCTGTGCTCACGATCGTAACTACATCATGAATCGTGGTGACTTTGGAAAAATCTATGGTCACGTCATCATCGGCGAGGGTTGCTGTCGTGAATGGGGCTCTCCGGGTAATCGTGTGTAGGCGCGTGCCGCAATAGGCATAAAGCCATTCGCCATTGCTGATCAGACAGTTGAAGATGCCCTGGCCGGCGAGTGTTGCCGAGTGCTGATGGAGTTGGTGGAACAGACTATTGCCATCGGCAGGCTCTGAAAATCTCTGATCGAGGCTATTCAGGATCCAGCAAAATGCAGCTTCGCTGTCAGTATTGCCTATAGGTTGAAATGGTGCACCGCTCGGAATTGAGCTTTGAATGTCACCATTGTGAGCGAAGACCCAGTCCTGGCCATGCCAACTGCGATGGAAGGGATGGCAGTTTTCCAGCGCAATCACCCCCTGGGTCGCTTTGCGAATGTGGGCCAGGGACACAAGCGACTTCAGATCGAGGTCCGCAAGTTCTGCTGCTACGGGTGAAAAGGCGGCTGGACTTTCCTCGCGGTAGATGTGGAGCCCACCGTTTTCAGGGTCATAGCTTGCCAAACCCCAACCATCTCCATGCACTCCAGTGGCTCCCCCGCGACGTGCGAGCCCACGGAAGGAAAAGCGCATATCAGTGGGGGTATTGGCGCTGAGGGCCAGAAGCTCACACATCAGCTGTGCGGTTGATGAAGGAGTGAATTCTGGCTGCCACCATCACTCCAAAAGCAATGAACGACTCTCATCACCCGTGCCCGTGCCAGCAGCTGCGGAACAGCATTGCACTCCGCTAGAACCTCGATTACTGGATCGACAATTGCAACTCTAGCCCGGTTTGTCGGCTCGGAGCTGGGCGCTGGGGCCGTCTTCTCAGCAAAAAGCCCCGGCGAAGACGCCGGGGCTGGCGGGGTGGCGAGATTCCTGGATGGTCTCGTGGTCAGCGGCTCTTCTTGAAGATCTGATCCCAGTTACCACCTTTGCCGAATTGCTGCTTGTCGAAGTTCGACCAGCCCCCCAGGTCGCTGATTCGGAAGAACTTCACTTCCTGGAACTTGCTCTTGCCATAGGCCTTGCCCTCAGGCGTGACCGGACGGAAGCCGTAATCGGCGAAGACCTTTTGGGCAGGAGTGGTGAACAGGAATTTCACAAAGGCCTCAGCCACCTTGCGGGTGCCGTGTTTGTCGGCGTTCTTGTCCACCACAGTGGCCGGCTGTTCCGTCAGCACGTTTGGGCTGAACAGCCTGTAGGGCACGGTCCACTCGCCGTTGCGGCGGGCCAGGATCCCCTCGGTTTCCCAGTTCAGCAGCACGTCGCCCTTGCGCCGCTTCACAAAGGTGTCTGTGGCTTCACGGGCATCCTTGGGCAGAACATCGACGTTCTTGTACACGCCCAGGATGTATTTCTTGGCGTCGGCGTCGCTGCCGCCCTGCTCGGTCACCTGTCCCCACAGGGCCGCGTAGTTCCAGCGGGCACCTCCGGAGGTTTTCGGATTGGCGGCGATGATGTCGACGTTGGGGTTGTCAAGATCCTTCCAGCCCTGGATCTTCTTGGGGTTGCCGGGCCGAACGAAGGCCACCACGGTGGAGTTCACCGGTGTGGAGTTGTAGGGATTCTCCTTCTCCCAGCCGGGTTCAATCAGGCCTGCCTTCTCGATCTTGTTCACGTCGGCAGACATGGCCAGATGCACCACATCGGCTTCCAGGCCATCGATCACAGCACGGGTCTGCGAGCCCGAACCGCCATAGCTGCCGCGCAGCGTCACGGTCTGGCCGGTTTTCTTTTTCCAGTCAGCGGCAAACAGCGGGAAGATCTTGTCGTAAGCGGCCTTGGTGACGGCGTAACTCACCACCAGCAACTCCTGGGGCGCAGCAGCCTGTTTCTTCTGCTGGGCCAGTGCGGGGGAGGTGAGCACGGCGGCGCTACTGAGACCGATGGTCGCCAGCGTGAGGCCGGCCCCGAGCCGACGGGTCAAGGGGGATTGCGTAAAAGCCACGAAAATCCGATTGGACACGTGGAGATTGTAGATCCCGGGGTGCCTTCAGGGGTATTCCCAACTACATCGATCGGGAACCGCGGCCCCCTTTCGCGAGGGCTCTAGAAGCTGTCACAATCCGGGGACACCAGTCGCGTTCAGTCCAGTGCCCTTCAGCGCGAAGACCGAATACGGGCTGGTGGCCCTGATCGAGCTGGCCGGCCAGTTTCAGAGCGGCGGCGTGATGCAAGTGGGTGAGATCGCTTCCCGCCAGGGCATTCCCGATCGCTACCTGGAGCAGATGCTCACCAGCCTGCGCCGAGGAGGGATCTTGCGCTCGATCCGCGGGCCCAAGGGTGGCTATCAGTTGATGCGGCCCCCCGCGGAGATTCTGGTCTCTGAAGTGGTGCAGGTGCTTGAGGGAGAGCCCCAGCTGCGCGATGGCGGTACCCGTGAAACCCCCGAGTTTCAGGTTTTGCATGCCCTTGCCGGGGATCTGCAGACAGCCCGTCTTGCCTTGTTGGAGGCCACAAGTCTTGAGCAGCTGATTGAGCGGCGGGATGCGCTGCTTCAGGCCCAGGCCATGTATTTCATCTGAAGGCGGCGTCCGCCTGTCGGGTCGCCGTGGGCAGCTGGGCCCGAGCCTGGGGCACCTTGATGCCCCTCTGGGACTACGCGTCTAGGAGTTGGACGGTTGACGAAGCGCCCTTTGCGCTGAATCCCCGCTAGACCGACCGGGTTTGCGTGCTACCTTTTCTGGAGTTTCGCTCCTGTCATGAGCTGTTGTCGCCGAATGCCCTGGGCCGGGACGAGTGCCGGCCGTGTTACTGCCATGACTCCATTGCCTACTTGTTATGACGACCGCGCTTCAGACTCCTCTCCGCCTCACGCTCCAGCCTGGTGATGTCCTGCCGGATTCGTTGAGCTGGCGAATTCAGGACGGTTATATCCGCACCTCCGCCTGGGATGTGGAGGGCGAATCTATTGTGTTGGGCATCTGGGGGCCAGGTGACTGGGTCACCGCTGCCTATTCCGCCATCAAGCCGATTGAGATCCAGTGCATTTCAACCGTGGTTGTGGAGCAGTTTCAGCCAAGCCATCAGGATATCTCCGGATTGCTTCAACGGCAGATTCAGAATCTGGAGGAAATCTTCCTGATGAATCGTATTAAGTTGGCTGAAGAGCGCTTGCTGACCTTGCTCGCTTGGATCAGCCGCCGCTTTGGTCAGGTCAACACCCTCGGGTATCGCCTGTCCCTCAAGGACATGAATCTGACTCACAAAGCCCTTGGTGATATTTCCGGATTAACGCGTGTCACCGTCACCAAGACGCTGAATCGTTTTAAGGCTAGTGGTGTGCTGCAGCAGGTCAGTAAGGATGATCTGCTGGTGCCACTGGCCGCTGTTCAGGCTTGAGGACGCTAGCGATGGCACGAACAGGAACTCTCCAGATTAGCTACACGCTTGAATTCCACAATGGGCGGATTCTTCGTCATCAGGGGCCTCTTGAGGTCGCACAGTACCGTTCCGATGGAAGGGTTGCCAGCATCCGCCCGGAGCCGTTGGTGCTGAATGCCGATTGCGTTGCAGGAGGGCAATGAGATGCTCCTCTTGATTGCACTTGGCATCGTGGCTTGTACCTGCAGAGCTAGGCTACTGCGAGTGCGATGTCAGGTCCTTTGATGTCGCAGTGAGCCAGTCACATCGTGGCTGGCTTTGTGTTGCAGCGTTCTGCCTGAAACCCCGCGGCTGGTGCAGCTAACTTGTGTGAGAGAGGGATTTGGCGCCCGCGTGCTGGCCAAGATCGAGGGGCGTAACCCCGCCTATTCGGTGAAGTGCCGGATTCGGGCGAGCTCTACCTCAGCTCGGTGTTATTTGAGGGGATCTTCAACGAGCGGGGGCTGCCTGTATAGAGGAGGCCCCTATGGGTCTGCTCCTCTGCCATCCGGCACGGGCAATGAAGTTTTGGTTTGGCTTGTTTTTGCAACCTGTTCCGCTGCCACGCGAATGTTCTCGAGGCTGGTGTCTTCCAGTTCCTGTCGCCAGCGTTGTTCCTGTTCATCCAGCCAGGGTTGAGCTGGTGTGATATCGGTCGCTGATCCGGCCAGGCCCTGTTGCAACAGGAGCAGATTGATCTCGCGAGGGTCACGGGTCAGTTGATATCCGCCACGGCGCCCCTTCTGGCTTTTGATCAATCCAAGCCGTCGTAGATCACTGAGCACGTTGGCCAGATAGGTCGCGGAGATGCCGTTGCGACGTGCAATGTCGATGGCGGTGATGCCTGTTTCGCTGCCGGCGATCTCCAGCAGGCTGATCAAGGCATAGCGAAACGTGGCTGAGAACAACAGCTCACCATGGACACAACCCGAAGGTAGTTCTTAAATTCTACCGGGGATGTGCCCTAAGGGCTTGCGCATCTTCCTAAATCGTGTAGTCCGGCACGAATGCCCTGGCTTCGCGGCTGCGCACATGCAACCTGCAGCCTGCGCTGACGCTGTTGAAGGCCAGTTGTTCCCGAGGGATCTGGGCCGTGATCACCTGGCCATCCGCCATCACCAGCTCAGCCTGGAGATCGCGGCCGCGGTGGCTAATCCGCCGCAGCTCCACCGGGACGGTGCCCTGCTGGGGTTCGGTGAACACCTCCACGTCATGGGGGCGCACAAACAGTTGTGCTTCGGCCGGCGCTCCCGCTTCGCCACCGCCGGCCACGCCAATGGCCCCTTGGGGCAGGACGTTGACCGCCCCGATGAAACCCATCACAAAGGGGCTGGACGGATGGTCGTAGATCTCGGCTGGGGTGCCGATTTGCTCCACCTTGCCGTTGTTCATCACCACAATCTTGTCCGCCACTTCCATGGCTTCCTCCTGGTCATGGGTCACGATCACGGTGGTGACGTGCATCTCGTCGTGGAGGTTGCGCAGCCAGGCCCGCAGCTCCTTGCGCACCTTGGCGTCCAGGGCGCTGAATGGTTCATCCAGCAGAAGCACCCTCGGCTGCACCGCGAGGGCCCTTGCCAGGGCAACACGCTGGCGTTGGCCGCCGGAGAGCTGTGACGGGTAACGGTTCCCCAGGCCCTGCAGTTGCACCAGCTCCAACAGTTCATCCACCCGGCGTCGGATGGCCTCGCGCTTCCAGCGGCGTAACTCGAGGCCAAACGACACGTTCTGGCGGACTGTGCGGTGCTTGAACAGGGCGAAGTGCTGAAAGACGAAGCCCACCTGGCGGTCCTGAACAGTGCGCCCTGTGGCCTCTTCACCGGTGATCCAGATCCGTCCGTCGTCGGCCTCCTCAAGCCCTGCGATCAGCCGCAGCAGGGTGCTTTTGCCGGAGCCGGATGGACCCAGCAGCGCCACCAGTGATCCACTCTCCACATCCACGCTGACGTCGTCCACGGCACGGAAGTCGCCGAAGCGTTTGCTGACATTGGCGACGCGGATGCCCATGGCGCGTAATCGTTTGGCCCATTCTGATCAAATGGGTACTGAGGAGGATCGAGGGACCAGCCCCATTACGGCTAAAACCCCACCGGTCTACCGTTGTAACACGGGAGGGGCGGTGATACGGTCGACCCAGCATTGATCTGCCTCGGCGATGGCCGCTGTCCTCACCCGCCTGCGGCGCCTGCCCAGGCTCTCGCTACCCAGCTGGCCATGGCGGATCACCTGGGTCTATCTCAGTGTGATGCTGCTGCTGCCCATCGCGGCCATGCTGCTGAAAACGGCACAGGTGAGCCCCGGTCAGTTCTGGGAGATCGCCACATCGCCGGAGGCCGTCGCCACGTACAAGATCAGCTTCGGCCT
>RGUW01000062.1 GCA_010027605.1 Synechococcaceae bacterium WB9_2_112 | reverse complement strand
CCAGCCCAGCGCTGCTCAAGCGGGCAGCCGATCCGGTGGGGCCTGACAACGATCGCTGGTTGCAGGAGGCGTTGACTGTGCAGGCCAACCATGCGGCCCGGGGCCGCAGAGCCGCCATCTGGCTGGGGTGGGGGAACCAGGGTGTCTGGCGCTATCGCGACCGGCAGGTGCTGGAGCTGGTGCGGCAGGGCCTCGCCACAGAACCCCGTCTGGCGAATCAGCTGCTGTGCCTGGGACTGACGGCGCAGGGCCAGCCCCGCCATCCGCTCTATGCCGCCGCTGCCCTGCCACCCCAACGGTTGGTGCTGGCACAAAGCCGGGGCCATGGGTCATTGTGTGAGCAACGTGACGACGCGCCATGGGCCGCACCCCTCGCCGCTACGCCATTCACCTGCACCTGAGCGGTGGTCAGAGCGAGGTGGTGCACTTTGCCGACCTCGAGGCGTTTCAGCAGTGGTATGGAAGCGTGCTGACGGCCTCGGCTCCTGAGGCCTTCGTCAATGTGCCGATCTCGGAGATGGAGGGTGAATACCTGGTGCTGCGTCCCAGTGCCGTGATCGCCATCCGCGTCGAACCCCAGTTCAACGCCCTCGATGGATGACGCCTGAGCGGCTGGGTGTGCTCTGGGGGGTCACGGTGTTCGCCGGGGCCCTGGCCCAGGCGCTGGCCTGGCTCAGCGGTCTGCCCGGGGTGGTGCTGCTGCTGTCGGCCGGTCTGTTGATCGGGCGCTCGGGCTTGCATCTGGTCGAGCCCCTCGATCTGGGCATCGGCCTGGAGACCGTGGTGGGGCTGTTGGTGAGCCTGGTGCTGTTCGATGGAGGCATCAACCTGAAGCTGCCGGGCGATGCGCTCAAGCTCACGGTGCTGCGCATCGTGCTGGTCCGGCTGGTGCTGGCAGTGGCCGGCGGTCTGCTGGCCGCCCACACCCTGGCGGGCCTGAGTTGGCCGCTGGCAGCGGTGTTCAGCGCCATCGTGCTGGCCACCGGTCCCACGGTGGTCAACCCGTTGGTGCAGCAGATCCGGTTGCGGGCGCCCCTGGGTGAGGTGCTCGAAGGCGAGGGCCTGGTGCTCGAGCCCATCGGCGCGGTGCTGGCCCTGCTCCTGCTCGAGCTGGTGCTGGGCAACCTGCACGGCTGGCGCGAGCTGGTGCTGGGACTGCTGGAGCGGCTGCTGGGTGGTGTGGGTGTCGGAGTTGCCAGCGGCTGGCTGTTGACGGCAGCGCTGCGACGCATTCCCGAGGCCTCGGCGGCGCCCGTGCGGCTGCAGCTCAGCCTGGGGGTGGTGTTCCTGATGTTTTCGCTGTGCGAGCAGGTGTTGCCCGAATCGGGATTGCCGGCTGCGGTGGCGGCCGGCGTGGTGGTGGGCCGCCGCCTGGACACCGAGGCCAGCGAACTCGATGACCTGATCCGTCAGCTGGCCATGCTGGCGATCACGATGTTGTTTCCCCTGCTGGCGGCTGATGTCAGCTGGGCCGAGCTCAGTCCCCTGGGCTGGGGCGGTGTGGCCTGCGTGTTGGCGCTGATGCTGCTGCAGCGCCCCCTGGCCATCGGACTGGCCACCTGGGGCCTGCCGTTCTCGTGGTCTGAAAAGCTGCTGATGGCCTGGCTGGCGCCGCGGGGGATCGTCACCGCGGCCGTGGCGGCCCTGTTTTCGATCCGCCTCGAGGAGGCGGGCGTGCTGGGCGCCGGACGGCTGCAGGGGCTGGTCTTTCTGACGATCCTGATGACCGTGGGCCTGCAGGGGCTCAGCGCCGGCCCCCTGGCGACGCGGCTGGGGCTGGTCGCCGATCCGCCCGCAGTCGGCTCACAGGCAGCGACGGATGCGGCTGAGGTCAGCGCCGATCCGGTGCAGTAGACGCCAGGTCTCGATCAGGTCAGGGCCTTGCAGGCTGCCCAGCAGTGCTGCTCGCAGCGATTTCATCAGCACGCCCTTCTTGATGCCTGCAGCACCGACGGCAGCGGTCAGCAGCTCCTGGGCCTCAGGGGCGCTCAGGGGTGCGCCTCCATGCTGATCCAGCGCCGTTGCCAGAGCGGCCAGGGAGGGGCGGGCTCCCTCGACCTCCAGCTGGGCCCTGGCGTCGTCGTTCAGCTCCGGGGTCGTGAAGAACGGCGTTGCCTGCTCCACCCCGTCGGCCAGCAGGGTCAGCGAGGGCCCCAGCAGAATCGCGAGATCCAGTTGCCATTGAGGCTCAGCCACTGGGCCGCTGCCGCCCCAGCCCCGTTCGGTCCACAGCGGAACCAGTTGATCCCGCAGTGTTGTGGCGCTCAGCCCATGCAGCACCTGGCCATTCAGCCAGTTGAGCTTGTCCCAGTCAAAGCGTGCCCCGGCCCTGTTGACCCGGTCGAAATCAAACACCTGGGCCGCATCGTCGAGGCTGAAGCGCTCGCCCATGCCCTCGGGTGGCGACCAGCCCAGCAGGGTCATGTAGTTGGCCAGGGCCTCGGCCGTGTAACCCATGGCACGAAAGTCGCTCACCGACGTGACGCCGTCGCGCTTGGAGAGCTTCTTGCCCTCCTGGTTGAGGATCAGAGGGGTGTGGGCAAACACCGGTGCGGCGTGGCCCAGGGCCTCGTAGAGCAGCAACTGCTTGGCGGTGTTGGCGATGTGGTCTTCGCCGCGGATCACATGGCTGATGGCCATGGCGGCGTCATCGACCACCACCACCAGGTTGTAGAGCGGGTCGCCGATCTCGCCTGCGGGTGCACGGCGAGCGATCACCATGTCACCGCCCAGATCGCTGCCGCTCCAGCGCATGGGACCGCGCACCAGATCGTTCCAGGTGATCACGGCGTCGTCGTCGATCCTGAAGCGCACCACCGCCTCTCGCCCCTCGGCGATGTAGGCCTGCTCCTGCTCGGGGCTGAGATCTCTGTGGCGGTTGTCGTAGCGGGGCGCCTGCTTGGCGGCAGCCTGCGCCTCGCGCATGGCCGTCAGTTCGTCGTCGCTGGCATAGCAGCGGTAGGCGTGGCCGCTGGCGAGCAGCCGGGCGATGGCGGCACGATGGGCTTCGATGCGCGCGCTCTGGATCACGGGCTCGCCATCCCAGCTGAGGCCCAGCCACTGCAGGCCATCAAGAATGTTGGCGGTGTATTCGCTCTTGCTGCGCGACCTGTCGGTGTCTTCGATGCGCAGCAGAAACTGGCCGCCGTGGCGACGGGCAAACAGCCAGTTGAAGACCGCAGTGCGCGCCGTGCCGATGTGAAGCGTGCCGGTCGGGCTGGGTGCCAGGCGGACCCTGACCGGCTGATCAGTCGAAACGGAAACGGCCGCCATGGGGTCGTGAGGTTCGACGGATTGAAACGGGACTGACGGGGCTCGAACCCGCAACTTCCGCCGTGACAGGGCGGTGCTCTAACCGATTGAACTACAGTCCCAGAAAGGCCATTGGCCTGGTCTGGTGTCACTCTTGAGCGCGATCCGGCTAGGCCTGGATCGGTTGGTCGGCGACTTCAGAAGTATCTGTGATCGGCGGTCCCCCCGTCAACTGGAACGCTGGCAGAGCGGAGCCGCCGATCGGCGCAGACGATCAGGGCCTGAAGCCCGCGGGCTCGATCAGGCGCACCTGGTTGCCGCGCGCCGTGAACTCACGGCCCTGGTCGCTCTGAACGACAACCCGACCACCCGATTTGACACGGATCACCCGAGCCCGCACCCAGCCGAGAGCGGCTGATTCGAGCACCTTCACCACATCACCAGGTTGCAGATCCAACTCCATCTTCGGAACCACGAAACAGCAGTTGGGAGCATCGAACGCGCCGTGGAGGACTTGAACCCCCGACATCAGGTTTTGGAGACCTGCGTTCTACCAACTGAACTAACGGCGCAAGGCCGATGCCCCCGGAGCTGCTTCACGCGAGTGGCTTTACCCACCCGGTCACGCAGATAAAAGAGCTTCGCCCGGCGCACCTTACCCCGACGCTCCACCTTGACGGAAGCCACCTGGGGACTGTGAAGCATGAACACCCGCTCGACGCCCACGCCCTGGAAGATGCGGCGCACGGTGATGGTCTCGTTGAGCCCACCATGGCGTTTGGCGATCACCACGCCCTCGTAGGGCTGCACGCGCTCTTTGTTGCCCTCGCGGATGCGCACGCCGACCTTGACGGTGTCACCCACATAGATCTCGGGCAGATCACTCTTGAGCTGCTCGGCTTCAAAGGCCTTGATCAGGTCTTGGGCGCTGAGCTTGCCGGTGGAGGCCCTGGGGGTGGCCACGGCCGTGGCGGTGCTGGCTGTCACGGCTTCACCGGCCGCCGCCGTTTCCACGGTCTCGGACTCCACGGTTGCGTTGGAGTCGGTGGTCTCGTTCTCGATGGTGCTGTCCACGGTGTTGATGCTCGCGTTGGTGCTCGTTGGGCCGTTGGCGTCCCTGGCTGAGTTCGGCGCCCGATCGGGTGCCTCACCCGTTGCTTCTGCCATGGCTGCCCCCAGGTGCCGGCCAAACCAACAGTGTACCGGCTCAGGGTGGCGCTTTCCTCAGGGCGCGCCGCAGCCTCTGCCACAGCAGGCCGCACCCGGTGCCCAGCATCCACAGCAGTCCCAGGCCGTTGAGCAGCACGTAGACGGTCTCGCCCCCCTGGCCAAGCCATTGCTGCAGCCATTCACCCTCGTGCAGTGCCATCAGCACATGGGCCTGGTCCCGACCCAGTCCTCCCCAGTCGCGCAGCAGCCGGTAGCCCAGGCCTGTCGACACCGTGAGCAGCAGGGGCAGCACAACCACCGGTGCCAGGGTTCGGTGCAGCTCACGCCAGCCGGGCGCGGTGGGGGGCTTGCTCATGGCAAGGGTCGGACCGCCAGGATGCACACAGGCGCGGAGCTACAGGGGTTGTTAGCTTGCGCCAGGGTCCCGATGCAAGGGTGGATGGCATGAATCTCTTCGCTGATCTGCTCGCCAGCACCAAGGCAGCGTCCGCTCCCAGCAGTGGCGCAGCCTCCCGCTCCAGCGCCGTCGAGACCGGGCCCCGCATTCAGAAGACGCGCCGCGGCGTCGAGATCAAGTCGGCCCGTGAAATCGAAATCATGCGCCGCGCCAGCCGCATCGTCGCCACGGTGTTGCGGGAGATGCAGGACCTGGCCGCACCCGGGTTGACCACCGGTGATCTCGATGCCCATGCCGAGCGCCGCATCCGCGAGCTGGGTGCCACCCCAAGCTTCAAGGGCTACCACGGTTTCCCGGCCAGCATCTGTGCCTCGATCAACAACGAGGTAGTGCACGGCATTCCCAGCAGCAAGCGGGTCATCAAGGCCGGTGACCTGCTCAAGGTCGACACCGGTGCCTACTTCGAGGGCTATCACGGCGACAGCTGCATCACCATCTGCGTCGGTGAGGAGACCCCTGAGGAGGGACAGCGTCTGGCGCGGGTCGCCCAGGAGTCGCTGATGCAGGGCCTGGCCCAGATCAAGGCGGGCAACACCCTGTTCGACATCGCCGCCGCCGTTCAGGACCACGTCGAAGCCCATGGCTTTGCCGTCGTCGAGGACTACACCGGCCATGGCGTCGGTCGTAACCTCCATGAAGAGCCCTCGGTGTTCAACTACCGAACCCGTGATCTCCCCAACATGAAGCTCAGGCCGGGCATGACCCTGGCGGTTGAGCCGATTCTCAATGCCGGCAGCAAGGCCTGCCGCACCCTCAGGGACCGTTGGACCGTGGTCACCGTCGACGGCAGCCTTTCGGCCCAGTGGGAACACACCATCGCGGTCACCAGTGACGGCTGCGAAATTTTGACCGATCGCGACTTTTAGGCCCGGGTCAGCAAGGTGTTGTAAAGCCACCGGCCCAGGGTGGTGAGCGGCATCAGCACATAGATCAGTGGGTTGGGGGTGACCACGATCAGGTTGCAGCCCAGGGAGGCCTGCAGCAGCACCTGGTCCGCCACGAAGCCCACCGGCATCAGCCCCACCGGGTTGAGCGTCGAGCGAAACGGTCCCAGCACCAGCCGGCGGATGCGCACCGCCCTGGCCAGATCGAGGCTGCGCAGGCTCAGAAGCTGTCCCAGCAGGCGTTTGCTGATCTCGTACAGCGGGCTGAAGGCCGGTTCGATCTCGGCCTCCGAGGTGTTGATCCAGACCTCGGACCTGGGCCTGCCGGTTCGTTCAGCCTCGCTGCGGCCGGCCACCCGGGCCGCGAATCCCTCGAGCAGACGCCAACTGCTGAGGGCATTCACCTCGAGGCTCTGGGCTGCGGCCTCGGCACTGCGCTCCTGCTGGAGGTTGATGCCGTGGTTGAGGACGAGCACATCAACCGCGTCGAGCTCGGCCAGCAGGACCTGCTCCTGGCCCACCTGCCAGGTCAGCTGCTGCAAGGGGATCGGCGCCCCGGCGCGATCGTGCAGTTGCAGCGGCACCGTGCTGTGGGTGATGGCGATCAGGCTGGCCCCCCGCTGATGCCAGCGCTGCAGCAGGGCCCTGCCCAGGGCGCCGCTCGCCCCCGTCACCGCCACCGTGATCTGAGTTGATGTCATTGCAGGGGCTGAGCGGGTATGGCGCAGAAGCGGCCGCCGGCGCCAGCATGGGACAGCCCATGATCACGTCCGAAGGCATGCCTGAAGCCGGCGCCCAGGCCGCCGACGGCACCGCTGTTGCTTCGGCGGCGGTGCTGCTGCCCTTGTATGCCCCCTACTGGGGCGGCCTTGATCCGGCGCTCGAGAAGGCACTGCTCCACCTGCTGCAGGGACGCTTCGAAGGGGTCCGTCGTCTGGATGGTGGCCTCAGCCGGACCTATCTGTTGCAGTGGACCGGTGCCCGGGCGCCGCTGGATCCCACCCGGTGTGCGCTGACCTTTCCGGAGCGCCCAGGCATTCACTACGACTTTGCGGTGCCTGCCCATCGTCTGCTGCGCTGGCTTGCAAGCACCCAGGCCGGTGAGGGGACTGGCGATCTACCCGATGACTTCTGGCACTGGTTGATTCTGGGGCAGGAAACCTCCTCATAAATTGGTTGGAACTCGCCGGTCAGGGAGCGTTTGACATGGTTTCAGCCCTCCCGCCCACACGCCCATCGACCCTGCTGATCCCCTGCTGATCGGCTCCTGTGAGGCCTTTGGCGGCAAGTCGGCAGTGGTGCTGGGGTTGCTGCGGCAGCTGCTCTCCGCCGGCGCCGACGTGCATTACGGCAAGCCGCTGGCCACCAGTGTGGAAGGTCAGATTCAGCCCGATGTCGCGCCGCCTGATGACAGGCCTCTCGATGACAGGGTTCTCGATGACAGGCTTCTCGATGATGACGTGCAGTTCATCGGTTCGATCCTGGGGCTTCAGCCTGACCGCCTGTTGCCTTCCCTGCAGCAGTTGAGTGCAGCCTCGGCCCGCTCCAGGCTGCTCGAACCGCAACCCAGCGAGGCCGATGTCCTGGCGCTGGAGGCCGTGCGCGCCCAGCTCGCCGCCCTCGACCCTGGTGCCACCGTGCTGCTCGAGGCCGCCGGGACCCTGGCCGAGGGTTTGCTGTATGGACTGAGCCTGGTGCAGCTGGCCCAGGGTCTGGATGCGCCGGTGCTGCTGGTCCATCCCTGGAGTGATGCTCGCAGCATCGAGCCACTGCTCGAGGCCAAGGCCCAGCTTGGTGAACTGCTGGTCGGGGTGGTGCTCAACGGCGTTCAGCCCGATGCGGTGGCCACGGTGCGTGACGAGATCGGAGCTGCTCTGGGGCGGTTTGGCATTCCGTTGTGCGGCGTGCTGCCCCGCAGCCCGCTGCTGCGCAGTGTCACCGTCGAGGAGCTGGTGACGCGGCTCGAGGCGCGGGTCCTGTGCTGCCACGATCGGCTGGATCTGCTGGTTGAGACCCTCTCGATCGGGGCCATGAACGTCAATGCCGCGATGGAATTCTTCCGGCGGCGTCGCAACATGGCCGTGGTGACGGGCGCCGATCGCACCGACATCCAGCTCGCCGCGCTGGAAGCCTCCACCCAGTGCCTGATCCTCACGGGTGTGGGGGAACCCCTGCCCCAGCTGATCAACCGTGCCGAGGAACTCGACGTGCCGTTGCTGCGGGTTGATCACGACACCCTGACCACGGTGGAGGTGATCGAGCGCGCCTTTGGTCATGTGCGGTTGCACGAGGGCGTGAAGGCCACCTATGCGATCCGGCTGGTGGAAGAAAACTGCGACTTTGCGCCCGTGCTGGCCTGCCTCGGCCGGCAACGCACCCCCTGACGCGGGCCCTCTGGACGCCGCTGCTAGTTTCGAGAAGCAGGCTGCGCGGTGCAGGTGACCCGGTCTCTCGATCTCCCGGCGTTGGATCGGGTTGACACGCTGGCGCAGGAGCTGGCCATGCTGCAGGACCGGGGCAAACGCCGCATCGCCATTCTCGGCAGCCGGCACGTGCCGGTGGTGGCCGTGCACCTGGTCGAATTGGTGGCCCGCTCCCTGGCCCAGGAAGGCCACAACCTGATCACTTCAGGTGCCCAGGGCGTCAACGCGGCGGTGATCCGCAGCGTGCTCGAGATCGACCCGGGCCGGCTGACCGTGTTGCTGCCCCAGAGCCTCGACCGGCAGCCCGGCGAATCGCGCGAGCAGCTCGAACGGGTGCTGCACCTGGTCGAAAAGCCCGAGCACGATGAGCTGCCCCTGCCGATGGCCAGCAGCCTCTGCAATCAGGACATCATCAGCCGTTGCGACCAGCTGATCTGTTACGCGTTCCACGACAGTGAGACGTTGCTGGCCAGTTGCCGCGTCGCCGAAGACATGGGCAAGGTGGTCACCCTGATGTTCTTCGACTGACAGGCTTGACTCACAGGCGTTGACGGACAGCGTTCGCACCGAGCGCTCGCCTGTGTCAGCTGGCCAGTACGGCTTTCAGGCCCTCCACATACAGCACGCCGGTGCACACCGTGGCCCCGGCCCAGCAGAGGCTCCGCAGTGCCGCCTGGTTGGCCACATAGGCTGCGATGTAGGCCCCACGCAGCAGGGGCCAGGCCAGGGCCAGCCCTCCGGCCACCGTGCCGTGCACCCCGCTCACCAGGGTCAGCAGGCAGGCGGGTGCAAACAGCGTGAAGGCCTCGAAGCTGTTCTGATGGGCCCAGTTGGCGCGCTTGCCCCACGCCGGCAGCCGCTCAAACATGGCCCGCGGTGCCTCCAGGTCGGTGAGGGTGAAATCGGCCTGGGAGCGGGCGGCCCCCAGCGGGACCAGGCTCGCTACCACGACACCGGCGGCCAGCAGCAGCGCCCAGGCAAGCAGGGGGTCGGGGTGGTTGGGCATGGCCTGAGGCATGGACGGCCCCCTTTTCTACGCTGGGCGCAGTCAGACGGGCTGCCGCCAGGGTGGTCCCACCCTTCGATTCCCATGGCCGATACGTTCAGCTTTGACTGCGTCAGTGACTTTGACCGTCAGGAGCTGGTCAACACCGTTGACCAGGTGCGCCGTGAGGTGGGCCAGCGTTATGACCTCAAGGATTCGGGCACCGAGATCGAGATCGAAGAGACAGAGCTGGTGATCACCACCGCCAGCGACATGACCCTGCAGGCCGTCGAAGACGTGCTGCGCCAGAAGGCCACCAAGCGCAACCTCTCGCTCAAGATCTTCGACTTTCAGCCCCCCGAGCCCGTGGGCGGCAACCGCATCAAGCAGGTGGTCAAGCTGCGCAAGGGGCTGTCGCAGGAACTGGCCAAGAAGCTCAGCAAGACCGTGCGCGATGAACTGAAGAAGGTGACCGTGGCGATCCAGGGCGAGAGCCTGCGGGTCACCGGCAAGAGCAAGGACGACCTGCAGGCGGCGATCCAGCTGCTCAAGGCCCAGGACGTCGACGTGCCGCTGCAGTTTGAGAACTACCGCTGAACCCAGCGCAGCTGCTGCCGGCGGCTGGCGCATCTGGATCGACCGGGGCGGCACGTTCACCGATGTGGTGGCCCTGGGGCCCGTCGGACAGCTCTGCGTGCGCAAAGTGCTCTCGGCCCAACCGGGTGGTGGGGGTGATCCCGCTGTGCGGGTCATGGCCGA
>RGUW01000061.1 GCA_010027605.1 Synechococcaceae bacterium WB9_2_112 | reverse complement strand
CACTTCCGTGATGTGAACAAGCAGGACGTGCTGCTGTTCATTGACAACATCTTCCGCTTCGTGCAGGCCGGCTCCGAAGTGTCGGCCCTGCTGGGCCGCATGCCTTCGGCCGTGGGCTACCAGCCCACCCTGGGCACCGACGTGGGTGAACTGCAGGAGCGCATCACCTCAACCCTTGAGGGTTCGATCACCTCGATCCAGGCGGTCTACGTGCCGGCGGACGACCTGACCGACCCCGCTCCGGCCACCACCTTCGCCCACCTCGACGCCACCACGGTGCTCAGCCGCGGCCTGGCCTCCAAGGGGATCTATCCCGCTGTGGATCCTTTGGATTCCACCAGCACCATGTTGCAGCCTGCGGTGGTGGGTGACGAGCACTACCGCACGGCCCGCGCCGTGCAGAGCACCCTGCAGCGCTACAAGGAGCTCCAGGACATCATCGCGATTCTTGGCCTCGACGAGCTGTCTGAGGACGACCGCCGCACCGTTGACCGCGCCCGCAAGATCGAGAAGTTTCTCTCGCAGCCCTTCTTCGTGGCTGAAATCTTCACGGGGATGCCTGGCAAGTACGTGAAGCTCGAGGACACCATCAAGGGCTTCAACATGATCCTCGCTGGTGAACTCGACGACCTGCCCGAGGCCGCCTTCTACCTCGTCGGCAACATCGACGAAGTCAAGGCCAAGGCCCAGAAGATCCTGTCTGAATCCAAGGGCTGATCACCATGACTCTGACCCTGCGCGTTCTGGCACCTGACCAGAGCATTTATGACGGCTCGGCCGATGAGGTGATTCTTCCGAGCGCCTCCGGCCAGATGGGGATCCTCACCGGTCACGTCTCGATGCTGACAGCCCTCGACAGCGGCGTGCTGCGGGTTCGTGACGGCGGCAACTGGTCGGCGATTGCAGTGATGGGCGGCTTCGCCGAAGTCGAAGACAACGCTGTGACCGTGCTGGTCAACGCTGCCGAACTCGGCAGCGCCATCGATAGCTCGGCGGCTCAGGCGGCCTTCGAACAGGCTCAGCAAGCCGCAGCAGGCTTTGAGGGGCAAGCCCCCAGTCCTGAAAAGGTCAAGGCTCAGCAGGCCCTGGCCCAGGCCAGAGCCCGCCTGCAGGCCAGCAAAGGCGGCTGATCAAGCCGTCAATCAGCCAGCGGCAGATCTCTGCCTCACCCCATTCCTTCGTCTGTGTTCAAGGGCCCTCGATTTGGGCCCTTTTTTGTGCACCAATGTTGTGGTTCAAGCCTCGGCCCATGGAGCGCGAGCAGGCAGCCATCAGATCCAACGATCACGACCAGCAAACAAGCTGCCATCAAAAAGCCCCCCTGGATCGGGGGGCTTTGGCTGCAACAGGTTCAACTCGGATGATCTGAGAATCAGGCGGTACCGCAGAAGGTCACGTCGGGGAACTTGAGCTTCGCTTCATCAAGACTCTTGCCCTTGCCTTCCTCTTGCCAGTAGTTGATCACCTCGGTGGCCTTGTTGAGGATCTCAACCCGTTCGTTGTCGGTGATCCAGCTCTTGCGCTCGAGCTCGGTCTTGAGGGTTTCCCAGGCATCTTCCCGGGGCCAGAAGAAATAGGCCGTCAGGGGGCTGGGACCACCGCCAACGATCTGATCAACGGCCAGGGCCACGTTGTCGGGCAACCAGAGGATCTTGAGCAGAAAACGACCCTCATCGGCCTTGGGGGTGTAACCCGAGGGCACGCCGTCTTCGTCGATGGTGGCCGTGGCGAGGGCGGCACTGCCGCCACGCATCACCGGTCGACCAGAGACTGGCGCGTCGTCGACAGCGCCGATGGCATCTGGCACCTCGGCAATGGCAGCCCCCACCACAGCAGGATCAAGCGTGCTATCGGGTGCTGGCATGGCAGTCAGGCTCTGGGAAGACGGACAAACAACTAACCTACCAGCCGCCAGTCCCCATTCCTTCTGAAATCCGGTCAAGCTGCCAGGGCCCTGCTGTTGCTGGACATCGACGGTGTGATCCGCGATGTCGGTGGCAGCTATCGCAGGGCCCTGGCCGAAACGGTGCATCACTACAGCGGCTGGCGACCCGATGCGACCACGATCGACAGCCTCAAGGCTGAAGGCCGCTGGAACAACGACTGGGAGGCCAGCCTTGAATTGCTGCGGCGCCACCGGCTCGCGCAACTGCCCGATTTCGAGGCCCTGGTGGGTGTGTTCAGCGCCTTCTATTTCGGTGGGGATCCGACCGGTGACCCGGATCAGTGGCAGGGGTTCATCGGCGACGAACCGCTCCTGGTCGATGCAACGTTCTTCGCCGCGCTCGAGCAGGCCGACATCGCCTGGGGGTTTGTCAGCGGTGCCGAGCCCCCGTCAGCCCGCTTTGTGCTCGAGCAGCGCCTGGGATTGAACGATCCGCCGCTGATCGCCATGGGCGACGCCCCCGACAAACCCAACCCCACGGGCCTGCTGCAACTGGCCAGCCAGCTGCTCCAGCGCCAAGGCGGTGCTCCCCTGGGGCAGGGCGGGCCGCCGATCGCCTACCTCGGCGACACCGTGGCCGATGTGCAGACCGTGCTCAACGCCCGCGCCATGGTTCCAGAGCAGACCTTTGTGAGCCTGGGGGTGGCCCCGCCGCACCTGCACGGCAGTGCCGCGCGGGCCGAGTACGAAAACCAGCTGCACCAAGCGGGCGCCGATGCGGTGCTGGACCACACCACAGCGTCAGTGGCGCACCTGGAGGCCCTGCTGGCTGAACTGGAGAACTGAGCTGCTGGCTCAGCGTGGTGTGCGTTTGATCAGCGCGATTGATCAGCCCAGTTGATTCAACGCTCCATCGCGGCCACAGACTTGAGAGCGGCAGCGGTGAGCACCTCGTGGCCTCGCTCATGAACGGCCACATCGTCTTCGATGCGGATGCCGATTCCCTTCCAGCGGTTGTCGATGGCCGGCTGGCCAGGGGGCACGGGCAGGCGGTCGCTCACATAAAGGCCGGGCTCGACCGTGAGCACCATGCCGCTCTCGAGTTCGACGTGGTGCTCCCCAAGCCGGTAGGCGCCCACGTCGTGCACATCGAGCCCGAGCCAGTGGCCGGTGCGGTGCATGTAGAGGTGGCGGTAGGCCCCCTGCTCGAGCAGTCCGTCAACCTCCCCAACCAACAACCCCAGCTGCACCAGGCCCTCCACCAGGACCCGCAGCGCCGTCTCATGCACCCCTTCGGCGGTGAAGCCCGGTTTCACTGAGGCAACTGCGGCTTCCTGGGCCGCCAGCACCAACGCGTAAAGAGCCCGTTGCTCACCGCTGAAGCGTCCGGCCACCGGGAAGGTGCGGGTGATGTCGCCGTTGTAGTAGTCCGCGAGGCTGCAGCCGGCATCGATCAGCAGCAGGTCGCCCTCCTGCAACACGGCGTTGTTGGCCGTGTAATGCAGCACGCAGGCGTTGTCACCGCCGGCCACGATCGAGCCATAGGCGGGGCCGCGAGCCCCCTGCTCCAGAAAATGCTGTTCAATCACTGCCTGAACCTGACGCTCGGAAAGCCCCGGCCGGGCCACCTGGCGCGCCAGCTCGTGGGCCTCGGCTGAGATGCGCGCCGCTTCACGCAGGCGCTCGAGCTCCTCGGGTGTCTTGCGCAGCCGCATCGCATGCAACAGCGGGTCGGGGGCCACCAGACCCAGGGCGGCATGGCCGTTGCGGGGAGCGCGGTCGAGCTGGGCCGCCCAGGCCGCGATCACCAGGGGCTCGACCCGGGGATGCTTGCCAACGCGGAAGGCGATCCCTTCCGCCCCCTTGAGGTAGTCGCCCAGGCGCTCGGCCAGCTCATGGATCGGATGGGCCAGATCGGCGCCGAAATGCGCCACGGCGCCCTCGGTGCCCCAGCGAAAACCCTGCCACACTTCGGCACTGGCCTCGCGGGGCTGCACAAACAGCACAAAGCGCTCTCCCTCGGGGCGATGCGGCAGGAACAGCGCCACCGCATCAGGCTCATCGAAGCCCGTGAGATACCAGAAATCGCTGTTCTGACGAAACGGCCATTCGCAGTCGGCGTGGTGCACGGCCAACGGCGCCGCCGGGATCACCGCTGCCGCGCTGCCCAGGGCCTCGAAGAACCGGGCCCGCCGTAACGCGAAGAGGGCCGGCGCACAACGGCCGTCAATCGGCTGGTGGATTGCCATGGAGCCAAGCGGAAGCCAGCCCCGTGACGATGGCATAACTCAATCCATCTGGCGGCTCCTCAGGGCTGCGTCAGACTCACCCCGGTTGCACCGTGCCCTGCCCGTTGGCTCAGGTTCCCTCCACACCCGAGCGCTGCCGCCTGTTGCTGGAGCAGTGGCGCTGCGGGCTGCGGCTGAGCAGGCGAGAGCGTGGCCTGCTGGGGGGCCAGCTGCAACTGCTGGATCTGCAGCTCGAGCGCCTGCAGCAACGCCGCCTGCGGGTGGCTGCATTCGGCCGGGTGGGCGTGGGCAAGTCAAGCCTGCTCAACGCCCTGCTGGGGCGCACCTGCTTTGCCACCGATGTGGCCCATGGCTGCACCCGCCGCCAGCAGGTTGAAGTCTGGCCGATCCGCATCTCCGGCCTGTCGCGGGTGGAGCTGGTCGACACCCCCGGCATCGATGAGATCGCTGCAGCCGCCCGGGCGCGGTTGGCGGCCCGGCTGGCCCTCAATGCCGATCTGGTGCTGCTGGTGCTCGACGGCGACCTGAACCGCGTCGAGCTCGATGCCCTGACCCAGCTGGCCGCCAGCGGCAAGCCAGTGCTGTTGGTGCTTAACCGCTGCGACTGTTGGAGCCCAGCGGAACAGCAGGAGCTGCTGACCAGCCTTCGCCGGCGCCTGCCGCCGGCCCTGCAGGGGGTCGAGATCGTGGCTGTCGCCGCTGCACCCAGACAGCCGCTGCTGCTGGCCGATGGCCGGGTGCGCAGCGAGCCCGCACCGGCGCAGATCGCCCCACTGCAACGCTCACTGCAGCACCTGCTCACCAACCAGGGGGAACTGCTGCTGGCCCTGGGAGCCCTGCATCAAGCCGACCGCTTCCACCAGACCCTGCAGCAGGGACGGCTGCGCCACAGCCGCAGCGCCGCCCAAGGGCTGATCGGACGCTATGCCGCGCTCAAGGCCACCGGCGTGGCGGCCAATCCGCTGATGCTGCTCGATCTGGCCGGGGGCCTCGCCTGCGATACGGCCCTGGTGCTGCAACTCTGCGAGCTCTATGGCATGCCGATGCACAGCCAGGGGGCCCGGGCGTTGCTGACGCGCCTCTCAGGCCACAACGCCATGTTGGGAGGCGTGCAGCTGGGCATCCAGCTGCTGCTGGGCGGGCTGCGCCAACTGCTGGTGCTGGCCGCCCCGTTCAGCGGCGGGCTGAGCCTGGCACCGGCGGCTCCGGTCGCCCTGGCCCAGGCCGCACTGGCGGTGCACACCACCCGGCTGACCGGAAGCCTGGCCGCCGCCGAGCTGCTCAAGGGCGCCCAACGCGGCCCCAAACCGGCCGCCCTGCTGGCCAGGCTGGCCCGTCATGATCCCGCCGCCCGGGCCTGGCTGCAAACCTGGCAACCCGCCAGCAGCGCCGCGCCGCTGCAGAGCCTGCTGCCATGAACGAACCGCTGGCGCTGCTGGGCACCAGCGCCGATCCGCCGACGCTGGGGCATCAGGCGCTGCTGGAGCAGCTGCTGCAGCACTACCCGCGGGTGATCACCTGGGCCAGCGACAACCCCGGCAAACGGCACGGGGCACCTCTGGCGCTGCGGGCCCGGCTGCTCTCGGCACTGGTGCAGGGCCTGGCCGAACCCAGGATTGAGCACGTGCAGGAGCTCAGCAGCCCCTATGCGATCACTACGCTCGCGCGGGCCGCAGCGCGCTGGCCCGATGCTGAGCTGGTGTTCGTGGTGGGCAGCGATCTGGCGCCCCAGATTCCGCAGTGGCGCCAGGCTCCTGAGCTGCTGAAACGCTGCCAGCTGGCCGTGGTGCCCCGGGTGGGCTGGCCCCTGAGCGAGACCACCGCCACAACCCTGCGACAGCTGGGAGCGCGCTTCAGCGTGCTCCCTTTGCCTGTGCCCGCCAGCGCGAGCTCGGCGCTGCGGCAGCAACCAGACCCCGCACAGATCCCCAGGGCCGTGTGGCCACTCGTGCGCGAGCACAATCTTTACGGATTGGGTCAGTACCAACCAGCCAACCCGATGCCATCGAAGCCGACGCGCCCATAGCCCATGCTGATCGCCCTGGCCCAGCTCAATCCCCTGGTGGGCGATCTGACGGGCAACGCCGCGCACCTGTTGCAGGCGGCCGTCGACGCCAACAGGGGCGAGCCGCTGCTGGTGGTCACACCCGAGCTGAGCCTATGGGGTTACCCGCCGCGCGACCTGCTGCTGCGCCCAAGCCTGATCGCCCTGCAGAACGGGCTGCTCGATCAGCTGGCATCTGACCTGCAGCGGCAAGCGCCGCAGGTGTCGCTGCTGGTGGGGATCGCCGAGCCCACGGGCAGCAGTGCACTGCCCAACCTGCACAACGCGCTGGCCCTGGTCGCGGCCGACGGTTGGCGGGTGGTGTACCGCAAACAGCTGCTGCCCAGCTACGACGTGTTCGACGAGCGCCGCTATTTCGTGGCGGGCACGGCGGCAGCGGTGCTGCCGTGGCCCCACACCGGGGGGCTGCGCCTGGGGCTCACCATCTGCGAAGACCTCTGGGTCGATGAGGCACTGGCCGGTCAGCGCCTGGCCGGTCCCGACCCGATTGCCGCCTTGCAGAGCCAGGGAGTCGATCTGCTGCTGAACCTCTCGGCCTCGCCGTTTGGGCTGGGCAAGCTGGCGCTGCGCCGTCAGCTCGCGGCCAGGGCGGCGGCGCGGCTGGGGGCACCGGTCGTTTATGTGAACCAGGTGGGCGGCAACGACGAGCTGGTGTTCGACGGGGCCAGTTTCATGATCCAGCCCGATGGCAGCCTGACAACCCAGCTGCCCCATTGCCGGGAGCGGGTCGTCACCCTCGCGTTGCAGCCACGCGACACGGCGGCAAACAACGGTCCACAAGCCCCACCGGTTGTTGAAGCGCCTGCCAGGGCCCATCCCGCACCCCTGCCGGACCTGCCATGCGAACAGGAGCAGCTGTTTCGCGCCCTGGTGCTGGGGGTGGCCGATTACGCCCGCAAATGTGGTTTCAAGCAAGCCCTGTTGGGTCTGAGCGGCGGCATCGACTCGGCGCTGGTGGCCGTGATTGCCGCAGCAGCCCTCGGGGCCGACCAGGTCAAGGGATTGTTGCTGCCTTCCCCCTGGAGCTCAGAGGGATCGATCAGCGACGCCACAGCCCTGGCGCAGCGGCTGGCCATGGCAACCCACACCCTGCCGATTGCCACGCTGATGCAGGCGTTTGACCACAGCCTGGCGCCGGTCCTGGGCGCTCCGCCCAGCGGCCTGGCGGCCGAGAACCTGCAATCGCGGATTCGGGGCACCCTGCTGATGGCGCTTGCCAACCAGCAGGGACAGCTGCTGCTTGCCACCGGCAACAAAAGCGAGCTGGCGGTGGGGTACTGCACCCTCTATGGCGACATGAACGGCGGTCTGGCCGTGATCGGAGATCTGTACAAAACAACCGTCTTTGCCCTGTGCGAGTGGCTTGACGATCCGGCCGCCGGCGTCTGCCGCAGGGAGCTGGGGCTGCCGGCCAGCGGACCGCTGATCGGGGCAGCGATCCGCCACAAAGCGCCCAGCGCCGAGCTCAGACCCGACCAGAAGGACAGCGACTCGCTGCCCGATTACGCCATCCTCGATCCGGTGCTGAAGGCCCTGATCGAAGACCACCGCAGTCCTGAGCAGCTGATCGCAGGCGGCACCGATGCTGCCCTTGCCGAACGGATCATGGGCCTGCTGCGCCGCGCCGAGTTCAAGCGCCGTCAGGCCCCGCCGGTGCTCAAAGTGAGCCGACGCGCCTTTGGCAGCGGCTGGCGGATGCCGATTGCGGCGCGCTGACCAGGCCGCCATGCGCCTGGCCAGGACGGGCCGGCAGCGCCAAGCTGGAAGCAGCCCAGCAGCGCGATCGAACCATGGCCGCCCCCGGCAGTGCCGCCCCTCTGGCCAGTCCGATGGCCAGCATTGGCGTGCCGCGCGAAATCAAGCGCGATGAGCAGCGGGTCGCCCTGACCCCCGATGGGGCCCGCGAGCTGGTGAGCCAGGGCATGGAGGTGCGCATCGAGGCCGGCGCCGGCCTCGGAGCGGGCATCCGCGACGACGACTACGCCGCCGTCGGCGCCCGCCTCACCAGTCGGGATGAGGCCTGGGCCGCCCATCTGGTGGTCAAGGTCAAGGAACCCCAGCCCGAGGAATTCGGGTTTCTGCGGCCCGATCTGGTGCTGTTCACCTACCTGCATCTGGCGGCCTACCCTGAGGTGGGCCGAGCCCTGTTGGACGCGGGCACCACGGCGGTGGCCTACGAGACCGTGCAGCTCGACGACAGGAGCCTGCCGCTGCTGGCGCCGATGAGCGAGATCGCGGGCCGGCTGGCCGCCCAGGTGGGGGCCTACCTGCTCGAGAAACCCCACGGCGGGCGCGGCGTGCTGATGGGCGGCTGCACCGGCGTGCGTCCGGCCCGGGTGGTGGTGCTGGGTGCCGGCACCGTGGGCTGGAATGCGGCTCGCATCGCCGCGGCCATGGACGCTGAAGTGTTTCTGCTGGATCGCTCGCCGCAACGGTTGCGTCAGCTCGAGTCAGACCGGCGCGGGAGGCTGGTGAGCCTGGTGAGCAGCCGCGGGCTGATCGAACGGTTGGTGCCCGGCGCCGACCTGGTGATCGGCGCCGTGCTCACCCCCGGGGGCCGCGCACCCACCCTGGTCGACGAACCGCTGGTCCAGCAGATGAAACCGGGCTCGGTGATCGTCGATGTAGCGATCGATCAGGGCGGCTGCATCGCCACCAGCCGCGAAACCACCCACACCGAACCCACCTTCGCGGTGCATGGCGTGCAGCACTATGCCGTCGGCAACATGCCCGGGGCCGTGCCCTTCACGTCGACCGAAGCTCTCGTCAGTGTGACCCTGCCCTACATCCTGGTGATGGCCGGACGGGGGCTCAGCGAAGCCATCACCGAACGGCCCGAACTGGTGAGCGGCCTCAACACCGTGGCCGGCTCGGTGTGCCATCCGGGCGTGGCCCGGGCGCTGGGCGTTGCGCCCCGGCATCCCATGGCCTGCCTGCGGTGAGCGCTGCAGCCAAGGGTGTCAGCGTTCAGCGAGCGCGGGGATCGGACGCTGCAGGGCCGCAGGGTTGAGTCCCTCACGCAGGGCCAGCACCAGGCCAGCGGCCTCGCTGTAACTGCGCGCAGCCAGCACCGGGGCATCGGCCCGCTCGAGGCCCAGGGCTTCGGCGGTCACCGCCAGCAGGCAGGGATTGGCAACGCTGATCACCGGCACTCCCCGGCCGTGAGCCGCCAGCACAGCAGCCCCGCCCAGGGCGCCGGCCGGAGCCACCACGGCCCCGAGGGACTCGGGCCTGAGCAGATCAGGTCCCTGGTCGCTCGCTGGCGATGCCCAGGCGATCAGATCCGGGGCCCGGCTGAGGCCCACCAAGACACAGGGCAAAAACGTGTGGCCCAACTCTTCGCCAGCCGCCCGCGGATCGAGAGCCGGATCCAGGGGCAGAGGGCTCAAGGCGGGAGCATGGGCACAGGGGATGCGCAGGTGATCACTGAGCAGATGACTGATCACCGCCTCGGCACCGGCCAACGCATCCACACCGCCGCCCCCCCGGTAGGCGGCCAGGGCAGCGCTGTCGGGGTCATCGGGAAAACGGGCAACAACGGCAATGGCGCTGGCGCCCGCATCACGCAACCGCTCACCGGCGCGCAGCAGGGCATCGGGCCTGGCCAGGGTGCCCCAGCTGGCCCCACTGGGCCCACAGCCGAGGCTCACCTGAAGCGGCAGCTCGGTGGTCACCACAGGACCGATGTCGAGCCCCAGGCTGACGCGGCAGCCATCGGCCGCCTGCAGATGCCGGGCCCTGAGCTCGGGTTCGATGCCGGCATCAAGCAGGAGCCCCACCCGTTGACGCCGCACCGGCCGCAGCGCCAGCTGCGCGGCTGCAAAGCGATCGAGAGCCCAGCCCTCCACGTACTGGATGCGGGGGTCGCTCCAGTAGAGCGCTGCCGCATTCATCACATTGGGGTGGGTGATCAGACTGCCGCTGGCTGCTGCCAGCAGACGCGCCACCGGCAGGCCGTCACCGGCATAGCCACCC
>RGUW01000007.1 GCA_010027605.1 Synechococcaceae bacterium WB9_2_112 | reverse complement strand
TCGAACCCGGCACCGGGCATGACTGATACCTGAGATCAATGTCACCGGCCTCACTGATCCAGGGCACCGTTGAAACCAGGCGTTCTCGACCATGGGTCGTGCCGGCCTGCTGCTGAAGCGCATCGAGTCTGGCGCGCAGCGATCAAGCCGATGTCGTCGTTGCACGAGCCACGTTCCTTGTCGCAGGACCGGTGGCAGGCAGGGTTGGCCGCCGGTCCTTCTTGCATCTGCCTGGAGGCAGGCCTTTGCTGAGACAGACAGGACACGGCCCCGAAAACATTTGCGACAACCAGATGGACTTGGGATGGTCGACCTAGCATTCAATGTTGCTGCTTTCCTTGGAGAGCGAGGACTCGCGTCATGCTTCACAAAGCAAAAACGATCAGAAAAGTATTCTGGCTCTTGGTTGTACTGGGGGCGCTGATTGTTGCCGCTGTCAACCTGTTTTCCGTTTATGAGCCGGTCGCCTACCGATCAAGCGACTATTTAATACAGGAATCCCGTTCCGGCGATCTGCGGGGCATGGGGTCGGGAGGGGAGCGGCTGGTGCGCAATCTCTCGAAATCGGGACGCAGGCACTTTGGCGGAGTCTTTGATGGCGAATCTCAGCGAGGCGAGGAATACAGATTCGATGACAAGACGCCGGTTGTGCGGATCGGGATTTACAATGATAATAATTATGGCGAATCTCTGGTGACGCCAAGCTTTGCGTCAACTGGGTTCGTCTGGATGCGGTGGAAGGAGGATTTTCAGCGCATTCTCGATGACAACAGGCTTGCACCTGATAAGGGATTGTTGAATTTTCCGAACCAGGTTGAATCCTGGTTCTCCTTGCTCGATCCCGTTGGTGCGCCCAGGCAGCTTGACAATGGTGATTACTACCAGCAGTTCATGTATGATCAGAACTTTTACATTGATAATCTTGACCTGAGAAAATATCCTTTTTCAAATCTTGGTTTGCCCGTTGAGGTTGAGCTGAACGATCCTTCCGATATTTTCCGGTTCGAGAATGTCCGTCTTGTCCCTGACCTCAATGATTCAGGGGTTGGTTCGCACATCGGTCTTGATGGTTATGTCATGGAGGGTTGGAGAATGGCCGAGTTCAGGCATCATTATCCAACCTCTTTTGGCTTGCGAGATCACAAGAGTCAGGCCGGCGCTGAGCGTGAAGACCCGACCGATTTCAACTACAGTCAGATCATCTTTGATGTCGATTATTTCAAGTCCACCTGGACGGGCATCTGGATGGCTTTTCTGCCCTTGATGGTCACATTGCTGATCGTTGTGCTGTCTCCTTCGCTGGCCTCCAATCTGTGGGAAGTGCGCATTGCGATTCCAACAACCGTGCTGCTGACGCTGGTGTTTCTGCAGCAGGCCTACCGATCAACGTTGCCTGAGCTCTCCTATCTGACCTATCTCGATGAGATCTATGGGCTGGGTTATGTCGTTACCCTCTGCTCATTCCTGCAATTCATGTGGGGTTCCAACAAGTTGTCCATGGCGCCAGAGGATGAGGAGCTGCAGCTGATTGACACAATCAATCAGATTGACCTTCGTTTTCAGGTGGCTGCCGTTGTGTTTCTCGTGGTGGGCTCAATCGTGTTCTGGTTGTTATGACAAGCCGCCCGGGTTTCTGGGCTTTTCTCAAGGAATGGCAGCAGCTTTTCAGGGCCTTCTGGCTTGCTGACCTGGCTTCACTGCGAAGCGCCGCACTCGTGTTGAGTGCGGTTCTTGCTGCCCTGGCGGCTTCTGCACTGATGATCGCTGCGGCGGCCAATCTGCTGAGGGTGTTGCTCGGCGATGGGCGCCTGACGCTGGTTTTTCCGTACCTGCGGCCCGCCCTCAGTCTCTGGCATCTCCCCGGTCTTTCCTGGGCAGGGCTGGGGCTCTGCACAGCAGCCGGCGTGCTGGGGGTGGCCCTGCTGCCTGCGCGACGGCCGCCGGCGCAGCACTGGCGTTGGTGGGCCTTGCTGGCGCTGCTGATCCTCCTGGTGGTGGGCACTGCGGTGGATGTGGCGTTCACCCAGGGCAACGGGGCCGTCATGGAAGCGCTGAATGCCCGCAGTGCACCACGCTTCTGGGCCTCGGCCCTTGGCCTGGGAGCGATTTATCTGCTGACCCTGCCCCTGCAGTACCTCAACGGTTATGGCCAGCAGTGTCTGGCGCTCGTGTGGCGTGCGGCGGCCACCACGGCGCTGCAACGGCGCTATCTGCAGGATCACGCCTACGAGCGTCTCGAGCGTCAGGCCTTGAACCCAGGCAACGGTCAGATCGACAACCCCGATCAGCGCATCGCCGACGATGTCAACCGGGTGGTGTTCAGCTCCACCGAGCTGTTGTTCGGCTTCTGCGCCACCTTGTTGTCGCTGGCCGCTTATGTGTTGGTGCTGGTGGGCATCAGCGGCTGGTTGGTGGTGGCGCTGGTTGTGTCGACGTTGATCGGCAATGTGGCGATCGCGACGTTGGTGCGTCAGCTCGCGGGTCTGAGCGTGCGCCAGCAGGGCCTGGAGGCCAATTACCGCTATGCGTTGATGCATCTGCGCAGCCACGCCGAGGCGGTGGCGATGCTGCGCGGCGAGCGGGCGGTGGCCCTGGGACTGCTGCAGCGCTTTCAGCCGTTGCTGCGCAACCTCGAACGGGTGATCCGCTGGCGCGAACTGGTCAGCCAGAGCAGTTCGCTCTATGGCTTTGTGATGCAGTTCGTGCCCTACGTGATCCTGGCCTCGGCCTATTTCGGCGGCCATCTGGGCCTGGGTGAGCTCACGGTGGGAAGCATCGCCTTTGGGCAGGTGCAGATCGCGCTGTCATTTCTGATTGACCGCGCCGATGTGTTCGCGGGCCTGTTCGCCAGCCTGCACCGCATCAGCACGTTGCAGAACGCCTGCACTCCCGCGCAATCCGCGGCACGGGGCAGGACCCCACATGGCATGGAGACGGCATCGTCGGCTCTGGTCAGGATCCAGGATCTGACCGTGGGCCATCCACAGGGTCGGGGGGTGCTGATCCACCGGCTCCAGCTCAGCCTCGAGCCAGGTGAGCGGCTGCTGATCAGCGGCCCCAGCGGTTGCGGCAAGACCACGCTGCTGCGGGTGCTGGCCGGGCTGATGGACCCCGTGCAGGGCCGTGTGTCCCTGCCGCCCGGCCGCGGCTGGATGCTGCTGCCCCAGCAACCCTTCATGGCACTGGGCACCCTGCGCCAACAGCTGACGTTTCCCGGTCACCGCTCAGCGGCGGCTGATCCGTTGTTGCGTCAGTTCCTGCTGCAGGTCGGTCTGGCGGACCTGGCCGAGCGTTATCCCAGTCTTGATGCTGAAGACGACTGGGCCCGGGTGCTGTCTGGTGGTGAGCAGCAGCGGCTGGCGATCGTGCGTGTGCTGCTGCAGCATCCTCAGCTGGTGATGCTGGATGAGGCCAGCAGTGCCACGGATCTGGCCAGTGAGCGCCGCCTTTACCGGCTGCTGATCGCGCAGGGTTTCACCCTGATCAGCGTGGGCCATCGCCCCAGCCTGCGGGCCTTCCATGGCCGTGAGCTTTGTCTCGACGGTCACGGTGGCTGGGAGCACAGGCTGATCGAGCAAGCCTGATCGGCTAAGAGTGATCAGCCAAGCCTGATCCGTGCCGGCCCTGGCCGTGAAGGGACGCCTGCTCGCCCTGGGGCTCAGTCCTCTGGGTAGAGCAATGCGGCCAGTTCCTCGGCGTCAACGTCGTAGACCCGGGCCAGGGTGGTTTCGATGGCGCTGGTCACCACGTCGGGCAGAAAGCGCATGGCGTTGAGGGCGTCGTCGACGATGTCATCGCTGAGAAGCTTGTCGCCACCGAGCTTTTCGTCGTTGATCACGGCCATCACCCAGCTCTGATAGGCGGTGACCAGGTCGGCGAACTCAAGGTCGGGGTCGTTGAGATCCAGGGCCATGGGGCCATGCTCCACAGAGATCCAATCAGTCTGAATGGCCACCGACCCCAGTCCTGCGGCCCTGCAGGCCACCCTGTTCGAGTTCGCCATCACGGAGCTGGTGCGCCGGCACCGTGGCAGTTTTCAGCCCCTGTGGAGCGCCGAGAGCTGGGCCAAGCTGCTCATCTGGCTGGCACTCAACTGCGGCTGCTCGGGCGACGAAGCCGGTCTCAGGGCGTTTGCCGAGGCTCTGGGCCCGCTGCTCAGTGCCCGCCTGCGTCGCCTGTTCTTTGAGCGGGAGCTCGACGATCTGGAGCTGCGGCTCATGGCCGATCCGGCCGAACCCCAGGTCCTGATCCTGGCCCAGGCTCCCGAGCCTGCACGGCTGCAACCCGAGCGCGTGCACCAGGCCCTGGAGCGCTGTGGCCTCAGCGAGCGCGTGGCCGGCCCCGAGGCCTGGCAGCAGCTCGATGGCCTGGTGCGGATCCCCTGGCGTTAGGGCGTGCCGGTGTTGGTCTGGTGTTGCTCAGGCGGCCAGACCATCGAGTACTGAACCTGCTGGGGAAAGGGGATCTCGATGCCCTGCTGGCCGAAGGCCCGCCAGATGGCCTGGTTCACCTCGCTGCAGATGCCGATGTTGTTCATCGGATTGGTGATCCAGAACCGCAGGGCGTACTGGATCGCCGAGTCGCCATAGCTGATCAGCAAGGCCTTGGGTGCGGGCTCATGCAGCACCCGCGGCACCTGCAGCGCTGTGGCTTCGAGCAGGGCGAGCACGGTCTCGGGGTCATGGTGATAGGCGGCCCCCACGGTCACCTGGCTGCGGCGCAGCCGGTCGCTCGCGGTGTAGGTCGTCGTCGACTGGGTGAAGAAGGTCTGGTTCGGGATCAGCAGTTCGGCGTTGTCCCGGTCGCGCCACAGCAGGGTGGCCCGCAGCCCCAGTCGTCGCACTTCACAGGGTTCGCCGTCGATCATCAGCACCTCACCGGGGCGCACCGAGCCTTCAAACAGCAGCCAGAGGCCGCTGATGAAGTTGGAGAAGACCTCCCGGATGCCGAAACCCAGGCCCACCGAGAGACCGCCGGCCACGGCGATCAGGGCGGTGGGATTGAGCCCCAGGTGAATTCCGACGGCCACCAGTCCGATGCCCACCACCAGGTAGCGCAGGATCAGCTCGATCGCCTTGCGGCTGCCTTCACTGATGCCCAGAGCCTGATGCATCAGCCAGGCCAGGCCTGCAGCCGGTGGGCCGCAGGCCACCAGCACCAGGTAGAGCGCCAGGATCGCGTTGAACAGATCGCCGATGTTGAGCGTGACATCGAGCACATCCCCCACCGGAATCAGGCTCAGGTCGTGCAGGCTGTCGACGCGGGCCATCAGCGCCAGGGCTGCGATCACCAGAAACATCGGCCGCAGCAACCGGGATTCCAGCCGATGCACCTGATCGGCGGGGATTCCAAGCAGCAGCACGGGGTGCAGCAGCTTCAGGCCATACCAGCCCAGCCACAGCCCGCCCAACAGGCTGGTCAGGCCATAGGGCAGGCGCAGTGCGGCCAGCAGCAGGCAGCACAGCGCCAGCAGCGCCAGGGCGGCTGGTGTCAGCAGGCCTTCGGGGATGCCGAAGGGTCGCCGATGCTGCCGCCGCGCCCAGCGCAGCAGCAGCATCGGCCCGATGGCCAGAACCAGCTGCAACAGCACCAGGGGCCGCTCCAGATAGCCCAGCCAGCCGAGGATCTCAAGCAGCAACTGGATCATGGTTTGTTGATCAGGTCGTTGATCAGCAGCCGGGTGGCGGCCTTGGGCGTGAGCTGACCGAACACCAGCTCGGTGATCACGTACTGGGCGCTGGCGACACGGGGGTCGTTGATCTCCAGCAGGCTGATCAACCGTGCGGCCTGCTCACCCTGGACCGACGCGCGCACCATCGCCGCCAGCACGGTCGAACTCAACTCGGGCACTTCGACGAAGCGGTTCGTCGGCAGCACCGCCTGGGTGCTCACGGTCAGTTCCCGTTGGATCAGGGGGTTGGTGCTGAAACGGGCGAACCGGATCGCCCGTTCACGCGCAAGCGCGTCCGAATTGGACCCCAGCGCCCAGACCCGCAGCCGGTTCATTGGACTGGCCTCGCCGCCATCCCCACGCGGCAGGGGCGTGACGCCGAGGGCTGCACCCATCTTGCGTCGCAACCGCACCAGGCTGGTGCTGCGGCAGGGGAGCCAGTCCAGCTGTCCTCGCGCAAGCTGCTGCTCGGCCATGGCCTGATCGGCGTAGAACGTGACCCGGTGCTGATTGCTCGCGTCCTGCAGCCAGGCCAGCCAGCCCTCAATCGTCTTCAGCTGGGCCGCAGTGGGCTGTTGCCGGCGGATGGCCTGCTCCAGTCCTGGAATCGCCCCTTGACTGCCAGCCGTCCAGAAGACGTCGGCAGCCCTCAGTGAGAGGCCGACCTGATGGCCGGCGGCGCTCACCGCCAGGAGCTGATTCAGGGTTCCGGGCGGTGTTGGGAGGCGACGGCTGTTGAAGCAGGCCAGTTGGGTCTGCAGATAGGCCGGCAGGCCGGCCAGCTGCCCCTGTGCGGTACGCAGCCGATGCACCGTCGCCGGGGTGAAGCGATTCAGCTCCTCGCGCGTCGTCGGAAAGGCCTGCACCAGCCCGGCCTTGAGCAGCAGCCTCGACGTGTCGCCGTTGATCAGAAACAGATCAGGTCCCAGCGCGGCCCGGTTGCGCCGCTGCATCACGGGCAGCAGGTCGTCATCGGAGTAGAGGCTGAGTTGAAAGACCGTCTTGGGATCGATCCGCCGGAACCCGTTGGCCAGAAAGGCCATGTCGGCCTTGAGTTCACTCAGGCCGTTGGCATCGATCTTCTGATCGGCGTTGGTGCCCACCGAGACAAACAGAACCCTGGGCAGCGCCGGTAGCTGCCGGCAACCCGTGAGGGCCAGGCAGCCCAAAAGACCGAGCAGGCTGGCGAACAGGCTGGCCGGGCTGACGCAATGGTGGACTGGCGGCCGGCTCATGGTGTCCAGTTGCGACCCCATCATCCCGCTTGCGGGCCGGTTTGCGAGTACGCCCACTCCCAAGTGCGGAGCGTCGGAAGTGAACTCCTGCCCAAGCACTGGGTCCTGCCCAAGCACAGCGGCCTGCCCAAGCACAGCGGTCTGTCCTGGCACCGTGCCGTGGCCTCGTCGCGCTGTTTTTGCGTGAATCCCGCCGGGTGCACATGCTGGGACTGTGATCGTGGGTCGAGATCATTGCCGCCGCCGGGCAGCAGCATTGGCTTTGATCGGTTCGGCGTGATGTATCGACTTTGTATCGACAACGCTCCGGTCCCCATCTCCTCCCTTTCAGTTCCCTCTCCTCTCCTCTCTTCTCCTCTCTTCTCGTCGCCTCTCGTGTCCTGACCTGTCCTGACCTGCACTGGCAAGAGCAGGCCTGCCCGGCCGAGACACTTTGGCTCATCCGTCGTGATGCTTACGCCCGACCTCCCCATGGCGACCGTCTGATCGCGATCCTGGAGGAATCGCCCTGGCGTTGCCAGGCCAACGTCGGGCTTTTGGAAGCCAAGACCGGATCTCGGTCATTTCTGGAGCGGATCCCCCTATGAAGGCCAAGCTTTTTGCCAATGGCGGCAGTCAGGCGGTGCGGTTGCCCGCCGCGTGCCGCTTCGAGGGCGACGCCGTCGAAATCGAACGGGATCCGGCAACCGGGGTGGTGATCCTGCGGCCATTGCGGCCCTCGGTCCAGGCCTGGTTCATGCAGCGGGCTGGCCTGTTTCAGCAGTTGCGGCCGGTGCTGCCCCAGTTGGCGCCAGCGATCGCCGAACCCCGCGGGGTGCGAACCGGGCCGTGCGCGCCGCCCCTCGATCGGATGCTGCTGCTCGATGCAGCATCCCTTGGTGCGCTGCTGTGCGGCATGGACCCCCAGCTCGATGATTGGCTGGAGCAGGGACGCTGTGCCGTGGCAGCCATCCATGCCCTGGCGATTGAGCGTGCCCTGGCGGCCCTTGATGCCCCGTGGATCACCACCTTGGTGCAGCAGGTTCTGGACCTGTGCATCAGCCTGCCCTGGACCGCGGCCTGCAACCGTCGGCTGGTGGCGATCGAGCCCCCCCGTGTCGACCATGAGGCTCCGCTTGAGGTGCTGCTGGCAGCCCAGGCGCAGGTGAGTGGCGCCGTGCTCATCAGTGAGCTTTGAGAGCATGGGCTGATCGCCCTGCCGTTTGATTGTTCCGTGACCGAGGCCGTGAACGCCCCTGCAGCTGCCGACGCGGCCCTGCCCAAGACCTATGACCCTGCCGGCACCGAAGCCCGCTGGCAGCAGGCCTGGGAGCAGGCCGGCGTCTTTCACCCCGACCCCGACGCCCCTGGCGAGCCGTTTGCGGTGGTGATCCCGCCGCCCAACGTGACCGGCAGCCTGCACATGGGGCACGCCTTCAACACGGCCCTGATCGACACGATCGTGCGCTATCAGCGCCTGGCCGGCAGGAACGTGCTGTGCTTGCCGGGCACCGACCACGCCTCGATCGCGGTGCAGACGATCCTCGAGAAGCAGCTCAAGGCCGAGGGGCTGCGTAAGGAGGACCTGGGTCGCGAGGCCTTTCTCGAGCGGGCCTGGGCCTGGAAGGCAGGCAGCGGCGGCACGATCGTGGGCCAGCTGCGGCGCCTGGGTTACTCGGTCGACTGGCAGCGTGAGCGCTTCACCCTCGATGCCGGCTGCAGCGCGGCGGTGGTCGAAGCCTTCAACCGCCTGCATGAGCAGGGGCTGATCTACCGCGGCGAATACCTGGTCAACTGGTGCCCCGCCTCGGGCTCGGCGGTGAGCGATCTGGAAGTCGAGATGAAGGAGGTGGACGGCCATCTCTGGCATTTCCGTTATCCGCTCAGCGGGGGCCCCACAGCAGGTGGCCGCACCCACCTGGAGGTGGCCACCACCCGCCCCGAGACCCTGTTGGGCGACACCGCCGTGGCGGTGAACCCCAAGGACCCGCGCTACGCCGAGCTGGTGGGTCAGACCCTGACCCTGCCGCTGGTGGGGCGCCAGATCCCGATCGTGGCCGATGACCACGTCGATGCCGACTTCGGCACGGGCTGCGTCAAGGTCACCCCCGCCCACGATCCCAACGACTTTGCGATCGGTCAGCGCCACGACCTGCCGCTGATCACGGTCATGGCCAAGGACGGCACCATGAACGGAGCCGCCGGTCGCTTCGCCGGCCTCGATCGCTTTGAGGCGCGCAAGGCCGTGGTGGCGGCCATGGAGGCCGAAGGGTTCCTGGTCAAGGTGGAGCCCTACCGCCACAGCGTGCCCTTTTCGGATCGGGGCAAGGTGCCTGTTGAGCCCCTGCTCTCGACCCAGTGGTTTGTGAAAACCGAGCCCCTGGCGGCCCGCTGCCGCGAGGCACTGGACGCTGCGACAGGTGCCAATCCCCGTTTCGTGCCCGAGCGCTGGGCCAAGGTCTACCGCGACTGGCTCACCGACATCCGCGACTGGTGCATCAGCCGCCAGCTGTGGTGGGGTCACCGCATCCCGGCCTGGTTCGTGGTCAGCGAGACCGGTGGGCTGATCACCGACAGCACCCCCTACGTGGTGGCCCGCGATGAGTCAGAAGCCATGGCCAAGGCGGAATCCATTTATGGCACCGGCACCCACGCCCACCCGCTGGTGCTCGAGCAGGACCCCGACGCGCTCGACACCTGGTTCTCCAGCGGGTTGTGGCCGTTCTCAACGCTCGGTTGGCCCGCTGCTGACGCCCCTGACCTGGCCCGCTGGTACCCCACCAGCGTGCTGGTGACGGGCTTCGACATCATCTTTTTCTGGGTGGCCCGCATGACGATGATGGCCGGCGCCCTGATGGGCGATGACGGCCGCGATGGCGAACCGGCGGCGTGGATTCCCTTCCGGGATGTCTACATCCACGGCCTGGTGCGCGATGAGAACAACCGCAAGATGAGCAAATCAGCGGGCAACGGCATCGACCCGTTGCTGCTGATCGAGCGCTATGGCGCCGATGCCCTGCGGTTTGCTCTGGTGCGGGAGGTGGCCGGTGCGGGTCAGGACATCCGCCTCGACTACGACCGCAAGAGCGACACCTCGGCCACGGTCGAGTCGGCGCGCAATTTCGCCAACAAGCTCTGGAACGTCACGCGCTTTGCGCTGATGAATCTGGATGGCGAAACGCCGGCGTCGCTGGGCGAGCCGGATCCGACGCAGTTGCAGCTGGCTGACCGCTGGATTCTCTCCCGCCTGGGCCGGGTCAACCGCGAGACCGCTGAGCGCTATGGCAGTTATGGCCTCGGCGAAGCCTCCAAAGGGCTCTATGAGCTCGCCTGGAACGAGATCTGCGATTGGTATGTCGAGCTGATCAAGCGCCGCCTGCAGGTGCCGGCTGATCTCGAAGGCGCTGCCCGGGACGCGGCCTTGGCCGATCAGCGCACCGCCCGCCAGGTGCTCGCCAAGGTGCTCAGTGAGCTGCTGGTGATGCTGCATCCGCTGATGCCGCACCTCAGTGAGGAGCTCTGGCATGGCCTCACGGGCGAATCAGCTGAGGTGTTCGTGGCACGGCAACCCTGGCCCCGGGTCGATGGTGCCGCCCTCGACGACGCGCTCGAGTCGTCGTTTGCCGAGCTGATCGAGGCCATCCGGGTGGTGCGCAACCTGCGGGCCGTGGCCGGTCTCAAGCCCAACCAGAGCGCGCCGGTGTAGTTCGTCACCGGTCGGGACGCGCTGGCTGCGCTGTTGAAGGCCGCCAGCGCCGACATCACCGCGCTGACCCGCGCTGAACGGGTCGACGTGCTGAGTCCCCAGCAGGTCAGCCAGCAGCGCGCCCTGGCCGGGGTCAGTGGTGAACTGCAGGTGCTGCTGCCGATCGACGGCCTGGTGGATCTCGATGCGCTGCGAGCCCGGCTCGACAAGGACATCGCCAAGGCCGACAAAGAGATCAAGGGCCTCGCGGGTCGGCTGGCGAACCCGAACTTCGCCGACAAGGCGCCGCCCGAGGTGGTGGCCGAGTGCCGCGCCAACCTGGCCGAGGCCGAAGCCCAGGCCCAGCTGGCTCGGCAGCGGCTCGCCGATCTGGTCTGAGTGACGCTGTGCCCGATCCGGTGCCGATGATCCAGGTCGAGGCCCTCGGCAAGACCTATCGGGTGGCCGCCAAACAGCCCGGCCTGGCCGGCACCCTGCGCCATTTCGTGCGCCGTCGCACCCGTGAGGTGCTGGCGGTGCGCGGGCTGAACTTTGCGATCGAGCCGGGCGAGATGGTGGGGTTTCTCGGGGCCAACGGCGCCGGCAAGACCACGACCCTCAAGATGCTGTGCGGTCTGATTCACCCCAGCGGCGGCCTGGTGCGGGTGGCCGGGTTCGAGCCGCGGCGGAGGCAGCGGGCCTTTCTGCAGCAGATCACCCTGGTGATGGGGCAGAAGCAGCAGCTCATCTGGGATCTGCCACCGATGGACTCGCTGCGGGTCAACGCCGCGGTCTATGGCCTCAGCGACAGCGAGGCCGCGCGGCGCATCGACGAGCTGGCGGCGATGCTCGAACTGGGCGAGGAGCTCAACCGCCCGGTGCGCAAGCTGTCGCTCGGGCAGCGCATGAAGGCCGAGCTGCTGGCGGCTCTGCTGCACAGGCCCCGGGTGCTGTTCCTCGATGAACCCACCCTGGGCCTTGACGTCAATGCCCAGGCGCGGGTGCGCAGCTTTCTGGCCGACTACAACCGCCGCACCGGTGCCACGGTGCTGCTCACCAGCCATGACATGGCCGACATCACGGCCCTGTGCCCGCGGGTGCTGTTGATTCACCAGGGTGCGCTGTTCCACGACGGGCCGCTGGAGCAGCTGGCCGCCCGTCTGGCTCCCTGCCGTCAGGTGCGGCTGGAGCTGGCCGAACCCCCAGCGGCTGAGGCCCTCGCACCCTTTGGTGACCTGGAGCGCCTCGAGGGCCGCGCCGCCACCCTGCTGGTGCCCCGCGACCGTCTGACGGCCGTGGTGGCCCAGCTGCTGGCCCGGTTTGAGGTGCTGGATCTGGAGGTGAGCGATCCCCCCATCGAGGAGCTGATCGGCGGCTTGTTCCGTGATCAGAACACAGCCGCCAGACCCCAGCCGCCAGCGCTGGTGGATGACGGCGGCGAATAGGTTGAGCCGACGTCTCTGACCCTGGCAGCCATGGCCACCGAAGCCCACTGGAACGGCACTGTGATCGCCTCCAGCGAAGACATCGTCACCGTTGAAGGCAACGCCTACTTCCCGCCTGACGCCCTGGTCGAGGGTTGCTTTCGAGCGTCAGACCATCGCAGCGTGTGTGGTTGGAAAGGCGAAGCCCACTACTACGACGTGGTCGTCGATGGTCAGGTCAACGCCAACGCCGCCTGGTTCTATCCCGAGCCCAAGGACGCCGCTGCCCAGATCAAAGGGCGGGTGGCGTTCTGGAAAGGGGTGCAGGTGCGCTGAATGCGGCGTGTTGCCCGGGCCCTGCTGGGCAGTCAGTACGCGCTGATGCTCGAGTACCGGGCCGAGATCGCCCTGTGGGCGCTGTCGGGTCTGCTGCCGTTCATCATGCTCGCCCTGTGGCGTCAGGCTCCGGCAGGGGCACACCTGGGGCTGGGGACCGGCGGGCTCGACCGCTATTTCCTCAGTGCCTATCTGGTGCGCCAGTTCTCGGTGGTGTGGGTGGTGTTCGCCTTTGAGGAAGATGCCCTGCTGGGCCGGCTCTCGCCCTACCTGCTGCAGCCCCTGCATCCGTTGTGGCGCTACCTGGCGGCCCACCTGGCCGAACAGCTGACGCGTCTGCCCTTCGCGGCGGCGATCGCAGCGCTGTTCTTTGCGCTCAACCCCGGCGCCTTCTGGCTTCCTTCGCCTGGCCGGTTGTTGCTGGCCTGGCTGGCCACCCTCGGCGCCTTCGCCATCGCTTTTCTGATCCAGAGCCTGGTGGCGGCGCTGTGCTTCTGGAGCGAAAAGGCCAGCGCCCTCGAGCGCCTGCTGTTTGTTCCTTACCTGTTTTTCTCGGGCCTGCTGGCACCCCTGGCCGCCTTTCCGCCTGGGATGCGGGCCCTGGCCCAGTGGACCCCCTTCCCCTGGTTGATCAACTTCCCGGCCCGGTTGCTGGCGGGGCTGCCGGTGGATGCCGCCGCCGGCTTTGCCGCCCAGCTGGTCTGGATCGCCCTGCTGCTGCCGGCGGCGCTGCTGCTGTGGCGCGCCGGGGTGCGGCGCTACACCGCCATGGGGGCCTGATGCGGCGCTACCTGCTGACCCTGCGCCGCTTCTGGGGCACGGCCATCGCCGGCCAGCTTGAGTACCAGCTCAATGTGTTGATCGAGCTGCTGGCGGCGGCGGCCAACCTGGCCGGCAGCCTGTTCATCCTGTCGCTGTTCTTTCAGCAAGCCGACAGCCTGGGAGGCTGGAGCTGGCCGCAGGCCCTGGTGGTGCAGGGGGTTTACACCCTGCTTGACGGCGTGGCGACCACCTGGCTGCGGCCCAACCTTGGGGCGATCGTCAGCCATGTGCGCGAGGGAACCCTCGATTTCGTGTTGCTCAAGCCGATCGACAGTCAGTTCTGGCTGTCGCTGCGCACCCTCTCGCCGGCCGGTCTCAGTGAGCTGGTACTGGGCCTGGGGCTGATCGTCTGGGCGGCGCCCCGGGCCGGCGCCGCTGCCGGGCCCCTGCAGCTGGCGCTGGCAGTGCTGACCCTGCTCACGGGGGTGGTGATTCTCTATGCACTGTGGTTTCTGCTGGCCGCCACCAGCATCTGGTTCGTCAAGACCTGGAATGCCACCGAAGTGCTGCGGGCGGCCTTGACCGCCGGTCGTTTCCCGATCGCGGCCTATCCGCCGGCGTTGCGGCTGCTGTTCACCCTGGTGCTGCCGGTGGCCTTTCTCACCACGGTGCCGGCCGAGGCGATCCTGGGCCGGGCCACGGTTCCCTGGCTGAGCGCCGCGCTGGTGATGGCGGCCCTGAGCTTTGCAGCCAGCAGGGCGTTCTGGCGGTTTGCCCTGGGCCACTACACCTCGGCCTCGAGCTGAGAATTCCTCGAGCTGAGAAGCCCTCGAGTTCAGGGGGCGCTGCCGATCTCGGTAGCGTCGGGTCGAGCACCCTTGCGCCCCTGTGCCGATGGCCGGCCTGCCCCCTCTGGATGCGGTTGTGGAGGCACTCGCCTCTCCCTTGGGCGCCATCGCCTTTGTGCCGCTGTATGCCCTCTGGGTGACGCTGCTGTTGCCGGGGGTGTGGGCCTCGATGCTGGCCGGAGCCCTCTACGGCACGGCCTGGGGCAGCGTGGTGGTGTTCGTGGGGGCCTGCCTGGGGGCCGAAGTGGTGTTTCTGCTGGGCCGCTCCTGGCTGCGGGACTGGGCCCGCGGTCAGTTGCAGCGGGCTCCCCGGCTGCAGGCCATCGAGGGGGCCGTGAGTCGCGAGGGCCTCAAGCTGGTGTTGCTGACCCGGTTGTCGCCGGCGTTTCCGTTCTCGTTGCTCAATCTGGCCTATGGCCTCTCGCAGGTGAGCCTGCGCGACTACACGCTCGGGCTGATCGGGATTCTCCCCGGCACGGTGCTGTTCTGCGCCCTCGGGGCCCTGGCCGGCGATGTGGCCCGCTTCGGGGCGGTGCTGTCGGGGCGTGCCGATCCGGCCACCTGGGCCCTGCGGGTGCTGGGCGTTGTCGCCACGGTTGTGGTGGTCGCTCTGGTGGGCAACGCTGCACGGCAGGCCCTGGCAGAGCCAACCGGGGGTGGGCCCGCAGAGCCGCCTCAGCGTTGATCGGGGTTGGGCAGGGGCCAGTCGCGCAGGGCGGCAACCATCACAAACCAGCCCAGGCGCAGCGACGCCGCCAGGCCCGTGCGGCCGGCCAGTTCGGTGTATCGGGCACGGCCGCAGTCGGTCTTGATCCAGCGAAACGCCCTGGGGTTCGGCACCGGGTTGCTGCCAGCGATCACCAGCCTGGCGCAGGCTGGCCGCTGCCGCCGGATTCCGCCAGGATGTCCATGACTCCAAGCGCTGTCCCCATGGCCCGACGTTCCCTGCTGCTCACCGCACTGGCCGGCTCCTGCTGCGGCGTTGTGCTGGCGGGAACCGCCTTCAGGCCTGCCGTGGCCGGTCCTGCAGCGGCGGTCTACTGCACCTCGCCCGGTCTGCCGGTGGGTTGTGTGGCCCGGCCCGGTGTGGGTGCCGGAGCTCCTGGTGTGGGGGTCACTCCCGGTGTGGGTGCGGGTGCACCCGGCGTCGGCGTTCGTCCGGCAGCCGGCCCAGGCGTCGGCCCCAATGCCGGCGGTCCGGTCAACCGTGCCGGGCGCCGTTGAGCCCGTTGTTGCACCCACTGCTCAGGTGTCTGTTCAGACTTCAACTCAGGCTTCAGCCAGCAGCGCCAGCAGGCCGGCCTCATCGAGCACCGGCACCCCCAGGCTTTCGGCCTTGCTGAGTTTGCTGCCGGCTTCGGCCCCTGCCACCACGTAGCTGGTCTTGCTGCTGACCGAGCCGCTCACCTTGCCGCCAGCCGCTTCGATGCGTGCTGCGGCCTGGCTGCGGCTCAGGTTGGGCAGGGTGCCGGTGAGCACCAGGGTGAGTCCGGCCAGGGGCGCCGGGCCGGCGGCGGCGTCCCGGTTCAGCTCGCTCGGGCCGGCCGCCAGGCTGAAGCCCACCGCCTCCAGGGATTCCAGCAGCTGTTGGTTGGCGTCGGTGGCCAGCCACTGCTGCAGCGATTCGGCGATCGTCGGTCCGATTCCCTCCACCGCGGTCAGGCTGTCAGGGCTCTCGGCGGCCGCACTGGCCAGCGCTGCCATCGAGGTGAAGGCGCGGGCCAGGGCCTTGGCATTCACCTCGCCCACGTGGTGAATCCCCAGGCCATAGAGCTGGCGATGCCAGGGCTGGGCCTTGGAGGCTTCGAGGGCGGCGGTCAGGTTGGCCGCACTGGTGCTGCCCATGCGCTCCAGGCTGGCCAGCAGGGCCGCATCCAGGCGGTACAGGTCGGCGATCGAGCGCACCAGGCCGCGATCCACGAGCTGCTCGATCAGCTTGCTGCCCAGCCCGTCGACATCGAGGGCCCCCTTGCTGACCCAGTGGCGCAGGGAGCCCCGCAGGATGGCCGGGCAGCTGCTGTTGACGCAGCGGGTGGCGGCCTCGCCCTCTTCCCTGACGAGCGCTGAGCCGCATTCCGGGCAGGTGAGGGGCAGCTGCAGCGGACTGGCACCGGGTGGCCGCAACGCGCTGAGCACCCGCACCACCTCGGGAATGATTTCACCGGCCTTGCGCACCACGATCGTGTCGCCCAAGTGCAGGTCGAGCTCGACCAGGCGGTCGGCGTTGTGCAGGGTGGCGCGGCTCACCGTGGTGCCCGCCAGGGGCACCGGTTCGAATTCGGCCACGGGCGTCACCACCCCCGTGCGGCCCACCTGGCAACTCAGCCGCAGCAGCCGGCTGGGGGCCTCTTCGGCGGGGTATTTGAGTGCGATCGCCCAGCGTGGGGCTTTCTGGGTGAAGCCGGCATCGGCCTGCAGGCGCAGGTCATCGAGCTTCACCACCACCCCATCGGTGGCGTAGGGCAACGTGCGCCGGCCCGACTCCCAGCGGGCAAAGAAGGCCTCCACCGCCGCCAGGTCAGGGCAGAGCTCGGCGTTGGGATTCACCCTGAATCCGGCGGCCGCCAGCCATTGCAGCGACTCCCACTGGCTGCGTGGTCGGCCCTCCCAGTCATCCGGCAGATGCAGGGTGTAGGCAAAGAAATCAAGACGGCGCGCCGCCACGACCCTGGGGTCGAGCTGGCGCAGGGTGCCGGCGCAGGCGTTGCGGGGATTGGCGAACAGGGGTTCGCCGCGGGCCTCGCGCTCGTTGTTGATCGCAGCAAAGGTGCCGTCGGGGATCAGCGCCTCGCCGCGCACCTCCACCCAGGCGGGGGGAGGCTCCAGCTGCAGCCGCAGCGGCACGCTGGCAATGGTGCGCACGTTGGCGGTGATCTCCTCGCCCCGTTCGCCATCGCCGCGGGTGGCGGCCCGCACCAGCAGGCCATGCTCGTAGCTCAGGGCCAGGGCATTGCCGTCGATCTTGAGCTCGGCCACCAGGGGCAGGGCTGGCAGCCCATCTCCTGGCTCTGGCTCACGGTCGAGCACCTTGAGCAGACGGCCGTACCAGGCCTCCAGCTCCTCGATGCTGAAGGCGTTGTCGAGGCTCAGCAGGCCGATGCGGTGCTCGACGCTCTGAAAGCCCGCGGCGGGCGCCCCACCCACGCGCTGGGTGGGGCTGTCGAGGCTGACCAGGGCCGGGTGCGCCTGCTCGAGCCTGAGCAGTTCGCGGTACAGCTGGTCATACACCGGGTCCTCCATGACCGGTGTGTCCAGCACGTAGTAGGCATGGGCGGCGCTGTTGAGCAGCTGCCTCAGCTCAGCCGCGCGCCGCTCGGTCTCGCCGGAGGGGTCGCCTGCGGGGTCGCTGGCGGGGTCGCCTCCGGAGTTGCCGGCTTCCGGGCTCGGATCGCCAGGTTCAAGGCCAGGTCTAGACATTGTCGCTACAAGGTTTGGGCCCGCACCAGCTCCCCCCCTACGGGCGGCTTTCAGGTTGCGCCGACGCGGCAGGGGTCGGGCTCAGCTGGCGGCCAGCTTGGTGATGCGATCGACCCGCCACTGCTCCTCCACCTTCACGAAGGTGAAATCGAGGGGCATCTCGTCGTTGCCCTCGCTCTTGAGCTTGATCGTCAGCACGATCACGCCGTCTTCGATGCGGGGCCGACCCGACTTGAGGTTGCGGTAGCGGTTGAGCTGCAGGCCCGCCAGAAAGCGAATGAACTGGCTGCGGTTCACATGGGAGCGGTAGTTCTTGGTGGTCAGCAGGTAGGCGCCGTCGACCTGGCCGCTGGCGATCTGATTGAAGAACTGCTTGATCAGCGGGTTGATGCCGCGGGCGCTGAGCACCAGCTTCACCGCGCTGATCGTCCAGTACAGGAGCAGGGCCCCAGCCCCGGCCAGCAGGGCCTTGGTGCCGATCTCACGGGTCAGGGCCCAGTCCATGGACGCACAGCTCGATTCAGGGCCACGAGTCTGAACGACAGGGGGTCACAATGGGCCGCGAGCCCCAGACTCGATGCCGATCGAGCCCCTCCTGCCTCTGTTTCACCGGCTCGACCGGGAGCATTTCGAGGGCACGCTGGCTCCGGGTGGGCATGCACTGGTGAGCCTGCGCTGGAGCGATGGCCGCATGACCCGCACGGCCGGGTTCTACCGCCGGGGCCCCGATCTCTGCGAGATCGTGCTGTCGCGACCCCTGCTGGAGCCCCTGCCCCGGGAGGCGGTGCTGAGCACCCTGTGCCACGAAATGATCCACGCCTGGGTCGATCGGGTGCTGCAACGGCGTGAGGTGCATGGCCCTTGCTTCCGTGCCCGCATGGCCGCCATCAATGCCGCCCAGGATGGCTTTGTGGTGCGGTTGCGCCACAGCTATCCGCTGCCGGGTGCCACCGACGCGGCTGCACCTCGCTGGTTGGCCCGCTGCCCCCGCTGCGGCAGCAGTGCCCCCTACCGACGCCGGGTGCGCGGTCTGGCCTGCCGCCACTGCTGCCAGGCGCTCCATGGTGGGCGCTGGCATGCCAGTTGCCTGCTTGAATTTGAAGCGGCCCGATGACCATCGGCAGCCACGCCCTAGGGTCGGCCCAGTCCCGCCGTGGCCATGGACGTCTTCTTGTGGACTCTGCAGTTCGCCGGCCTGGGCATCGTTGGGCTCGGGCTGGTGCTCGAGCGTTGGCCGCGGGTGCACCGCCGCTAGCCTGATCCGATGGCACGCAGTGGTGACGAGGGCCTGGAGCAGCGTCTCGACCGTTGGGTCGAAGCCGGGCGGCAGTTGGTCGATGGGGTGTCGGGAGCGCGGCCAGGCTCCCGTCGGGGTCGTTCCCGCCTGAACCCTGGCGAGCTGGGTCGTTGGGCTCAGACCAAGCTCGAGTGGCTGCTCGACGACGAGGCTGATGACGACTGGCGTGAGCCCTGGCAAGCCCGTCGACCTGAGGCCGACCTGGGTCTGCAGACGCGGCCCGTGGCCCGGCGTCGACCGCTGGAGGCCATTTCACGCCGGGTCGGCACCCCACGCCCGGACGGCTCCCAGGGCAGGGACGGTTTCCCAGGCCGCGGCCTGGACCGTCAACCCGGTCTGGGCCCAGCTGCTGACCCAGGCCCTCAATCAGGCCCTGAGCCCCTTGTGAACCGCGGCGATGACGACGCTGCCTGGCCCGACGACGACAGCTTCAGTGTCAGCCGCTGGCAGCGAGAGGCGCCCCCGCAGCCCCAGCGCAGGCAGGATGCAGCTGCAGCAGCATTGCCGGCTCGGCCCTTGCCACGCTCGACCCGCAGGCGCTGAAGCCCTGGCGGTGCTCAGGCGCTGATGCGAAAGCGGCAGCCACGACGCTCGAGTTCACGATCGACCGCCTTGCGCAGCTTGAGGGGCACGTCTTCGGCCATTTCGCTGGCGCTGGTGCTGATGGCGGGTTCGCCATGGTCAAGATCGGCCAGCAGGTCGGCCCAGAGCTGGACCTGCTGCATGGGTCTGCCGGGTGGATGGTGGCCGTGTTGATGGTGAGCCATGACCAGAAGGTGGACTGAACCCAGCATGGCTACACCACATAGGGCGTCAATCTGTCAAGTTCCGTTTGCAGCAACACGTGACACTTGTTGCAATCTGTAATCAGTTGTGGTGTCCGAGGTCGCGGTGTTGGCTGCCGTGGCGTCGGCGATGGCCGGTCCCAGCCAGCGTTCCAGGTTGGGTGAAAACACTTCACGGATCACCGTGAGGGGCTGGCCGTTGCGAAAGAAGCGGTAATGCCGACTCCAATAGGGGCCCGGTCGTCCAAAGCGTTGTTCGAGCCAGTCGGCCTCCACCCGGGCGAGGCCGTCGACCTCGCGAAACAGCTCGGCCCGGTCCGCGGTGAGGCTGCGCCAGATCGGAAGGTCGCGCTGCTGCAGATGCAGCTCGGCTGCGGCCTGATTCCACCAGCTCTCGGCCCAGGCCAGGGTCTCGGCGCCGCAGCGCAGCCACACCTGGCGCCGCAGCAGTGGACCCCTCAGTTCGTTGATTTCAACAGGGGCGCCGGGCTGGCCGGCCGGTTCGGCGGCCATGGCGATCAGGTCCACCTCCAGGGGCAGGCCGCTCAGCAGTTCGAGGTGGCGGGTGGGGCTGCCATCGCCCAGCAGCAGCAGGCGCCAGGCCCCGTTCAACACGAAGCCTGCCGACCCGCTGGCCACGGTCTGAAACGGGGCCTGCCAGAGCATCGCGGGGGAGCTCAGCAGCACGGCAGGTGGACGCCCCATCGATTCGGGCCGCGGTGAGCTGCAGCTTAGGAAGCCTGTTTCAGAGACCGCTGCTGAGGCTGAGGCGGCGCTGCTGGCCGCCCCGTTCGATCACGGCCACGTCGCCGGAGGCCGAGCGCAGGCGCCAGCCGCTGCCGGCGATGCTCTCGCCCACGGCTGCACTGGTGGAGCTGCCGCCGATCTGAAAGATCGCTGAGGCGCCGCGGCCCTGGCTCTGCACCACACCGACCAGCAGCGGCAGGCCGGCGCTGGTGTCGCTGGGCAGTGGCGGAGGGGCGATGGGCGCCCCGGCGGTGATCGCGGGTGTGAAGGGCACCTTGAGGACCTCGGCCGGGGGCGCGCTGGCGGCGGGCAGCTGCGCCAGTTCTTCCATCCAGGGCTCCTGCGGCGGTGGCGGCAGCTGCTCGCCGCCGTTGACCTGGGGTTGGGCCTGGGCCGTGGCCGGACCCAGCGTCCTGATCCGCTCGAGCAGCATCAGGTTGCGCTCCTGACGCAGGGCCTGTTGCTGCCCGTTCCAGAGCATGGCGGCCGCGGTGGTGACCAGGGCGGTGGCGCAGGCCGCGGCGGTGATCCAGTAAAGATTCAGGTAATACTGTTCAATTACCTCCACCACAATCGGTGCATCGCCGCTGAACACCCGGTTCAGCATCTGCTCGGCTTTCAGTTCCCAGTAGGCCCGTGAGGTGGGAATGCCGCGGGGAGATGTCACCGTGCTGCAGGATTTGTCACCGAACCTATCGGTGCCGTGCAACCTGTGCCAGAGTCTGGCGGCGATGGTTCACCCCCGCCAACTTCTGTGTAGATCGTGAGTGTGACTGTCGCCTCTGGTGACCGTGAGCTGATGAGTGAGCTGTGGAGCATGGTGACGTCCGGCCTTCGGCGGCTGAGCCAACCACAGCGAGGCCTGGTGGGTGCAGAGCACCCAATTGATGTGTCAAGTGTGATCTGAATGAACGCGACATATGCAGAGCTTGCGCAGCTTGGTTTGTTGCTGCCTTATCTGAAGACGAGGCTGGTCTCCAGTCAGATTGAAAACGTGCAATTGTCTGACGAAGAGGTGATGCAGGCCAGGGCCATGTTTGCCCGCGAGCATCAGATCGAAAGCGAGGCTGATCTCGAGGCGTTTGCGGCGTCGCGTCTGTTGCGCGTGGCCGATCTCGATGCCCAGGTTCTGCGGCCCCTCAGGGTCATGAAGCTCTGCCGCGACCATTTTTCAGCCAAGGCCGAAGCCCGTTTCCTCGAGCGCAAGAGCCAGCTCGATGTCGTCGTTTACAGCCTGCTGCGGCTGCGCGATGCCGGACTCGCCAGGGAGCTCTATCTCCAGATCGCTGCAGGCGAGTCAGGTTTCGCTGACCTGGCAGCCGCCCATGCCGAGGGGCCCGAGAAGCAGACCCATGGCATCATCGGCCCGGTTCCCTTGAGTCAGGCCCACCCGGTTCTGGCCGACCGCCTGCGCACGGCCGATCCCGGCGTGGTGCTGGAGCCCTTTCAGGTGCTCGATTGGTGGTTGATCGTGCGGCTCGAGCAGTACAACCCGGCAACCTTTGATCAGGCCACCGCTGACGCCATGAGCCGCGAATTGTTCGACCAGTGGGTCGATGAGCAACTGGAGCTCACCCTCGCTGAGCTCCGTCCCAGCCTGGTGTCGCCATCGTGATTGAGCATCCCGCGTTTGACGGCCTGACGGCCGAGGGCCGGTCGCTGCTGGAGCAACAGTGCTCCAGTGCCCGCTTTGACCTGGGGGTCTCGCTCAGTTCAGCCGAACTGATCCCCTCCCGCATCCTGCTGATCCGGGCCGGTGCCGCCCGTCTGCTGGTGCGGGACCAGGGGAGGCTGGTCACGGCCGAAAAGCTCGAGCCCGGCGCCTTCATCGGTCTGGCTTCGCTGCTGCGGGCCTCACCCTGCGAGGAGGTCAGCGCCGGCATGGCTCTGGAGGCCTGGGTGCTGCCCGATGCGCTGGTGCTGGAGCTGTTGACCCGCGAGCCCAGCTTCAGGGCCTGGTGCGCCAGCCAGCTGTTCACCGCCGAACTGCTGGATCTGCTGCAGCACCTGCTGGCCCAGCAGCCCCGCGATTCGCTGTCCCTGCTGGAGCTGTTGCAGCAGGCGCGCCCCCTGGCCCATCTGGTGTCGCCCCAGGCCGAGGCCCTGGCTGCGCTGCCGGTGTCGCAGGCCCTCTATGCCGGCAGCCACAACCTGCCCGCCGTTGCCCTGGGCACCCGTCTGGATCCGGCAGCCGGTGTGCCGGAGGCGCTGCCGCCGCTGCCGCCACGCCTGATCGCCCTGCCCGACCATCTGATCGAGACCCCTGCCGAGGACGGCCATGCCCTGGTGCTCAGCGCTGAAAGCGTGGCCCAGGCCGATGCCCCCCTGGCGTCGGGTCTGGATCTGGGTCAGCGCGACCGGCCGGTGTTTGAGCTGAAGCGGGCCACCGGCCCGCTCGATGAGCTGCTCGCCTGTTTTCAGATGCTGGCGGCCGAACTGCGGTTGCCGTTTCGCCGTGACGGCATCGAAAAGATCCTGCGCGACGCGTTTCGCCGCGGGCAGACCCCTGATCTGCAGCTCTGCGGCAACATCGCCGCCAGCATGGGCCTGCACGTCAGCGGCATGCGGGTGCCGGCGGCCCAGGGCACCCGTCTGCAGTCCCCCGGTCTGGTGCTGTGGAAGGGCGGCTTCGCCGTGCTGCGCTCCTCCAACGCCCGGGGCCTGCTGCTGGCTTCGCCCCGCGATGGCTGGGTTGAGATCCCGCCCGATCAGCTGCTGGACGCCTTTCCCGAAGGCATCGCCCTGCTGTTGATGGAGCGCAGCTCCACCTCGCCTGAGCAGAGCTTCAACTTCGCCTGGTTCTGGCCGGCCCTGCAGCGCTACCGCGGCATCCTCACCCAGGTGCTGATCGCCTCGTTTGTGGTTCAGCTGTTCAGCCTGGCCAATCCCCTGTTGATTCAGGTGATCATCGACAAGGTGATCAGCCAGCGCAGCCTCGACACCCTGCAGGTGCTGGGCCTGGCTCTGGTGGTGGTCACCCTGCTCGAGGGTGTGATCGGCGCCCTGCGCACGTTCCTGTTCACCGAGACCACCAACCGCATCGACCTGCGGCTCGGCTCCGAGGTCATCGACCATCTGCTGCGGCTGCCGCTCAATTACTTCGACCGCCGACCGGTGGGCGAACTGGGCACCCGCATCGCCGAGCTCGAGAAGATCCGCAATTTCCTCACCGGCCAGGCGCTCACCACCCTGCTCGACACCGCGTTTTCGGTGATCTACATCGTCGTCATGGTGATGTACAGCTGGGTGCTGACCCTGATCGCCCTGAGCGTGCTGCCGATCCAGATCGGCCTCACCGTGCTCGGTGCACCCCTGTTTCGCCGTCAGTACCGCGAAACCGCCAATCAGAACGCCCGCACCCAGAGCCACCTGGTGGAGGTCCTCACCGGCATTCAGACCGTGAAGGCCCAGAACGTCGAGATGATCAGCCGCTGGAAGTGGCAGGACCTTTACGCCCGCTACATCTCGCGCAGTTTTGAGAAGACCATCACCGGCACCGCGCTGACCGAGACCTCACAGGTGCTGCAGAAACTCTCCCAGCTGTTGGTGCTCTGGGTCGGTGCTGCCCAGGTGCTCAAGGGGGATCTGAGTCTGGGTCAGCTGATCGCCTTCCGCATCATCTCCGGCTATGTGACCCAGCCCCTGCTGCGCCTCTCCTCGCTCTGGCAGACGATTCAGGAGCTCAAGGTGTCGTTCGAACGACTCGCCGACGTGGTCGATACCCCCGAGGAGTCGGATCAGAAGGATCGCCAGAAGATTCCGCTGCCGCCCATCCAAGGAGAGGTCTCGTTTGAAGACGTCTGCTTCTCGTTCACGCCGAGTTCGCCCCAGGTGCTGCGCCATATCAATATCAAGATTCCGGCCGGAACCTTTGTGGGTGTGGTCGGTCAGAGCGGCAGCGGCAAGAGCACGTTCATGAAAATGATTTCGCGGCTGTACTCACCCGCAAGTGGACGAATTCTGATCGATCAGTACGACATCGATAAGGTTGAACTGTATTCCTTGCGTCGTCAGATCGGCATCGTTCCCCAGGAGCCGTTGTTGTTCACAGGCAGTGTCGCTGAGAACATTGCCTTGACCGATCCCGACGCCACCAGCGAGGCGATCGTGCATGCAGCTCAGCTGGCCTGTGCCCACGATTTCATCATGGCCTTGCCGGGCGGCTACACCAATGATGTGGGTGAGCGGGGCGCCAACCTTTCGGGTGGTCAGCGTCAGCGACTGGCCCTCGCCCGTACGTTGCTCTCCAACCCGCGATTGCTGGTGCTTGATGAGGCCACCAGCGCGCTCGACTACGACACCGAGCGGCGCGTCTGTGACAACCTTCTCGACAACCTTCAGCACAGCACGGTGTTCTTCATCACCCACCGGTTGTCGACGATTCGGCGTGCTGATCTGATCGTCATGATGGATGAGGGCGCCGTGGTGGAAACCGGAACCCACGATGAGTTGATGGCCCGGCGTGGTCGTTACTACGCCCTCTATCGCCAGCAGGAGGTGAGCTGATGAGTGGTCTCGTGCGCCGTGGACAAGCCCTGGTCAGGGCGGCCCAGAACCAGCTCGAGCGCCGCGTCAGCTCGAGCCACGAGGAGGTGGTGCTGCAGCAGTCACCCCGGCTGGCCCGCACCATCACCTGGTTTCTGGTGGGCACCACCGCCTTCGGGTTCGCCTGGCTGGCGTTGGCCAAGACCGAGGAGGTCGTGGTGGCCCCCGGCAAGCTGGAGCCCATCGGCGATGTCAAGACCATTCAGGTGCCGGTCGGCGGCGTGCTCGAGACCCTGCTGGTCAAGGAGGGGCAGCGGGTGAGCAAGGGGCAGGTGCTGCTCCGGCTCGACAACGAGGCCAGCCTCGAGCGCGAGCAGGGCATCGAGAAGTCGATCCTCGCCAAGGAACAGCAGCTGCGTCTCAAGGAGGTTGAGCTGCAGCGCTATCTCACCCTCAATGACACCGAACAGCAGGTGTTGCGGCAGAACCTGCAGCTCGAACGCGAGATTCTCGATCGGCTGGGCAGCCTGCGGCGCGTGGGCGCCACCCCTGAACTGCAGTATCTGCAGCAGCGCAACAAGGTGCGTGAGGTGCAGGGTTCCCTGGCCAAGACGGCCGTCGACCGGCAACGCCAGGTCGCCATCCTCGAGCAGGCGGTGCAGCAACTGCGCGGTGAGCTGGCCGATCTGCAGAGCCGGCGCACCGAGCTGCGCGTCAATCTGCGTTATCAGGACATCCGCTCCCCTGTCGACGGGCTGGTCTTTGATCTCAAGCCCAAAGGACCGGGGTTTGTGGCCCAGGGCAGTGAGCCGGTGATGAAGATCGTGCCCTTCAACAACCTCAAGGCCAACGTCGAGATCGACAGCAGCAAGATCGGCTTCGTCAAGGTCGGACGCCCCGCCGACATCAGCATCGACTCGTTCCCGGCGGTCGATTTCGGGGTGCTGCATGGCACGGTCAGTCGCATCGGCTCCGATGCCCTGGCGCCCGATCAGCTCAAGCAGACCTACCGCTACCCGGCCGAGATTCGGCTCAACAGCCAGCAGCTGCAGCTGCGTTCTGGGCAGCGACTGCCGCTGCAGGTCGGCATGTCGTTGACGGCCAACATCAAGTTGCGCAAGGTCAGCTACCTGCAGTTGCTGCTCGGCGAGTTCAAGGACAAGAGCGAGTCGCTGCGTCAGCTCTGAGCGAGCGGTTGCGCAACTCCAGCCACAGCAGCAGGGCGTTGGCATCGGCCGGGCTCACCCCGGGGATACGGCTCGCCTGCCCCAGGGTGGCAGGCTGCACGGCGTTCAGCTTCTCGCGCGCTTCGCGCGACAGGGTGCCGATGCAGCCGTAGTCGATGCCGGCCGGCAGGGGGCGTTGGTTGATCTGCTGCTGCTGACGCTCCAGGTAGCCGCTGTACTTGATGTCGATCTCGGCCCCTTCGCGCACATCACGGGGCAGGTCGGCCGCCGCCAGCCCATGGCGCACCAGATCGGCGCTGTGGAAACCGGGCCGGCGCAGCAGATCGGCTAGCAGGATCGAGCCCTTGATCGGCGCGCCGGTTTCGGCTTCGACGGCAGGCGCCATGGGATCGCTCACCTTGAGGCGTACGGTCTCGAGGCGGTGCTGTTCGGCGGCGATCGCCGCCTGCTTCTGCTGGTAGATCTGCCAGCGGCGATCGTCGATCAGCCCCAGCTCACGGCCCAGGGGGGTAAGCCGCCGGTCGGCGTTGTCGCCGCGCAGCACCAGGCGGTATTCGCTGCGGCTGGTGAGCACCCGGTAGGGCTCGCGCAGGTCCTTGCTGATCAGGTCGTCGACCATGGTGCCGATGTAGCTGCCGGCCCGTTCAAAGTGCACGGGCTCCTGGCCCTGCACCTGGCGCGCCGCGTTGAGGCCGGCCACCAGGCCCTGGGCCGCGGCTTCCTCGTAGCCGGTGGTGCCGTTGAGCTGGCCGGCGGCAAACAGCCCGGCCACCCGCTTGGTTTCGAGCGAGGCCTTGAGCTGGGTGGCAGGCAGGTAGTCGTAGTCGACCGCATAGGCGGGCCTGAGCATCACGCACTGCTCCAGGCCCGGCAGGGTGTGCAGCAGCGCCAGCTGCAGGTGCTCGGGCAGCCCGGTCGAAAAGCCCTGCACGTACAGCTCGGGCGTGTCGCGCCCTTCGGGCTCCAGAAAGATCTGGTGGCTGTCCTTGTCTTCAAAGCGCACGATCTTGTCTTCGATCGAGGGGCAGTAGCGGGGGCCCTTGCTGTCGATGTGACCGCCGTAGATCGGCGTCAGGTGCAGGTTGTCCTTGATCAGCGCATGGGTTTCTGCCGTCGTGCGGGTGATGTGGCAGCTCATCGGCGTGCTGCTCACCCAGGCCGCCGGGTCAAACGAGAAATAGCGGTCGTGGGCATCGCTGGGCTGCTCCTCGAGCTGATCGAGGGCGACACTGCGCCGGTCGACCCGGGCGGGGGTGCCGGTCTTGAGCCGATCGAGCGCAAAGCCCAGGGCCGCCAGGGCTTCGGTGAGCCCCTCGGCCGCCTGCTCGCCGGCGCGGCCGGCGGCCATGCTCTGGCTGCCCACCCAGATGCGGCCCCCCAGAAAGGTGCCGGTGGTCAGGATCACCGCCTTGGCGCCGTAGCTGCTGCCGAAGTAGGTGCGCACGCCGCTGACCCGTGCCGCCGGGCCCAGGGCTGGGTTCCAGCCGGCTCCACCCCCCGCGGGGTCGCCTTCGATCAGCAGGCCGGTGACCATGGCCTCGCGCAGGGCCAGGTTGGGGGTGTGCTGCAGGAGCTGCAGCATCTGGCGGGCGTACTGGCGCTTGTCGGTCTGGGCGCGCAGGGCCCACACCGCCGGGCCGCGGCTGGCGTTGAGGATGCGCTTCTGCAGGGCGGTGGCGTCGGCGAGCCGGCCGATCACCCCGCCCAGGGCATCGACCTCATGCACCAGCTGGCTCTTGGCCGGTCCGCCCACCGCCGGGTTGCAGGGCTGCCAGGCGATGCGATCGAGATTGAGCGTGAACAGGGCCGTCTGCAGCCCCAGCCGGGCGCAGGTGAGTGCCGCCTCGCAGCCGGCATGGCCGCCGCCCACGACGATCACGTCGAACTGCTCGGTGACAACGCTGCTCTGCATCGATCAATTCTCTATGGCCGTCAAACTGGTGCACTCCCCTTCAGGCCCGTGCGTTCATGAACGAGGCAATTCCGGCGAGGGCCCAGCGGGCCCTGCTGCAGACCACGATCGCCGCCGATCCCAACGATTGGTGCGTCGCCCGGTTCAGCCTGCTGGCCGAGCAGATCCGCCAGGCCGGTGTGGCCCGTGATCCAGCCTTTGCACTCACGGTTCAGGACTACCCCACCGCCACAGAGGCGCGCGAGCTGCTGCACGGCCAGTTGCGCGAAGGGCACTATGGCCAGGTCTGGCTGATGGCCCCCGACCTCGACAACGGTCCGGAACCGGCGTTCTTTGCGGCGCTCGAGGCGGCGGTCGCCACCGGTACCCAGCTGGTGATCGCCCGCGACCACACCGATCTGGGGTCGTCGTTGCTGCAGTTGGGCGGCTGCCTGGCACCGGTCACCGAGACCCAGACGTTCAAACGCACCTGGCCGGGCCTGCCCTGCGACAACGAATACGCCAACCCCGACTGCCCCTCGATCGAGTTCCCCTGTGTGGTCACCGGTCAGAACGGGGGCGTGCAACTCTGCCGCCAGCGCTGCGCCCATCCGTTGCTGGCGTTTGACACCCTGATCCCGGGCCATGTGCTGTTGCCCGCCCATCCCCATGAAGGGGTGATCCGCCCCACCACCGCCAGCCAGCAGGTGTTGCTGTCGAGCTACTCGATCACCAGTGGCCGCGAGCAGATCACGGCGATCCTCGACGAGGCGCCGGGCCGGGGTGCCGTGCTGCACCACTCCACCTTCCACCACTTCGCCGACTTCAATCTGGCGACAGGCCGGGGCGCCCCCGACTTTGTGTCGGATCCCCCCTCGCGCCAGGTCGATGACGCACCGGTGCTGCTCAACGATCAGCGGGCCTACGTGGCCTCGGTTGTGGCCTACGCGATCGATCGGCTGGGCTGAGCCGCTCAGGTTCAGGCAGCCAGGTTGCGGAAGCGGGTGAACTGGGGCTCGAACAACAGCTTGACGGTGCCCACCGGGCCGTTGCGGTGCTTGGTGACGATCACTTCGGTGATGCCGCGATCGGGGGTTTCGGGGTTGTAGTACTCGTCGCGGTAGATCATCAGCACCAGGTCGGCGTCCTGCTCGATCGAGCCCGATTCGCGCAGGTCGCTCAGCATCGGACGTTTGTTGGTGCGCGATTCGACGCCCCGGCTGAGCTGACTGAGGGCCATCACCGGCACGTTGAGCTCGCGGGCCATGCCCTTGAGCCCCCGGGTGATGCGGCTCAGTTCCTGCACCCGGTTGTCGGGGGTGCTGCCCTCCATCAGCTGCAGGTAATCGATCACGATCAGGCCCAGCTCCTTGCCCGATTCGGCCATCAGCCGCCGGCACAGCGAGCGCATCTCGAGCACGCCTGAGTTGGGCTTGTCGTCAATGAACAACGGCAGCTGGCCCAGGCTGTTGATGCCCTGGCCCAGCAGGGGCCACTCCTCCTGCTGCAGCCGGCCGGTGCGCAGGCGACCGCTCTCGATCCCCACCTCCATCGAGAGCAGGCGGTAGGTGAGCTGTTCCTTGCTCATCTCCAGCGAAAACACGCACACGGGCAGCTGGTGCAGCTGGGCCACGTTGCGGGCGATGTTGAGCACGATCGAGGTCTTGCCCATGGCCGGGCGTCCGGCCACGATGATCAGGTCGCTGCGCTGCAGCCCCTGGGTGATGGCGTCGAGGTCGTAGAAGTTGACCGGGATGCCCGCCACCGAGGTGCCCAGTGAGCGGCTCTCGATCTCGTTGAAGGTGCTGGTCAGGATCTCGGCGGTGGGGGTGAGGCCCTTGCTGGGTTTCTCCTGGCTGATGGCAAAGATCTTCTGCTCGGCCTCGTCGAGCACCTGCTCCATGGGCTTGCTCTGGTCAAAGCCCAGGGCGATCACCTCATTGCCCGAGCGGATCAGCTGGCGCCGCAGAAACTTGTCCATCACCAGGCGGGCCACCTGCTCGATCGAGGCGGTGGAGATGGTGCGCTCCACCAGCTCCACCAGCCGCCCCTGGCCCCCCACCTTCTCGAGGGCGCCGGTGTCGGCCAACCAGGCCGTCATCGCGGTGAGGTCGGTGGGCTTGCCCTGGCTGTGCAGCATCAGGGCGGTGCGATAGATCTCGCGGTGGCCGCGCAGGTAGAAGGCCTCGGGCTGCAGCACATCGGCCACCCGGCCGATGGCGTCGGGGTCGAGCAGGATGCCGCCCAGCACCGCTTCCTCGGCCTCCAGGTTCTGGGGCGGCACCCCATCGGGCAGGGCTTCGAAACGCTCCTCACGCCCCTCGCGCCGCCGCTCGTCGCTGCCATTGCCGACGCTGCGCAGGGGTTGGCCGTCAGGGCCCTTCGAATCAAGAGGAACGCTCACCATGGTGAAGCCCACGCTGCGGGGGACGCGATCGTCCGGTCTTCGATCTTGCCTGCGGCGGGTCCGTTTGACCACCCACCAGACACTGCCGGTGGGGTCGGCATCAAAAAGCCACCCCAGTGATGGGGTGGCCTGCGGACCGGAACCCGGGCTTCAGTGACCGGTCGACTCCGTGACCGTTTGAGTCAGTGACGGTTGTCAGTGGCTGGCCACTTCGAGGTTGATCTCGGCGGTGACGTCGGTGTGCAGTTTCACCTGCACCTTGTAGCTGCCGGTGCGGTGGATCTCGGGCACGTTGATGTCGCGGCGATCGAGTTCCTTCTTGGTGGCGGCTTCGATGGCCTCGGCGACGTCGGCGTTGGTGACGGTGCCGAACAGCACGTCATCGCCACCGGTCTGCTTCTTGACCGTGAAGCGGCCGATGGTCTCCAGGGCGGTCTTGAAGGCCACGGCTTCGGCCTTGAGGGCGGCCTGACGCTCGGCCTCCTTGGCGCGGCGGGCCTCCACCTGGCGCAGCACGGCGGCGGTCACCGGCACGGCCTTGCCGGTGGGCACCAGAAAATTGCGGGCGTAACCGGGAGCGACCTCCACCAGGTCGCCGTCCTTGCCGAGGGTGTACACGTCCTCGGACAGGACGACTTGAACGCGCTTGGCCATGGGGAGAGTCTCTTGAACGTCTGACTTGAGCCGATTCAAGAATCTAGAGCACTGTGCGGCGTCTGCTCCCCCCGGACGCATCAGCTGTTGTGCGCAACGGGTGTCGCAACGATCACGCCAGCGCGCGCCGCCAGGCTTTTAAGTTGCCGCCCTGGTTTGATCGTCTCATCGGTGGCGCTGAAATTTTCGGGGGGTGTCGAGCCGAGGCTGTGGCCGCCACTGATCGACGGCACCTACGCCATCGTGCTCACGCTTCTGGTGATCGAGCTGCCAGCCCTGACGCTTGATCTGTTGCATGACTACAACCATGAGGAATTGGGAGTTGCCGTGCTGATCTCCTCTCTGTTGCGGTTGATCGGCGGCTACCTGGGTGTGTTTCTCGTGGTGTACGACATCTGGTCCAAGAAGCGTCGGCTGCTGGAGATTTCAGAGCAACATTTTCGGATCAGTGGCTTTGAGAACTTCGTCGTTCTCTTCTCCTTGTTTCTGGCGACATTGTTGCCGCCACTCTATTACGTTCTCAACCAGGTCAGGCAGGACTATCTTGTTCATCCTCTGTTGGGCCGTGCGTCCTGGCTTGAGCAGATCGAGATCGATACCGTTTCGATTCTTTTTCTGCTCGATGGTGTGCTCATTTATGTGCTGATTCTGCTTGGCGCCATCAGACGTTGTCGACAGATCCGGAAGTGTCAGTCCTTGAAATTGTCTGATCAGGTTCTGGCCACTGAGCTGATGGACGCCGATGCGCAGCTTCGGGCCTTGCGGTGGGATGCTGCCCTTCGCGTTCTGCTGGCACCACTGATTTTCATTGCCGGGAGGGCGTGGTTGCCTCCGCCTGGACCTGCTCTGATCTATGGCTTCAGCGGGTTGTGGCAAACCAGGCCGAAGCCGAGCCACTAGGTTCCCAGCGGCCCGGCAGCTTGCGCTGACCCGAGGAAAGCTCGGGATCAGCCCCTGGCCCGCGCGGCCCCCGGCAGGCGCACCTGGGTGGCCAGGCCGAGGCGGCGCATCAGGCGGATGTGCTGCCAGGTCAGGTCGATCTGACGGCCGAAGCCGTGGCGCGCCGAGTGGGGGAAGGCGTGGTGGTTGTTGTGCCAGCCCTCGCCGAAGGTGAGGGCCGCCACCCAGGGGTTGTTCCTGGAGTGGTCGCCGCTGTCATGGACGGCGGTGCCCCAGCAGTGGGTGGCCGAGTTCACCAGCCAGGTGCAGTGATACACGATCACCAGGCGCAGGGGGATGCCCCACAGCACCAGGGCCCAGCCGCCGGCGCCGGTGGCGGTGCCGATCCAGAACAGCAGCGCCGCCAGGGGCAGCTGCAGCGCCAGGAACCAATTGTTGAGCCAGCGGTAATAGGGGTCCTTGGCCAGGTCGCCGGTGAGCCGCGGCACGGCGGCCATGGCCGGGATCTCTTCAAACATCCAGCCCATGTGGCTCCACCAGAAGCCCTTGAGGCTGGTGTGGTGATCAACCTCGGTGTCGGAGAACTTGTGGTGGTGACGGTGCAGCCCCACCCAGTCGATCGGGCCGTGCTGGCAGCTCAGGGCGCCGCAGGTGGCGAAGAAGCGCTCCAGCCACTGGGGCACCCTGAAGCTGCGATGGCTCAGCAGCCGGTGGTAGCCGATCGTGACCCCCAGGCAGGCGGTCACCCAGTACAGGATCAGGAAGGTGGCCACGGCAGGCACGCTCCAGAAGCGGGGCAGCAGCGCCACCACCGCCAGCACATGGATGGCCGTCATGAACAGGACCGTGCCCAGGCGCTTGCCCTGGGGGATCCCGGCCTGGGGTTCGCCGCGGCGGGGCCGGTGCAGGGCGGCGGCCCGCAGGGCACCGGCGCGGCCGGTGTTGATGAAGGCAGGGCTGCGGGTGCCGCGGGCGGCAGGTCGGGCGTGGGTTGCAGCGGTCATGGAGACCGACTCCGGATTGATCACCTAAAATGGTAGCAATACGAATCCGTATCAGGCAATCGGTTCATGGGATACCGCGAGGATCTGGCTGCGGGGCGTGTGGCGTTCGCCCACCTCATCCGTGTCTGGCACGAGCGCAACGGCTGGAGCCACCGGGTGCTGCCGGCCCTGGCCGAGACCCTCGACCTGGGGCGGGTGCACAACAGCCAGCTCTCGATGCTGCGCAACGGCAAGCTGGCCTCGCCCGGGCCCGAGGTGTTTCTGGCCCTGGGGCGCATCAACCAGCTGCTGGCGGCCGAAGCCCGCGGTGGTCGCCTGAGTGAGGGGCTCAGGCAGCGGCTGGCGGACCAGCCCGAGCTGTTGGCGGCACTCGAGGCTTCGAGTCAGCCGGTGCAGGGCAGCGGCGGGCCCGTGCTCGGACCGGGCGAGCTGCTCGAGGTGTTCGTGGGTCAGCGCCAGCCACCGGCAGCGTTTGACCTGCGCATCGGTGAAACAGAGGCGGCCGCCCTCAGCGCGGCACTGGCCAAGGTGTTCACCGCCGGCCAGCCCTGGCGCCTGTGCCGCGAGCAGCTGCTCGCG
>RGUW01000060.1 GCA_010027605.1 Synechococcaceae bacterium WB9_2_112 | reverse complement strand
CCTTCTTGGCACCCGACTCGAAGTGCTTGCTGGCACCGACGTCGTCGTTGAAGACACCGGTCGATTCGATCACCAGATCCACCCCCCAGTCCTTCCAGGGAAGGTTGGCCGGATTGCGGTCGTAGAAGGTCTTGATCGTCTTGCCGTTGATGATGATCGTGTCTTCGGTGGTGGTCACCTCGGCGTTGCGCAGGGGGCCCAGCATCGAGTCGTACTTGAGCAGGTGCGCATTGGTGGTGGTGTCACCCGAGCCGTTGATGCCGACCACTTCGATGCCGGTGTTGGCCCCCCGACTCAGCCAGCACCGCATGAAGTTGCGACCGATCCGGCCGAATCCATTGATCGCAACGCGCAAGGTCATGGCAGGGAGCGACGAAAGCCGCTAGGAAAGGTGGTTTTGGCGGCCGATCATACAGAAATCGACTTGCCTCTCCACACCTGAATCCGGGCGCTTTTCAAACGCAGGGTCAGGAGCGACGCAACTCGTAAAGGACAGGGGGCCGATCCGGCCTTAATTTCTGATGCAGATCGGCTCTGATGCAGATCGGCCCGGCCGGGGTCCCGGTTCGCCGCCCCATTCCGCACCCCTCATCTCGCACCCCGTCAGGAGACGCCCTTGGCCCCATCGCTCGATCGTCGCCAGCCTCTCCACTTCATCGGGGTCGGCGGTATCGGCATGTCGGCCCTGGCCGGGATCCTGGCCCAGCGGGGCTTCAGCGTCAGCGGCTCCGACAGCCGCGACAACGCCGTGCTCACCCAGCTGCGCCAGCTGGGGGTGCGGGTGTTTCGCCAGCAAAGCGCCGGCACGATCGCCGCGATCCGCAGTGGCACCTCAACCAGCCCTGCGGTGGTGATCAGCTCGGCCGTACCCGAGACCAACCCCGAGCTACGTGCTGCGCGCCAGGCCGGCCTGAGCATCTGGCACCGGGCCGACGTGCTGGCCGCCCTGATCAACGCCCAGCCGTCGATCGCCGTGGCCGGCAGCCACGGCAAGACCACCACCAGCTCCCTGATCGCCACCCTGCTGGCCGCCACCCACCACGACCCCACCGCCGTGATCGGCGGCATGGTGCCGGCCTTTGGCAGCAACGGCCGCAACGGTGGAGGGCGGCTGCTGGTGGCCGAAGCCGATGAATCCGACGGAACCCTGGTCAAATTCAGGGCCGAGCTGGGGGTGATCACCAACCTCGAGCTGGATCACACCGACCACTACCCCAACCTCGAGGCCCTGATCGGCACGATGCAGCGGTTCAGCCGCCAGTGCGGCCAGCTGCTGGCCAACCACGACTGCCCGGTGCTGCGCCGCCATTTCAAGCCCCAGCACTGGTGGTCCACCCAGCAGAGCGAAGGGGTTTCGTTTGCCGCCCTGGCCCGCCAGAGCCGTGGCGATGGCACCGAAGCCGAGTTCTTCGAACAGGGCCAGCCCGTGGGCACGCTGCAGGTGCCGTTGCCCGGCCAGCACAACCTCAGCAACGTGACCGCCGCCGTGGCGGCCTGCCGGCTCGAGGGGATCTCCTTCGCCGAGCTGCGACAGGCCGTCGCACGCCTGCAGGCCCCGGGCCGTCGCTTCGATTACCGCGGCACCTGGGAGGGCCGCCTGGTGGTCGATGACTACGCCCACCACCCCAGCGAGGTGGCCGCCACCCTGGCGATGGCGCGGCTGATGGTGAGCAGCGGCCGCAGCCCCCTGCCACAGACGCCGAAACGGCTGCTGGCGATCTTCCAACCGCACCGTTACAGCCGCACGGCCGAGTTTCTCGAGGGTTTCGCCCGGGCTCTGAGCACGGCCGATGCCCTGGTGCTCGCCCCCCTCTACAGCGCCGGTGAGCAACCGATCCAGGGGATCGACAGCGGCGCCCTGGCCAGGGCGATCACACGCCTCAATCCCCAGCTGGCGGTGGCCGTGGCCGACAGCAACGACGAGCTGACCGCCCTGGTGGCCGAGCTCAGCCGCCCCGGCGATCTGGTGCTGGCCATGGGTGCCGGCGACATCAACGGGCTGTGGGACCGACTCAACCGGTTTCACCCCGGCGATGAGGCTCCGGTGCTGCTGGCCGCCTGAGGTGCTGACGCCGGCCGGTCTGCAGGGCCAGGTGCCGCTGCGGGACTTCACCACCTGGAAGGTGGGTGGCCCGGCGGAGTGGCTGGCCGAACCCGCCGACGCGAACGAGCTGGTGAACCTGTTGGCCTGGGGCCACCGCCAGGGGCTGGCGCTGCGCAGCATCGGCGCCGGCTCCAACCTGTTGGTGGCCGATCAGGGGGTGGCCGGCCTCACCCTCTGCCTCCGGCGCCTGCAGGGCAGTCAGCTGGATGGCAGCACGGGCCTGATCGAAGCCAGCGCCGGCGAACCGATCCCCACCCTGGCCCGCAAGGCGGCCCGGCTGGGCCTGGCGGGGCTCGAGTGGGCCGTGGGCATTCCCGGAACCGTGGGCGGAGCCGTGGTCATGAATGCGGGCGCCCAGGGCGGCTGCATCGCCGATTGCCTTGAATCGGTGCGCCTGCTGGATCCAGCCGATCCGGAGACGACCGTCGAGCTGCCCGCCGCGGCCCTCGACTTCGCCTATCGCCACAGCCGCCTGCAACAGGAGCCGTGGGTGGTGGTGAGTGCCCGCTTCAGGCTGCAGAGCGGTCACGACCCGGCGACGGTGAGCGCCCGCACCAGTGCCAACCTGCACAGCCGCACCAGCAGCCAGCCCTACCAGCAACCCAGCTGCGGCAGCGTGTTCCGCAACCCTGAACCCCTCAAAGCGGGCCGCCTGATCGAGGAGCTCGCGCTCAAGGGGCTGCGCATCGGCGAAGCCGAGGTCTCACCGGTGCACGCCAACTTCATCGTCAACCGCGGCCAGGCCCGGGCTGCCGACATCGCCGCCCTGATCGCCCTGGTGCAGGAGCGGGTGCAGAGCGCCCACGGAATCGTTCTGGAAACCGAGGTCAAACGGCTGGGGTTCTAGCCTGCGCCCAGCGACACCTTCGGCATGGCCGGCTTCGGACTCCCCAACTTCGGCCAGCTGACCGAGGCCTTCAAGAAAGCCCAGCAGATCCAGCAGGACGCCCAGAAGCTGCAGGAGGAGCTCGATGCCATGGAGCTCGAGGGCAGCAGTGCCGACGGACTGGCCAGCATCTGGCTGTCGGGCAACCAGCAGCCCCTGCGGGTACGCCTCAGCCCCGAACTGCTGGGCCAGGGCAGCGACGCCACCGAGGCCGCCGTGCTCGAGGCCCTCAAGGCGGCCTACGAACGCTCCACCGGCACCATGAAGGAGCGCATGGAGGAGCTCACCGGTGGCCTGAATCTCAACCTTCCTGGCCTGGGTGGTTGAGTTCGGCATCGGCCAGCTGGCGCTGACCCCGGCGCGATGGCTGGCGGTACTGGGCGGCCAGGCGGGGCTCCACCCGGTTGCCCCGCTGGCGCAGGCTCCCGGCTGAGGCAGCCCTGGAGGAGGCGTCAGACCGCTGGGCAGCGGCCAGCAACTCCTGCAGGCACTGGCTGTAGAGGCTGTGGCGGTCCCAGTCGGAGCCCACCACGCACCCCGGCTCGCCCTGATGCAGGCAATCACCGAACTGACAGCGCCGGGCGGCCTGCGCCGAGCGCAGCTCCGGGAAGCAGGCCATCAGGGTCGTCGGGTCGGCCGGCAGGACCGGGCGGTTGAAGCCCGGCGTATCGGCCAGCAGAGCGCCGTCGGCCAGGGCAAACAGCTCCACGTGGCGGGTGGTGTGCCGGCCCCGCTGCAGGCGCCCCGAGACCGCTGCCACGCGCAGCTCCAGATCGGGGATCAGGGCATTGATGAGGCTGCTCTTGCCCACCCCGGATGGCCCGCACAGCACCGCCAGTCCTGGCTGGCTGAGGCGCTGCCGCAGGGCCTCCAGGGAAGCCGGCCGGCGGCTCGAGACCGCCATGGCCCCATACCCCCAGGCCGAGGCACGCTGCAGCCACTCCTGCACCAGTGCGGGCGCACCCAGGTCGGCCTTGCTGAACACCAGCTCCACCGCCGCCCCTGACTGCTCAGCCGTGATCAGAAAACGGGTCAGCTGCAGCGGATCCAGGTTGGGCTCCGCCAGGGCCACCACCACCACCACCCGAGTGATGTTGGCCACCGGCGGACGTTCGAGCACCCGTTGGCTGGCCTCGACCGCCGCCACCGCGGCCCGGCCGGCGGCCCAGTCGATGCCGTCGAGCTGCACCCAGTCGCCCACCCGGATCGCCTGGCCGCTCTTGGCAAGCCGGGTGCGCCGGGTGCACAGCAGGCGCTGCTGGCCCGCGGGTCCCGGCCGGTCGAGGCTGACCCAGCAGAAGTTGGCCAGCAGGGCCACCACCTGACCGCGGCGGGGCGGTTCAGCCATCAACCGTGACGTGCAGCACCACCGCCCCACTGTCGAGGGGATGGGGCTCAACGACCACCCCATGGCCGGCATGCAACAGACCCTCGCCGACCATCTGCTCCGGTTCGCCGCGATCGAGGCTGACCTGCAGCGTCGCCCCGGGGGCCAGGCCCTCCAGGGCCAGCTTGGTGCGGATGTAATTGAGCGGGCAGGGGGTGCCCCGCAGATCGAGATCAGTCACGCTGGCCGAACAGGCCACCGAACAGGCCGCTCCGGTGATGGGTCTTGTGCCCCTTGCGGCTGTGGTGACCGGCCAGCTCCTCGAGCAGCTGGCGCTCATCGGCGCTGAGCCGGGTGGGCAGCTGCACCTTGACGGTGAACAGGTGGTTGCCGCGGGCGACGGGATTGCCCAGCTTGGGCACACCCTTGCCCGCCAGGGTCAGCACCGCACCGGGCTGGGTGCCGGCTGGAATCTCGAGGTGCTCGCTGCCATCGACCGTTTCGACCTCGATCGTGTCGCCAAGGATCGCCTGGAGGTAGCTGAGGGTGACCTCGGAATGGATCTGAAGCCCGTCGCGACGCAGATGGGGATGGCTCTGCACGCTGAGGAACACGTACAGATCGCCGGGTGGACCACCCCGCTGGCCGGCATTGCCCTCGTTGGCCACCCGCAGCCGGGTCCCGGTGTCGACACCGGCCGGAATGTTGATGCGCAGGGTCTTGCGCACCTGCTGCAGACCCTGACCGCCGCAGGTCTGACAGGGATCGGCGATCACCTGGCCCGCCCCCTCGCAGCTGGGGCAAGGGGCCACCTGGGTGAAGCTGCCGAAGGGCGTGCGGGTGGCGCGCCGCACCTGACCGGCACCGCCACAGGTGCTGCAGGTCACGGGGCCGCTGCCTGCCTTGGCACCGCTGCCGTTGCAGGTGCCACACGATTCGAGGTGCCGGAGCTGCACCTCCTTTTCGACCCCGGTGATCGCTTCGCTGAAGCTGATGCCGAGGTCAAGGCGCAGGTCATCACCCTGGCGCGGGCCGCGGCGGCGCTGAGCACCAGCCGATGCACCCATGCCTCCACCGAAACCGCTGAAGAAGGTTTCAAAGAGGTCGGCGAAGCCCCCCATGTCGCCCATGTCGGGCATGCCACCGCCGCCGAGACCGGCCTCGCCGAACTGGTCGTAGCGGGCCCGGGTCTGGGGATCGCTGAGCACCTCATAGGCGCGGCCGATCTCCTTGAAACGGTCTTCGGCACCAGGATCCTTGTTGACATCCGGGTGGTACTGCCGCGCCAGACGCCGGTAGGCCCGCTTGAGGGTGTCGGCGTCAGCGTCGCGGCTGACCCCCAGGAGGTCGTAGTAGTCGGCCATCAGCCGGCCTGCTCCTGGGACTGATCACCAGGACCGGGGCCCATGGACACCTTGACCAGGGCATGGCGCAGCACCCGACCGTTGAGCTGGTAGCCGCGCTGAAGTTCCTCGATCACCACATCCTCGGGATGCTGATCGCTGGGTTCGCGCATCACCGCCTCATGCAGGGTGGGATCGAAGGGCTCCCCTTCGACGCGCATCGGTGACACACCGAGCTGCTTGAAGACGTCGACCAGCTGCTTGTACAGGCCCTGGTAGCTGCGGTGCAGGGTCTGGGCTTCCTCGTGCTGGGGATTGAGCTGCTGGCGGGCGCGGTCGAAGTTGTCGACCACCGGCAGGATCTCGCTGAGGGTGTTGCAGGCGATCTGCACCCGCTGATCCTCGAGATCGCGGCTCTGGCGCTTGCGGTAGTTGTCGAAATCGGCGGCCAGACGCATGTACTGACCATTGAGGTTGTCGAACTGCTCGCGCAGGGCGGCCAGCTCCTGCTCGAGCCGGGCGGCCCGGGAAGCGGGATCGGCCGTGGCGGCACCGGCTTCGCCGGCGCCGGTTTCGCTGGCAGTGCCTTCGCCGGCGCCGACCTCGGGGCCGGAGTCGGCTCCCGGCTGGCCCGGTGCTTCGGCTGGGGATGGTGCCGCCTCGCCGGCCGGCGCGTCGCCCGTGGTGTCGGGCTGGGACTCCACTGAACCGGCAACGGTGTCTTCGCTGCTCATGCTGACGCCCACGACAATCGGTTCTAGACATGTTGGAGCGCCGGGGCCGCCTCCCACAAGCGGCGGAAGCCCGCACCTCTGTTCCTCGACCATGACCCAGAGCCCGACCCGGCCGGTGCCCGATGCCACCAGCCCCGAGCAGCAGCGTCTGGAGGTGGAGCTGCTGCTGAGGCAGCCGGTGCTCGACGCCACCGAACTGGCCTGCGCCGACCCGGCGCTGCTGGGGCCGGCCGGCGTGATGCCGCTGGAGCGGGCCCGCACCCTGATCTGCCTGCCGCTGAGCCGTCGCAGCGGCGCTCTCGAGGTGGCCATTCCCAGCTACTGGGGACCGGACGACCGGCAGGGACTGCTCGCCGAACTGAGCGCGAGCGGCCTGCGCATCGCCCTGCGGCTCGCCCTGGCCAGTGACATCGACGCCGTGCTCGAGGGCATCGCAACGGCGCTCCTCACATCCACGCCCAGCGCACCCCTGGCGGTCACCGCCGCAGAGCCGGTGCGTTCGATCTTCAGCGAGCTGGATCTGCCCAACGACGGCCTGCAGCAACCGGAGATCAGCGACGTGGAGGACCTGGAGTCCTCCGCCGTCGCCCAGGGCAACGCCTCACCGGTCGTGAGCCTGGTGGACCGGATCCTGATGGAAGCGATCGACGCCGGCGCGAGCGACATCCACGTGGAGCCCCAGGAGCAGGCTCTGGAGATCCGCTTTCGCCTCGACGGCGTGCTGCACAAGCAGTTCGAGGATCTGCCCAAGACCCTGACACCTGCGGTGACCTCCCGCCTGAAGATCATGGCGGACCTGGACATCGCCGAACGGCGGCTGCCCCAGGACGGCCGCATCCGCAGGCTGTACAAGGGACGCAAGCGGGACTTCCGGGTCAGCACCCTGCCGAGCCGCCACGGCGAAAAGATCGTGATGCGCCTGCTCGACAGCTCGGCCACCCAGCTGGACCTCGACAGCCTGATCACCAATCCCGCCACCCGGGCCATGGTGCGCGACATCGGGGCCAAACCCTTCGGCATGATCCTGGTGACGGGTCCCACCGGCTCCGGCAAATCGACGACGCTGTATTCGGTGCTGGCCGAACGCAACAGCCCCGGCATCAACATCTCGACCGTCGAGGATCCGATCGAGTACAGCCTGCCGGGCATCACCCAGACCCAGGTGAACCGCGACAAGGGCCTGGATTTCAGCACGGCCTTGCGGGCCTTCATGCGCCAGGACCCGGATGTGCTGCTGGTGGGCGAGACCCGCGACCTGGAGACGGCCAAGACCGCGATCGAAGCCGCACTCACCGGCCACCTGGTGCTCACGAGCCTGCACTGCAACGATGCCCCCAGCGCCATCGCCCGGCTCGACGAGATGGGCGTGGAGCCGTTCATGGTGAGCGCCTCGCTGTTGGGAATCGTGTCGCAGCGCCTGCTGCGGCGGGTGTGCACCAACTGCCGTGAGAGCTATCACCCCAGCCCGGAGGAGCTGAGCCGGTTCGGCCTGCTGGCCAGCAGTGAAACCAACGTGACCTTCTTCAAGGCCCGCACGGCGCCGTCGGCGGCCAAGGGCAACTGTGCCGTCTGCCACGGCTCGGGCTACAAGGGCCGGGTCGGCGTCTATGAGGTGCTGCGCATGAACGAGGCCCTGGCCGCGGCCACAGCCAAGCGCGCCACAACCGACCAGCTGCGACGCCTGGCCCTCGAAAGCGGCATGAAATCGCTGCTGGGCTATGGCCTCGATCTGGTGCGGGAAGGCCACACCACCCTCGACGAGGTGGAGCGCATGCTGCTCACCGATTCAGGTCTGGAGTCGGAACAGCGGGCCCGGGCCCTCAGCAGCCTCACCTGCAAGGGCTGCGGCGGGGGTCTTCGGGATGAATGGCTCGAATGCCCCTACTGTCTGACCAGCCGCTAGGGACGGCCATGGCCATCTCCATGGAGAGCCTGATGGAGCAGCTGGTCGCCAACGGCGGCAGCGACCTCCATCTCAGCGCCGAGCTGCCCCCCTATGGCCGATTCAACGGCCAGCTGCGACCGATGCAGGAGGAGGTCCTCGATGAGGAATCCTGCAACCGCCTGATCTTCTCCCTGCTCAACAACAGCCAGCGCAAGCAGCTCGAACAGACCTGGGAGCTCGACTGCTCCTACGGGCTGCGGGGGGTGGGCCGGTTCCGGGTCAACGTCTACCGCCAGAAGGGCAGCTACGCCGCCTGCCTGCGGGCCCTGGGGAGCCGGATTCCGTCGCTCGAAAGCCTGGGACTGCCGCCGGTGGTCGAGGAGATGAGCCGCATGCCCAAGGGCCTGGTGCTGGTCACCGGCCCCACCGGATCGGGCAAGACCACCACCCTGGCGGCGATCCTCGAGCACATCAACCAGACCCGTGCCGAGCACATTCTCACGATCGAAGATCCGATCGAATTCGTCTACACGAGCCAGCGCAGCGTGTTTCACCAGCGCGAGGTCAATGAGGACACCCGCAGCTTCGCCAATGCCCTGCGCGCTGCCCTGCGCGAAGACCCCGACGTGATCCTGGTGGGTGAACTGCGCGATCTGGAGACGATCCAGCTGGCGATCAGCGCCGCTGAGACCGGTCATCTGGTGTTCGGCACCCTGCACACCAGCTCGGCCGCCCAGACCGTCGACCGCATGGTGGATGTGTTTCCACCGGCCCAGCAGACCCAGATCCGGGTGCAGCTGAGCAACAGCCTGCTGGCCGTGTTCGCCCAGACCCTCTGCCGCCGCCAGAACCCCCAGCCGGGGCAGTTCGGTCGCGTCATGGCCCAGGAGATCCTGGTGAACACCCCGGCCATCGCCAACCTGATCCGCGAAGGCAAGACCGCCCAGCTCTATTCACAGCTGCAGACCGGCGGGCAGATGGCCATGCAGACCCTCGAGAAGGCGCTGGCGGCACTGGTGCTCAGCCAGGAGGTTTCGTTGGAGGAAGCACTCAACAGGACCACCCGTCCGGAAGAACTGAGACGCCTGGTGAACCAGCCGCAGTAAGCCCCCCGTGCCCGCCTTCGTCGCCACCTTCAGAAACAGCCGCGGCAAGGTCGAATCGCTGACGCTCGAGGCGGCCGATGCCCTGGCCGCCCGCCGGGATCTGCGCCGCCGCGGCATCCAGGTCGACAGCCTCGAGCGGCGCAGCGCGTCGTCAGCACCGCAGCCGAGCGGATCCGACACCCGCGGCACCAGGAAGGCCAGTCGCCTGGCCACGCTGCTGGAGGGCCGGCCCGGAATCCGGGAGAAGGCGGTGTTCGCCAGCAAGCTGGCGGCCCTGGTGGATGCGGGCGTGCCGATCGTGCGCAGCATCGAGCTGATGGCCCAGCAGCAGAAGCTGCCGCTGTTCAAACGGGCGCTGCAGGGGATCAGCCTCGATATCAATCAGGGCGTGGCCCTGGGGCCGGCGATGCGGCGCTGGCCCCAGGTGTTCGACAAGCTCAGCGTCGCCATGGTCGACGCCGGCGAGGCGGGCGGCGTGCTGGATGAATCGCTGCGGCGCCTGGCCAAGCTGCTGGAGGACAACGCCAAGCTGCAGAACCAGATCAAGGGTGCCCTGGGGTATCCGGTGGCGGTGCTGGTGATCGCCGTGCTGGTGTTCCTGGGCATGACGATCTTCATCATTCCCACCTTCGCCGGGATCTTTGACGACCTGGGGGCCGAACTGCCCCTGTTCACCCAGCTGATGATCGATCTGAGCAGCCTGCTGCGCTCGCCGTTCGCACTGCTGCTGGTGGGTGCGCTGGCCGCCGGGGTGGTGCTGTTCCTGCGCTACTACGCCACCCCCCACGGCCGCCGCCGCGTCGACGCCCTGGTGCTCAGACTTCCCCTGTTCGGCGACCTGATCCAGAAGACGGCCACGGCCCAGTTCTGCCGCACCTTCAGCTCCCTGACACGGGCCGGCGTGCCGATCCTGATGGCCCTCGAGATCGTGCGGGAGATCACCGGCAACAGCGTCATCAGCGACGCCATCAACCAGAGCCGCGACGATGTCACCCAGGGAATTCCCCTGAGCATTGCCCTGGCCAGCAAACAGGTGTTCCCCGAGATGGCCATCGGCATGCTGGCCATCGGTGAGGAGACCGGCGAGCTCGACGCCATGCTCTCCAAGGTGGCCGACTTCTACGAAGACGAGGTGGGGGCCACGGT
>RGUW01000059.1 GCA_010027605.1 Synechococcaceae bacterium WB9_2_112 | reverse complement strand
TGAACTTCGACACCAGCTTCACCGGTAAGGACCTTCTGCGCACCACCCTGCGGGCAGCCAACGCCGACAACTCGCCTTTCTTCGGCGTCGGTCCCACCAGCCTCACCGGCATGGAGACCTTCTTCGATGACACCCCCACCCCGGGCAACCTGAACTCGGTCGGCATCAACCGTCTGTTCTACCAGTTCCCCATTGGCAACAACTGGACGGCCACCTTCGGTGCCCGCGTCCGTCAGGACGACATGCTGGCCATGTGGCCCAGCGCCTACCCGGCTGACACCGTCCTTGATGTGTTCACCTATGCCGGTTCGCCCCAGACCTACAACCTGAACCTGGGTGCCGGTGCCGGTCTGTTCTGGAAGGACCCCTCGGGCGTCAACTTCAGCGTCAACTACACCGCTGCCAACGGCCAGAACGCCAACCCCAACACCGGTGGTTCCAACTTCACCGCCACCGGCAGCGGCGGCATCCTGAACGGCTCCAGCGGTGGCACCTTCACCACCCAGCTGGGCTACGCCGCCTCCAACTGGGGCGCAGCCGTTGCCTACTCCAACATCCAGGCAGGTGCCTTCAACTACCTGGGTGCCGGCGGTCTGCAGAACTCCATCATCGCCAACCAGGGCGGCCTGAGCGCCAACAGCATTGCGCTGAGCGCTTACTGGTCACCCACCAAGGCCAGCTGGTTCCCCTCGATCAGCACCGGCTGGGGCATCACCGGTTACACCGGCGCCCAGAACGGCGTGAATGGCATCAATGTCACCGCCCAGTCGTGGTACGTGGGCCTGCAGTGGGCTGACGTGTTCGTCAAGGGCAACAGCGCCGGCATGGCTCTGGGTCAGGCTCCCTTCATCACCGCTGCCAACGGCGTCGGTGTGGGCCAGATCGGTGGCACCCCCAACGACGGCAACTTCGCCTGGGAGTGGTGGTACAAGTTCCAGGTCACCGACAACATTTCGGTCACCCCTGCGATCTTCTACCTCAGCCAGGCCGGCGGTCAGGCTTACCAGCCCAGCACCCTCAACGCCTTCGGTGCCATCCTGAAGACCACCTTCAAGTTCTGATCTCGATCAGAGCGCGGGATCCGGTCTCCAGGCCGGATCCCACCACTGGTTCTCCTCCTCCTCCTTCCTTTTCCTCCTCACGGCGCCCGGCTGGTCTTCCAGCCGGGCTTTTTCATGTCCTGTCGTTGTCCTTCTGCCCTGCAACCTCCTGCTGCGCTGCAGGAGAAGATGGGGATGGGTCCACCAGCCGCTTCTGTTGTCGGAGTCTCAGCGCCTGTCTGCCGCTGCCCGCGATCCCTATGCGGTGCTGGGGGTCAGTCCGAGCGCCAGTGCGGCCCAGATCAAGGCCGCCTACAGAACCCTGGTCAAACAGCACCACCCCGATGCGGGTGGAGAAGCCGCAGCGATGCTGGCCCTCAATGCCGCCTGGGAGGTGCTGGGTGATGGTGAACGCCGCCGCGCCCATGACCAGCGCCACGGCAGCCCTGCAGCAACCGGCGCGTCAACGGCCGGGCCTCGCCGGGCCCCGGCGGCGGCCGCCAGCGAAGTCGAGCTGGAGCACTGGTTGCAGCAGGTCTATGGCCCGATCGATCGGCTCCTGGGTCAGGTGATCAATCCCTTTGAAGCCCAGATTCGAGCCCTGGCCGCCGATCCCTACGACGATGACCTGATGGAGGCGTTCTGCGGCTTCCTCGAGCAGAGCCAGACACGTCTGGAGAAGGTCGAGACCCTGTTTCAGGCTGTGGCCTGCCCGGTTCAGGCCCAGACCTTCGGCCTGTCGCTCTACCACTGCCTCAGTCTGGTCAAGGACGCCCTGGTCGAGCTGGAGCGGTACACCATGGGCTATGTCGACTCCTATCTGCATGACGGACGGCAGATGCTGCGTCAGGCCCGTCGGCGCCGCACCGACCTGCAGCACGAACGCCGTCAGCTGCTCGGGTAGGCCTCGAGCTGGTCAAGACGCAACCACACATCGGGCACGGGGCGGCGCCAGCGCAGCTGGGCATGCTCGCCGCGCACCGCCAGGATTTCGCCGGGGCCTTCGAGCGCGTAACCCGGCACCAGGCTGTCGCTGGCCCTCGATTCGAGGCTGCCGGCATAGGCTTGACGCTTGAGCCTGACCAGGCTTCCCTTCTTGAGTGCCGGCGCAGCGGCAGCGGAGGATTCGGTCATTGCGCGTCGGGGGCTTCGGCCGTCTCGCGCAAGGCTAGGCCCCCTGCTGCCGGCAATGGTGCCCTGGATCGTGATCGGCATCCGAGCGCCCCATGAACAGCACCCTGGCCCTGTTGTTGGCGATCTTCGGTGCGCTGTTGCTGGTCGCGGCCTTTCTCGATCAGATCGCCGAGCGCATCCGCGTGCCCGGCATTTTGCTGGTGCTGCTGCTGGGCCTGCTGACCGACAACAACATTCAGTCGGTCCCCGGCCAGCCGCCACCCCTGCTCAGCCTTCACCAGGCCGATCAGGTGGCCCAGGTGGCACTGGTGCTGGTGTTGTTCTTCGGTGGGCTCACCACCAACTGGGCTGAGATCCGGCCGGTGCTGGCGGCGTCCGCCCGTCTGGCCACCCTGGGCTCGGGGTTGACCGCCCTGTTGATGATGGCGCTGGTGCTGCTGCTGGGCAGCATTCCGGGCCTGCAGATCACGCTCACCGTGCCGCTGGCGCTGTTTGTGGGGGCGATGCTGTGCAGCACCGACGCCTCGGCGGTCATGGCCCTGCTGCGGCCGCTGGCCGATCGCCTGCCGGCCCGGCTTGTGAGCCTCATCGAATGCGAATCGGCCTTCAACGATCCCGTGGCGGTGGTGCTGAGCGGCGTCGCCATGGCCATGGCCAGCGGCAACGAATCGGCCACCGGCGCCACGCTGGTGATCGAGGTGATGCGGCAGTTCCTGTTGGGTGGCCTGCTCGGCTTTCTGGGCGGCACCCTGGCCCGGCAGGTACTCGCCCAGCGCGACCGCCATGCGGGCAGTTCCCAGCTGGCCGTGCTCAGCCTGGCCGTGCTGGCGTTGCTGGTGGGCGCCACCCAGTTGCTGGGCGGCAGCGGCATCCTGGCTGCCTATGTGGCAGGACTGGTGCTGGGCAACAGCTCCGAGTTTGATCCCGCCATGCTCGAGGTGGCCCATGGCGGTTTCGCCAAGATGGCCGAACTGCTCCTGTTTCTGTGCATGGGCCTGGTGGTCGATCCGGAACAGGCCGTGCTGGCGGTCGGCTGGGCCCTGGTGCTGCTCGTCGGTCTGCAGCTCGTGCGCTGGTTGATGGTGCAGTCGATGCTCTGGCGTGCCGGCTTTGACAGGGCCGAGCGGCTGTTGATCACCCTGGCGGGTCTGCGGGGCGCGGTGCCGATTGCCATCGCGATCCAGGCGGCGGCAGGCTCGACGCCCTGGGGGCAGGCCATGCCTGCGCTCGCGCTTGCTGTGGTGCTGCTGGGTCTGCTGCTGCAGGGGTTTGCCCTGGTGCCCATGGCCCGCCGCCTGGGCCTAGCCTCGCCAGGCTGAAGCGAACCGGGGAAACAAGCGTGCGCCTGCTGCTGCTCGGCTGTTCAGGATTTGTGGGCCGCGAACTGGTGCCCTACCTGCTCGAACTAGGCCATGAGCTCACGCTTGTGAGCCGCAATCCCCAGGCCTTCGAGCGTTTGGCCGGAACCCGTCTGTCGCTGCTGCGGCTTGATCCGGCCGATGCCGCCAGCTGGAGCCATGACGGGCTGGATGAAGCCCTGCGTCAGGCCGATGGTGTCGTCAACCTGGCCGGTGAGCCGATCGCCGACAAGCGCTGGACTCCGGCCCATCGGGCCCTGCTGCTGGCCAGTCGTGTCCACACCACCGAACACCTCACGGCGGCCATGGCCCGTCTGGCGTCCCCGCCAGGGGTGCTGATCAATGGCTCAGCCGTTGGCTACTACGGCAGCAGCGACAGCGCTCGCTTCGTCGAAACCAGCGCGTCGGGCAGCGACTTTCTCGCCGAGATCTGTCGGGCCTGGGAAGCCGCCGCCGACCAGGCTCCAGCTGGTTGCAGGGTCGTGAAGCTGCGCATCGGCATCGTGCTGGGTCCCGATGGCGGCGCACTGGGCAAGATGCTGCCCGTGTTCCGTGCCGGTTTCGGTGGCCCGGTCGGCTCCGGTAGGCAGTGGATGAGCTGGATTCATCGCCATGACCTGTGCCGTCTGATCGGCGCGGCGCTGGAAGATCCGGCTTATCAGGGCGTTTACAACGCCGTGGCCCCCCAGCCGGCCACCATGGCGGCCTTTGCTTCGGCCCTGTGCCTGGGCCGTTGTTGCAGCTGCTGCTGGGTGATGGGGCCCAGGTGGTGTTGGAGGGCCAGCAGGTGCTGCCCCAGCGACTGGAGCAGCAGGGGTTCCGCTATCAGTACGCCGAGCTCAGCGCTGCGCTCGGCGCTGCCACCAGCCCACAGCGCCACTGAGCAGGGCGGCGGCCATCAGCACCCCGATCGCCGGGGTGAACAGCGGTTGCCAGAGGGTCTGGAACAGGGTCAGTGGCGCATCGATGCTGCGGCTGTGCAGCAGCACCGCCACGCCAAACCACAGAGCTCCGGCGATCACCACGAACACATCGATCACCAGCAGGGTGTCGAGAGTTCCCTTGAGCCGCTGCAGCATGGTTCACCCCTGGTCGTGAGCCGATTCTGAAGGCTCCCTAAGCTCGGCGGACACGCGTGGATCCCGTGCAGGCAGTGGCAGCAGATCGGGACCGTGGCCGCGCCCCTGCCGACGATCTGCTGCTGATCAGCAACGGCCATGGCGAAGACGTCAACGGCGGGCTGATCACCGATGCCATTCAGGCGCTGGCCCCCGGACTCGGCCTGGCCGCGCTGCCGATCGTGGGTGGGGGCGGCGCCTACCGCCGCCGCGGGCTGCCGTTGTTGGTGCAGGGCCGCGATCTGCCGTCGGGGGGCATGGTCTACCAGGGCTGGAACCTGTGGAAGGATCTGGCCGCAGGCCTGGTCGGCCAGACCCTGGCCCAGATCCGTGCAGCCCGCGTTGAGGGGCGTCGCTTTCGCCTGGTGCTCAGCGTCGGCGACCACGTGCCGCTGCTGTTTGCCTGGCTCAGCGGCCGGCCCACGGTGGTCTTTCTGGTCTCCACCTCGAGTTATTACGAGGGACGATTGCGGCTGAGCCCGGTGACCCGCTGGCTCTGCGAACGGCGTGCCGTGAAGCTGGTGCTCACCCGCGATGCCTTCACCGCCCGTGACCTGCAGCAGCAGGGGCTCAGCAAGGCGCGTTTTCTGGGGTATCCGATCATGGATGCCCTGACGCCGGATCCGGTCGGGATTCAGGCCGGATCAGGGGTTCAGACGCCACCGCCGCAGGCATCCCTGACCCTGGCCCTGCTGCCCGGCAGCCGCCAGCCCGAGGCCCAGGCCAACCTGATCCTGATGCTGCTGGTGTGCGAGCGGCTGGTGCAGATCGCCCCCGATCAGCCCTGGGTGTTTGAAGCGGCGGTGGTGCCAGGCACCGGAGGACCGGAGCTCGATCAGCTGCTGGGCCCGCTCGGTTGGCGCGCCGAGGCTGGGGTTCTGGTCAAGGGAGACGTGCAGGTCCTGCTGCGCAGTGATGCGTTTGCGGCGATCCTGCGGCGTTCCAGGTTGGTGCTGGGCATGGCCGGCACGGCGGTCGAGCAGGCGGTGGGGCTCGGCAAGCCCGTCGTGCAGTTGGTGGGCCGTGGTCCTCAGTTCAGCTATGCCTTCGCCGAAGCCCAGATGCGTCTGCTGGGCGAGGCGGTGTTCACGGTGGGTCAGCAGCCCGCCGGCACCCGCGAGATCCATGGTGCAGCCGATCTGATCGTGCAGCTGCTGGCCGACCCAGACCTGCCCCAGCTCTGTCATCAGTGCGGCCTGGAGCGGGTGGGCCCGCCGGGGGGCTCGCGCGCCATCGCTGAGGCCCTGCTTGAGCAGTTGCAGCATTGAAGGAAGCCCCGCGGGCCCAGTTCAGCCCTGGGTTCCCGGCTCAGCCCTGCAACCAGGCCTTGACCTTGGTCATGGCTCCCCAGCCCGGTTTGCGCTGCAGGCCATCGGCGATCGAGTCGTTGATCTCTGCCGCCATCTCGGGAGCCATCGCCAGCACCCGGTGCACGATCTCGATGTGCTCGCGCACCCCTTTGGCGCCGGTTTCCAGCATGGCCAGCGCCAGGTTGATGCGCGCCTGCGGGTCCTGGGGGCTGAGGCGCACGGCCGTGCGCGCCGAGCGCAGGGCCTCCAGGGGCCGGTTGTCGAGCAGCTGCAGCCAGGCCAGGCAGGTCCATCCTGCCGATTGCCTGGGATTCTGGGCTGCGATCGCCTCGAACTCGTCAATCAGTTCGGAGGCTTCTGCCCCCTGGTTGTAACGCTGAAGGGCGGCTTCAAAGGCCGATGTCTGGTCGGGGGCGGCGTTGTCGGCCATGGCTGACGGGGGCTCTGGTCGGGCAGGCGCGGGGGCGCGTTGCTCTCAGATTCCCATGCCGGCTTGCGGCGCAGCCGGACTCAGACAGCAAACGAGCTGCCGCAGCCGCAGGTCTGGCTGGCGTTGGGGTTGGTGAAATTGAAGCCACCGCCGATCAGGGCGCTCGAGAAGTCGAGCTGCATCCCGTAGATGTACAGCAGGCTCTTGGGGTCACAGACCACCATGAAGCTCGCCGCACCCTGGGGCTCGTAGGTGTAGCGCTCGTCATCGGCGCGAATCGCGTCGGCGTCGATGAAATCCATCGTGTAGCTCATGCCGCTGCATCCGCCTGAGCGCACACCCACCCGCAGCACCTTGTCGCTGCCCTGCTGCGCCATCAGGGTCGCCAGCTGTTTCATGGCCGGCTCCGTGATCAGGATCCCCTTGCCGTCTTTGGCGGTGAAGGTGGCTGCCCTGGATTCAGCTGTCATCTGGTCAGCTGCCACCGAATCAGCTGCCATCGAATCAGGTGCGGTGGTGTTGGAGACCATGGCGGCAAACGGGCTGACGAGCATTCAAATCTAGGCAGGCCCCTGAGCGGTTGCCGTTTCCGCTCCCCTTGCCCTGCCTGGGTTGACCCCGGCAGGGCACCGCTCGCAGGCCGCCGCTCCATAGAGTCGCTGCACTGTTTGCAGGTCCTGGCGTGCGGGTCGCCATCGTGGGTTCGGGTCTGGCCGGGTTGGCGGCGGCCGTCGATCTGGTCGAGGCCGGCCACCAGGTCGATCTGTATGAGGCGCGCCCCTTCATGGGCGGCAAGGTGGGCAGCTGGGAAGACGCGGATGGCAACCACATCGAGATGGGGCTGCACGTCTTCTTCTTCAACTACGCCAATCTGTTTGCCCTGCTGGAGAAGGTTGGCGCCAGAGACAACCTGCTGCCGAAAGACCACACCCATCTGTTCGTCAACACCGGCGGCGATCTGCGCGAGCTCGACTTTCGCTTTGCCCTCGGCGCTCCGTTCAACGGGCTCAAGGCGTTTTTCACCACACCCCAGCTCGACTGGATCGACAAGTTGCGCAATGCCCTGGCCCTGGGCACCAGCCCGATCGTGCGTGGCCTGATCGATTACGAGGGTGCGATGAAGACGATCCGCGCCCTCGATGCGGTCAGTTTTGAAGACTGGTTCATCGGCCACGGCGGCAGCCCCCAGAGCATCAAACGCATGTGGAATCCGATCGCCTACGCCCTGGGGTTCATCGACTGCAAGGCGATCTCGGCCCGCTGCATGCTCACGATCTTCATGATGTTTGCGGCCAGGACCGAGGCCTCCAAGCTCAATCTGCTCAAGGGTTCACCCCACCGCTGGCTCACCGGGCCGATCCTCGACTACATCACCGCCCGCGGCGGCCGTCTGCATCTGCGGCACCGGGTGAGTGAGGTGCTGTTCGAGGATGGCGCTCCCGGGCCCGACGGCCAACCCAGCACCCAGGTCAGCGGCCTGAAGCTGGGCACCCCCGACGGTGAGATCACCGTGACCGCTGATGCCTATCTGGCTGCCTGCGATGTACCGGGCATCCAGCGGATGATTCCTGAGGCCTGGCGCCGCTGGCCCCTGTTTGAGCGCATCTTTGCGCTGGAGGCGGTGCCGGTGGCCACGGTGCAGCTCCGTTATGACGGCTGGGTCACCGAACTGGGCGACAGCCCTGACGCCCAGGCGGCTCGCCACGACCTCAGCCGCCCCGCCGGCCTCGACAACCTGCTCTACACGGCCGATGCCGATTTCAGTTGCTTTGCCGACCTGGCCCTGGCCAGCCCGGTCGACTATCGCAAGGAGGGCCTGGGGTCGCTGCTGCAGTGCGTGCTCACCCCCGGCGATCCCTGGATCCCCAAGAAGACCGAGGAGATCGTGGCCCACACCGACGCCCAGGTGCGGGCCCTGTTTCCCTCGGCCAGGGACCTCACGCTGGTCTGGAGCAATGTGGTCAAACTGGCCCAGTCGCTCTACCGCGAAGCCCCCGGCATGGAGCCCTATCGCCCCGACCAGCGCACACCGGTGAGCAACTTCTTCCTGGCCGGCAGCTACACCAAGCAGGACTACATCGATTCGATGGAAGGCGCCACCATGAGCGGCCGATTGGCGGCGGCCGCCATCCTCGGTCGTCAGGCCAGCCTGGCCAGCAACGCGGCGGTGGCCTGAGATGGGACGCTGGCTCGAGCATTCGGTGACGACCGAGATCCAGGCTCCGGTGGAGCAGGTCTGGGCGGTGTGGAGCGATCTCGAGGCGATGCCGCGCTGGATGCGCTGGATCGAGTCCGTCGTCACGCTGCCCAATGATCCCGACCTCACCGACTGGACCCTGGCGGCCCAGGGCTTTCGCTTTCATTGGAAAGCGCGGATCACCCAGCGGGTCGAAGCGCAGCAGCTTCACTGGGAATCGGTCGGCGGTCTGCCCACCAAAGGGGCGGTGCGCTTCTATCCCCAGGATTCACAGCGCACCGCTGTCAGACTGAGCGTCAGCTATGAGCTGCCGGCGGCCCTTGCACCGCTGATGGAACCGACCATCCTTGGGGGCATCGTCACCAAGGAACTGCAGGCGAATCTTGACCGTTTCCGCGACCTGGTCGAAAGCGACGCTGGTGCTGCCCCTGCTGCTGGCGGGCTGCCAGGGCCAGCCTGATTCAAGCCTGCAGGCCCCGGCCGCGCTGCCACCGCTGCCCCGATCGGCGGTTGATCCCGGGGTCGCCGCAGACGCTCCGGCCGCCACGGGGCTGACGCCGTTGCCCACACCCCAGCAGGTGGTGACGGCGCAGCCGGTGGGGCGACCCGATCCGTTTCTGCCGGTGCAGGGAACCGCCAGCCAGCCCGGTGGCGCTGCAGGGCCCACCCTGCCCGCCGGCTTCCGTTTCCAAGGGGTGATCCTGAGCCGGGGCAGGGCCCAGGCCCTGGTGCGGTTCGGCGCCGAATCGGGCAATCTGCGGGTTGGTGATGCCGGTGGCCGCACCACCCCCCTGCTGCCCTCGGGGTGGGCTGTGGGGGGGATTGATGTGGCCCGCGGTCGCCTGATCCTCAGGGTGTCGGGTCGCTCGGTGCCCGTCAGCCTCGACGGTCAGTCCTGAGGGCTGTCACACAGGCTTGCACCAGGCCGCTCAGGTCGTGGGGGGTGGCTTCGGCATCGACCCGACCAAGCCGTTCCAGGCAGGCCTTGCTGGTCTGCGGACCGATCGACACCAGAGCCACCGGGCTGGTACGGCGGCTGTGGGGGCCCAGAAGGGCGGCCCAATCGGGGCCAAAGGCGTTGTGCAGCAGCGTCGCGGTGTGATGCACCGTCTTGGCACTGCTGAAGGTGAGGGCATCGAGGTGGCCTCCGCTAAGGGCTGCCACGGCGGCGCTGGGCAAGCCGGGGGGGCAGCCGGTCTCGTAGGCCGCAACTTCCACCACCCGGGCGCCTGCTTCGCCGAAGGCCTCGGCCAGCACGGTGCGGCCGCCGCTCTGCACCCGGGGAATCAGCAGCCGCAGGCCCCAGGCCGAACAGGGAAAGTGCTCGATCAGGCTGTCGGCCACAAAGTCGGGGGGAACAAAATCGGCCGGTGCCCCCAGCTCCTCGAGCCGCTGGGCGGTTTTGCGCCCTACCGCGGCGATTCTGAGACCGGGGGGTCTGTGGGCCAGACTGTTGCCCCGGTGTCGCAGCCGCGCGTCAACCGCGTCGGCGCCATTGCTGCTCGACACCAGCAGCCAGTGGAAGCTGTCGAGCTCGGCCAGGGCGTCATCGAGGGGCCCCCAGTCGCTGGGGGGCGTCACCACCAGAGCCGGCAGGTCAATCACCCTGGCGCCGGCCTGCTCAAACAGGCGGCGCGCTTCACCGGCCTGGCCTTCGGCCCGGGTGACGCCGATGCACTGGCCTGAAAGGGGGAGCTCAGCCATTCAGCTTCACCATGGCCCCGGCCTGCTGGCGCAGAGCCTGGGCCTCGCTGTGGCGGCCCTGGGCCTGCAACAGGCTGATGGCCTGCACAAAACCGGCGCGGGCCCCGTCGATGTCGCCGCCCAGCAGCAGGGCCACCGCCAGGTTCTGCTGGGTTTCGGGGTGGTCGGGCTCGAGGCTCAGGCTGCGGCGGTAGGCGTTGATGGCCTCGCCGATGCGACCGCGGCGCCGCTCGATCAGCCCCAGGCTGCGCCAGCCCAGCGCCAGCTCGGGTGCCGCCTCGGCTGCCCCCCGGGCCAGCGCAGCGGCCTCCTCGAGGTTGCTGTGCTCCAGCAGCAGGGCGGCCAGGTTGAGCCGGGCCGCCAGGGTCAGCCGTGGTGGAAGCGGCAGTTCCAGGGCCTGGCGGTAAAGGGTCTCGGCCGTAGAGCTGTCTTCGGCCAGGGCCAG
>RGUW01000058.1 GCA_010027605.1 Synechococcaceae bacterium WB9_2_112 | reverse complement strand
TGCAGCCACTGCCGCAGCAGCGCCCCCTGGGGTGCCTCCACGACGCGATCGAGCAGCTCCAGCACCGCCCACACCAGCGTTGTGGCACGCCAGGGATCGGCCTGCCCCGGCTCGGCATCGCCCAGAACTGCCGTGACCAGTTGCCGCAGCTGGGCGCCTGGAAACGGAAAGCGAATGTTGGCGGTGATGCCCCCCAGCCCCACCGCCAGCTGCTCCCCGAGCCAGCGGCTGGTGGGCCAGGTGTTGACCACCACCGCAACCGGTTCAAACGGAGCGGGCGGATCCAGACGCAGCTGCGCGGCCAGCAGCTCCGCCAGAAATTCAGCTCGGTTTCCCCTGTAGACCGTGAGCAAAGCCGGCGGGTCAGGCCTTCGGGGCCGATACGGCCAGCGATTTCAGGCGCGGGTGGGTCACACCGCCATGGTGTTGGAGCCCCTGAACCTGGCGCACCTCGCCGGTCTCCGGGCAGTAGGCGCTGAGCATGCCGCCATAACAGGCGCCGGTGTCGACCATCACGATCGAATGCAGGCGTTGGACCTCCGGCACCGGGGTATGTCCCACGATCACGGTGCCGAAGCGGCCGTCATAGGCCTGCCAGAACGGCAGGCGAATGCGCAGATGGGGCTGCCAGCTGAGGGGATCAAAGCCGGCATGGGTGGCGGCCCAGCCATCACCCCAGTGCACCAGGGGCAGGGACTCCAGCCGGGGCAACCAACGACGGCAGAGGTGCTGACCCAGCTGGCGGTAGGTGTCGCAACCGGCCAGTCCACTGGGGCCCTGCCAGGGGCCCCAGCGCAGGGCCGCCACCAGGTCAGCCTCGTGGTTGCCGCTCAGCCATACGGCCCGTCCTGAGGTCACCAGCTCCCAGGCCAGTTCCATCGCCTCGAGGATGCGCGGCCCCCTGTTGATCACATCGCCGCAGAGCACCAACCGGTCGCGGGGAGGAAGCAGGGCGACCAGGTCGCGCAGCGATCGCGAACAGCCATGAACGTCCCCGATGACCCAATGGCGCGGGGACTGGCTTGGGGGCGTCATCAGGCTGATGCGTTGAAGTCAGTCTGCCTGGCGAACCGCCAGCCGTCAGCCACCCGAGGCCAGTGCGTCAGCCAACACACCGACGTGATGCGGGCTACGGTCGGGCGACCCGGCACTGCCCCATGGGCTCAGACGCGCTGCACAACCTGCCCGTCAGCCAACGGGTCAACGCCCTGGTCAAGGCCCTCAACGGGGCCCGTCGCACCAATGAGGCCCTGGCCCGCTGCACCGATGGCGAGGCGATGCTCGACGTGCTGCTCGATGCCTCAGCCAAGCTGGGCCTGGGCCTGACCCGGGAACAGCTGGCCCAGACCCCGCCGATTCGCGACTGGGTGTGGTGGAAGAACAAGGAAGCCGTGCTCACCATCGGCGACAACAAGCCCCGTTACCAGCAGGACGGGGGCCAGGGGCGTGATGGCGCTGAGCCACGGCGACGGTTTCTCGGCCTGTTCTGAGCAACCCGGTGCAATCCGCCTTCAGGCCTGGGAGGCCAGGGCGTCGGGGATCGCGGCGGTCGGAGCCTCGAACTGGCCCGTGACCACGAATTCGAGCCGCAGCTTCAGAAAGGTGATGAATTTTTCGTCGGTCGAGACCACGGCCGCCGCGGGCCGGGGCACGGCCGCCAGCTGGCCGGCGAGCTCGGGAACCTCGGCAAAGGCCGGACGCCTGACCAGCCAGAAATCGATCGCCTTGCCCTGCTCGCCGTAGTTGCGCACCCGCTCGCGCAGCACCTCCTCGAGGGGCTCCTCTTCGGTCAGGAACGCCTCGCTGGCGGCAACAAAGTGATAGGTGCTCATGGCTGGCGGCTGCCGAACAGGGGGTCGCGGCGGGGATTCTGAATCAACGCCTTCATCTCGCCGACAGCCTGCTGCAGGCCGACCGCCAGGGCGCGGGCCACGATCGTGTGGCCGATGTTGAGCTCCTCCATGCCCTCGATCGCTGCCACCGGCTCCACGTTCTGGTAGGTGAGGCCGTGACCGGCGTTGACCCGCAATCCCAGGCTGCGGGCCACGAACGCCCCTTCACTGAGGCGCGCCAGCTCCTGGGGCTGACGCTCCCAGCCGGCTTCGGCGTAGCTGCCGGTGTGCAGCTCGACCCAGCGGGCGCCGCTGCTGCGGCAGGCCTCAAGCTGGGGGCCGTCGGCATCGACGAACAGGCTCACCCCGATGCCGGCACCCTGCAGGCGCTGCACCAGCCCCGTGAGCTGGGGCAGCTGGCCGGCCACGTCAAGACCGCCTTCGGTGGTGACCTCCTGGCGCTTCTCAGGCACCAGGGTCACCATGTCGGGCCGGATGCGCAGAGCAATGGTCTCCATCTCGGGGGTGGCCGCCATCTCCAGGTTGAGGCGGCTGCGCACCGTCTGGCGCAGCAGCTCCACGTCGCGATCCTGGATGTGGCGTCGGTCTTCGCGCAGGTGCACGGTGATGCCGTCGGCACCGCCGAGCTCAGCCAGGAGGGCGTAGGTGACCGGATCGGGCTCAACCGTGCGCCGCGCCTGGCGCACGTTGGCGATGTGATCGATGTTGACGCCCAGGCTGGCCATGGTTCACCGGTGGTGTGGCGATCCTATGGATGGTCACGCGCACACCGCAGCGGGGAGCGATCGCCGTAGGTTGCGGCTGCACTGCAACGGCGGGCCAAGGAACGATGGATCCTCGGGCATCCCTGAGCCGCGAGCACCAGCTCTGCAACGGAATCAGCCCCTGGCTTTCGCCCGTCGCCATGGTGGTCACCCAGGATCTGGCGCTGCCGGGTTTTTTCGCCGGAATCACGGTGCTCGATCGGCACCATCTCCCCGCCAGCGGGCCGGTGCTGCTGGCCCCGACCCACCGCAGCCGCTGGGACTCGCTGCTGCTGCCCCATGCCGCCGGACGTCGCATCAGCGGACGCGATTGCCGCTTCATGGTCACCCTCGATGAGATGAAGGGTCTGCAGGGATGGCTGCTGCGCCGACTGGGCTGCTTTGCGGTCGATCAGGGCCGCCCCTCGCTGACGACCCTGCGCTTTGCCGTCGACCTGCTCAAGGACTCGCAGCAACTGGTGGTGTTCCCAGAGGGACGCATCAAGCGCGATGAACAGACGCCGATCCAGCTGCAGCAGGGCCTGGCCCGCCTGGCACAGCTCGCCGCAGGGCAGGGGGTCGAGGTGCCGGTGGTGCCGGTGGGCCTGGCCTATCAGCACCGTCCGGCCCGCTGGCGCGACCGGGCCGCGGTGTGTTTCGGCGCGCCGCTGGCGGTTCTGGGGCGAGGGCGCGAAGGCGCCAGCGCCTTCTGCCTCGAGCTGTCGCGAGCCATGGAGACCTGCGAACGGCGGGCCTGTGCCGCCATTGCTGCACGACCGGCCCTGGTCAGCCAGCCGATCGAGTCAACCTAAAGTCGGGCAACCCTGTTTCGCGTCCTGTGCTTCGCCACCCCGTGCTCCGCGCCACAGCCCTGGCTGGTCTCCTCAGCCTGGGCAGCGCCACAGCCCTGGTGCAGCCCCTGGCGGCCCTGGCCCAGAGCGAACCCCCCAAGGCCCTCGAAGGCACCGGCAGCCCCTTCAGCCTGAACGCGGTCAACACCCTGCTGACCCGCGGTGATACCGCCGCCGCCAACGGCAATCTCAACGAAGCACGGCGTCTGTATGACCAGGCCCGCGACGCCTGCCGGCGGCTGCTGGGCTTCTACCGCGACCTGAGCGGGTCCTTCCGCGGTCTCGATGCCCGCATCCCCCGGGAAATGGACAACAAGGGCCGCGACGCCCTGGAGACCATGGCCCGGGCCAACCTGCGCCTGGCAGCGGTGTTCCGCCGTCAGAATCAGCCCGAGGTGGCGGTTCCGCTGCTGGTGGAGGTGGTCAAGGTGATGACCCCGGCCAGCAGTGACGGACGCAAGGCCTATCAGCAATTGGTGGAGCTGGGCTTCGCCACCACGCCCTACGCCGGAGGCACCGCGGCCGCCGGCACCAACTGAACCGGCCCGGCAGGAGCTGACTCTGGGGCCCTAAATTGGGCCATCACCTTGTGTCGTGCATGGTTCTGCCTGATCAGGTGCGGCAGGCGATTCAACTTGCGCTGCCCGATGCCGCTGTGGAGGTCGAAGACCTCACGGGCGGCGGTGACCATCTGCAGGTCAGGGTGGTGTCCACCGCCTTCGCCGGACAGAGCCGGGTGCAGCAACACCAGATGGTGTACAGGGCTCTCAAGCAGGAACTGGCCAGTGAGGCCATTCACGCCCTGGCTCTGCAGACTTCAACTCCCGCCTGAACGCCCAGACCCCTCACACCCTGACCATGGACGCCCAACTCCAGCAACGTCTTGAAAGCCTGATCGGCAGCAGCCCGGTCTTCGTGTTCATGAAGGGCACCAAGTTGATGCCCCAGTGCGGGTTCTCCAACAATGTGGTGCAGATCCTGCACGCCCTGGGGGTGCCGTTTGAAACGTTCGACGTGCTCTCCGACATGGAGATCCGTCAGGGCATCAAGGAATTGTCCGACTGGCCCACGATTCCCCAGGTGTATGTCAACGGGGAATTTCTGGGCGGCAGCGACATCCTGATCGAGATGTACAACTCGGGTGAACTGCGCGAGAAACTGGCAGTGGCCCTGGCCTCCTGAATCCAGGTGGCCCTGAACTGAGGGCACTCAGTTGCGGCCGGTCTCGAAGAGGGTGCGGGGATCGCCGTCGGGTCCGATGAAACTCGAGGGATCAAGAATCCAGCGCTCGATCAGCTCTTCAAGCCTGCGCTGAGAGAGCGGGTCGAGCACTGCCGTGCGACGCAGGGCATGCAGGTAGCCATCGGCATAGAGGCGAAGCTCAGCCGGACTGTGATAGCGATGGGCCAGCTCCTGGCAGGCATCACACAGCGACTGAAAGTGGCGGATCGCGTCGGGGTGCTGCAGGGCGGTCATGCCACAGATCTGACCTGCCTTCCATTCTGGTGGATCGCTGATCCTTTGGGGACAGGCGAACCACGTGCCAGATGGAAAGGCATCGCCTGATACGCGTTTGGCCTGGAGTGGCCCGTTAGCCTGAACGCACATCTGGAACCCTGCGGTTCATTTCCATGGACCTGCCGCCAGCCAGTTCAGCCCTGTTGAACCAACCCAAACGGGTGCTGGTGGTCGATCCCCACGCGACTCTGCGCACGGTGCTGGCCCAGCGCCTGCGGCAGGATGGCCACCTCGCCGCTGCTGTCGCCAGCGCCCGCGAAGCGATTGAGATCTGTCAGGAGCAGTCGCCCGATCTGCTGGTGGCGGCCGAGCTGCTCGAGGAGACCTCTGCTCTGCGTCTGGCAGCCCAGCTGCGCAGCCCCGTGATGGTGCTGACCGCCCGCTCGGGCTCCGAACCGGTGGTCACCCTGCTCGATGCCGGGGCCGACGATGTGCTGCGCAAGCCCTTCGGCCTCGAAGAACTGGCTGCCCGCTGCCGCACCCTGCTGCGCCGCAGTGGCAACGGCCTGCAGGAGCGTGTCTGTGTGGGGCCACTCGAGGTCCATGTGCTGCTGCGCCAGGTGACCCTGCGGGACCAGCCGGTGGAACTGAGCCCCCGGGAGTTTGCCCTGCTCTGCGCCCTGCTCATGCCCCCTGGTGTGGTGCGCAGCCGTCAGGAGCTGCTGCGCATGGCGTGGCCTCCCTTCAGCGGAGGTCCGCGCTCGGTCGACACCCAGGTGCTCACCCTGCGGCGCAAGCTCGAGCAGGCCGGCCTGGGCGAAGGCGGCGGCATTGAAACCATGCGTCAGCAGGGTTACAGATTCAGCCTCGAGACCCTGCCAGCCGAATCTGAGGCTTCCGACGCCATCCGGGGCAACTCGATGGCAATGCCACTCACCTGACTCCCTGCACGGTCAGGGTGCAGCCCCGATGGCCACCGCGGCACGGCCCAGCCAGAGCAATTCAACGGTCAGCATGAGGCCGCTCAGCAGCGCCAGCAGCTGGTAGGTCCAGGGGGGTGTGAGGCGTCCGACCTCGGAGAGGTCGAGGCCGGTTCCGGCCGCCAGACGCTGCAGAAAGTCGTCGAATCGGGCGATGCGCTGGGGCAGCAGATAGGCCCCACCACCGCTCTGGCGCACGTAGAACACGCGACCTCCCTGGCTGGTGCCCACCGGGGTCAGCGCCTTGATCGCGTCGAGACGCAGACTCCAGCCGCGCCGCAACAACCAGCTGCACCACGGGGGATAGCCCACCGTGATGCGCGCATCATCGAGCTGGACCTGCTCGCTGGTGAGGGCCACCACCAGCAACAGGCCCAGCAGCAGGGCCACCAGCACAGCAGGCAACACCCAGGGTTGTGCGGCGGCCGGCAGCTGCGCGGGCAGTGGCACCACCAGTGCCAGATACAGGCTGATCAGCGTGAAGCGGATCAGCGGCGCCATTGGATAGACACAGGCGTTCAACGGTCTTCGGGCGAGCCTGGCAAGGGTTCAATCAACGTGGGCGGTGTGTAGCGGCCGGTGAACACCTCCTGCTCACGCCCCTTCCAGAACTCGCCCAGGCGCATCAGATCGGCGTGGGCCTCCGAAAGCCTGGCGACGTACTCGCTGGGATCCATCGACGCCTTGGCCTCCTTGAGCTTGGTGAGGCGCAGCAGCTGCAGCATCCAGGGCTTGCCCAGCTCGCCGCGCTGCTCCAGGTAAAGGGCCAGCTCTTCTGAACTGGGAGTGGCCGGGCCGGGCACAGCGCTCATGACGCCTCCATCACTGGTGCCAAGCCTATGGAGGTCTCCGGGTCGTCTGTGAGCAGCACCAGCTGTGAGCAGCATCAGGCCGGCAGGGCCCAGGGGTTGAGGCCCAGGTCGGCGCCGATGCGATGGGCGCAGGCGAAGCCGCTGAAGGCCACGGCGTTCAGCCCCTGCCCCGGAAAGCAGCTGTCACCCACGCAATACAGCGCTTTGATGCCGGTGCGATTGAACGGCATCGGCAGCAGACCCGGCAACCGCAGCGCCGGAATCGGGCCATAACTGCCCCCCATGCGCCCAAGAAAACGCCGGTGGCTGCGTGGGGTGCCCACCTCCTGATGGCGGATCGCTCCAGCGAGCCCCGGCAGGATCGCCTCGAGCCGGGCGATCAACCGTGCCGCGTCAGCCTCCTTTTTGGCTGCATAGGCGGCCGGCTCCAGGCCCTGCCACTGCTCCATGGCGCTGGGGGTGAAGGTATGGAGGATGTGCCGCCCCGCCGGCGCCAGCGACGGGTCGAGCAGCGTCGGCATCGACACGAAGATGACGCCCTGCTCGGCTTCCATCTCCTCCCAGCGCTCCAGCAGCAGGTGATGGCAGTGGAAGCCCTCGGGCACCACAGCCGCATCGATCCCCAGATGCAATGACAGAAACGACGGCGAGGGCTTGTAGCGCCGCCGCCAGGTGGTCTCGGCTTTCGGTGTCTGCGCCAGATCAACCAGAGGCTTCTCGACGGCGCCTTCGCTGCCCGGCTGTGCGCCAAAGGTGTCCCAGCGGGTGGCGTTGCTGACCACCCGCCGCGCCCTGATCTGCTCACCGCTGGCCAGCTCGACACCCACAGCCCGTGCTGCTGCACCCGCGCCTTCGAGCAACACCTTGGTGACGCGCGCCCTGTAGCGAATGGCGCCGCCATGGCGCTCGAGACCCGCCACCAGCTTGCGGGCGATGACGCCCACGCCTCCCTTGGGGTAGTTGATGCCGCCGGCGTGGCGATCGGAGAACACCATGCCGGCATTGATCATCGGCGTCAGGTCAGCGGGCATCACCGACCAGCAGAAGCACTCCATGTCGATGAAGCGCAGCAGTTGCTCGTCGTTGAGATGGGCGCGCGCCACATCGCCCACGTTGACCGGCAGCCAGCGGGCCAGGCCCAGGCAGGCCAAGGGCGCCCTGAAGAACACCTTGGCCAGGTAGGCGGGATCCTCGAGCGAGAGCAACGGCATCGCATCGAGGCAGTTGAACACCTGCCAACAGGCGTCATAGAAAGCGCGAATTCCCTTGGCCTCATGGGGAAACAGCCGCGTCAGCCGCGCCACGAAGCTGTCGTAGTCGCGGTCGACCGCCACGTTGAGCCCACCGGGCAGGTGGTACTCGAGCTGGGCCGGATCGGGCACGGTCTCGCAGTGCTCGCCCACATCGGCAAGCGCGCGGGTCAGCAGGTTGGTATGACCCCGCTCGCCGAAGCCGAAGATCATCGAGGCGCCCACATCAAAGGTGTAGCCAGCGCGCTCAAAACTGCCGCCCGAACCGCCTGGGATCAGGTAGCGCTCGAGCACCAGGGTGCGTGCCCCCTTGGCCGCCAGCTGGCTGGCGGTCACCAGACCGCCGATGCCGCTGCCAATGACGATGACATCCCAGTCATCAGAACGGCTGGAGCTCACCGATGGGCGTTGCGGAATCAGCTGACCCTAGGAGCCAGCCAGCCTCACGCGTCCGGCCCCGAGCCCACCACCACCGGGGTCTCAGCCTGGGGCGGTTTGACCTCGCGCAAGCAGGTGGGCTTGGTCAGCAGCTGGACTGGGGCGGTGGGGATTCAGATGGGGCAGACCTGCTTTCTGCAGCCCTGCGGATCGGCGACTGCCTCAAAAGAGGCTTAAAAAACACGCCGGAACACTGGCGGTTTTTTGGAGAGCCCGGCAGGGGAACGCCGGCGAACACCACTGAGAACACACTTTGGTGACCTGCCAACGCCAGACGCACCCAGGTCACACCGGCCGCTGCGTCGCTCGGTCGCGAGCCATTCAGGTGCGCCACTCCAACGCGCGCTGATCAACCTGCCACCAGCACGGCTTGCTCCGATGCACCCATGGCAAACGGTGCCAGATCGGCCAGGGCCCGGTCGCGGTAGGCGCCGTAGCGGCGGCGCTTGTCGCGGATGCGCTCCTCCAGCTCGGGCAGCAGGCCAAAGTTGGGCGGCATGGGCTGGAACTGGCCCCGCTTGCCCCCGCCGCCGCAGGGCGCTTCGGCCACAAAGTGGGTCAGCGCGCCGATCATGGTGGTGGGCGGAAGTTGCAGGGGCTCCTGGCCCAGGGCCAGCCGCGCCGCATTGGTGCCCGCGAGCCAGCCGCCGGCCACCGCCGCCGCATACCCCTCGGTGCCGGTGAGTTGCCCGGCCGCCAGCAGCGTGGGCCGGGATCGGAACTGCAGCGTGGGGTCCAGCAGCTGGGGCGACTCGAGAAAGGTGTTGCGGTGCATCACGCCAAAGCGCACGAAGCTGGCGTTCTCGAGCCCAGGGATCAGCCGCAGCACGCGCTGCTGCTCGCCCCATTTGAGGTTGGTCTGGAAGCCCACCAGGTTCCAGAGACGGCCGTCCTTGTCTTCCTGGCGCAGCTGCACCACCGCATAGGCCCGTTTGGCGCGGCGCACATCACGGTCGTTGAGGTCGCCCCAGCGCGGGTCCCACAGGCCGATGGGCTTGAGCGGCCCATAGCGCATGGTGTCTTCGCCGCGGCGGGCCAGCTCCTCGATCGGCAGGCAGCCCTCGAAGAAGCTGGCGCTCTCCTTGTCGAAGTCCTTGAGCTCGGCCTGCTCGGCCGCCAGCAGCGCCTCGCGAAAGGCCAGGTACTGCCCCTGGTCCATGGGGCAGTTGATGTAGTCGGCATCGCCCTTGTCGTAGCGCGAGGCGCGAAACGCCACCGACAGGTCGATGCTTTCGCCCTCCACGATCGGGCTGGCCGCATCAAAGAAATGGCAGTCGTCACGGCCGGTGAAGGCCCGCAGCTGCTCGGCCAGGGGCTCACTGGTCAGGGGCCCGGTGGCCAGCACGGCGATCTCACCCTGGCCGGGCAGCTGGGTGTGCTCGCGCCGCTCGACCGTGACCAGCGGATGCTGCTCGAGGGCAGCGGTCAGGGCAGCGCTGTAGCGGCCCCGATCCACCGCCAGGGCACCGCCGGCTGGCACCGCATGGGCGTCGGCCGTGCCAATGACCAGCGAACCCAGCCGCCGCAATTCCTCCTGCAACAGCCCTGCGGCGCGGTCGCTGCTCAGGGCGCCAAAGCTGTTGCTGCACACCAGCTCGGCAAACTCGCCGCTGTGGTGGGCGGGTGAGCGCCGCACGGGGCGCATCTCCACCAGCGTGACGGGCACGCCGGCGCGGGCGATCTGCCAGGCGGCTTCAGTGCCGGCCAGGCCGGCACCGACGACCAGCACCATCAGGCGGCGCGACCGCGCTTGATGAACAGCTGCAGCTGACCCACGGCGGCGCGGCCGATGTGGAACACGGCCCAGCTGGCAGCCAGAACGATCGGAGCAGCCACCAACACCAACCGAGCGTCCATGGAAATGCGCAATTCAGTGCGGCGATCTTAAGGAGTGCCGGCCGCTGCCGCCCGCCGGACCCAGCAGATGGCAATCAACTGAAGCCAACATCACGGGAAACCAACATCACGGGAAGCCAATAGTGCTGCTGCGGCCGGCGTGGGCCATGGCCAGCTGGCGGTAGCGGCGGGCGTGCTGGCGCTGCTCGGCGATCGCTTCAGGGCTGAGCTCGCGCTTCACCACAGCCGGAGCCCCCATGACCACAGCCCCCGGGGGCACGTCCTTGGTAACGACCGCCCCAGCCGCCACCAAGGCCCCGGCGCCCACGGTGACGCCGTTGAGCACGATCGCGCCAATGCCGATCAGGCAGCCATCTTCAAGCGTTGCCCCGTGCACCACCGCCCGATGGCCGATGGTCACATCGGCGCCAATGGTCACCGGAAACCCTGGTGCCGGTGCCGATGACGATCGGGCAGACGTCACCGCGGGCCACGGCCGTGGGCCACAGGCTGGCGCCCGCCGCCAGCTGCACGTTGCCGATGACCACAGCGGTCTCGGCCACCCAGGCGTCGGCGTCGATCTGCGGCTGGGGCCAGGGCAAGGCGGTCATGACGGAGGGCGGGGCCGGGTGATACGTTCACAGGGTGGCCCACCGCGCCACACCC
>RGUW01000057.1 GCA_010027605.1 Synechococcaceae bacterium WB9_2_112 | reverse complement strand
CTTGATTGTTGTCAGGTCCCGTTCAGCTCTGCAAAGACCATCGGCAGGTCTTGCCCCTGTGATCCACCACAGGGAGGCACACAGGGATGCATGGCTGAGGCAGCCGCCTGGCCTGCGGTCCATGCTCAGCCTGCGATGCAAGGTCCCATGAGCACAGATCCCATCCTGACGCGCTCGTCGCTGCAGCGCCTGCTCAGAGCCCTGAGGCCCCACAGCCCTCGGTTGCGCTGGGCGGCGTTGTGTTCGGTGCTCAACAAGCTCTTTGACCTGGCACCGCCGGTGCTGATCGGCCTGGCGGTCGATGTGGTGGTGCGTCAGGACAATGCCTGGCTGGCGGCCTTCGGGGTGACCAGCGTGCCGGGCCAGCTGACCGTGCTGGCGGTGCTCTCGTTCCTGATCTGGAGCGCCGAGTCCCTGTTTGAGTACCTCTACGGAGTGCTCTGGCGCAATCTGGCCCAGACCGTGCAGCACGAGCTGCGCCTGGAGGCCTACGGCCACCTGCAGCAGCTCGAGATGGCCTTCTTTGAGGCGGGCAGCAGCGGTCGGTTGCTGGCGATCCTGAACGACGACATCAACCAGCTCGAGCGCTTTCTCGACCACGGCGCCAATGAGATCCTGCAGCTCACCACCACCGTGCTGGCGGTGGGCGGGGCGATGGCTTACCTCTCGCCCACGGTGGCTGGGGTGTCATTTCTGCCGATTCCGGTGATTCTGTGGGGATCGCTGCGTTTCCAGAACCGCCTGGCGCCCCGCTACGCCCAGGTGCGGGAGCGGGCCGGTGATCTGGCCAGCCGTCTGGCCAACAACCTCGGCGGCATGCTCACCATCAAGAGCTACACCGCCGAGGCCTGGGAGCTGGACCGACTCGCTGAGCAGAGCGACGCCTACCGGGAGGCCAACCGGCGTGCCATTCGCCTTTCGGCGGCGTTCATTCCGCTGATTCGCTTCGCGATCCTGTTCGCCTTTCTGGCGATCCTGGTGATCGGCGGCCTGCAGGCCTGGCGCGGCACCATCGCCGTGGGCACCTACAGCTTTCTGGTGTTCATCACCCAGCGGCTGTTGTGGCCCCTGACCACCCTCGGTCGCACCCTCGATGATTACCAGCGCGCCATGGCCTCGGCCAACCGGGTGCTCGATCTGCTCGACACCCCCGTGGCTCTGGAAGGGGGCTCCACCCCCCTGCCGCTGGGCATGGTCCGTGGCGAGATCCGGTTCGAGACCATCACCTTCGGTTACCAGGGCCGCGAGCCTCTGCTGCAGCACTTCGACCTGACGGTTCCGGCCGGCAGCACCATCGGCATCGTCGGTTCCACCGGCTCGGGCAAGAGCACCCTGGTGAAGCTGTTGCTGCGGCTCTATGGCCTGCAGGGGGGGCGCATCCTGCTCGATGGCATCCCCATCGAGCAGCTGCGTCTGAGTGATCTGCGCGGCGCCATCGGTCTGGTGTCACAGGAGGTGTTTCTGTTCCATGGCACCGTGGCCGACAACATCGCCTACGGCAGCTTTGGCGCGTCTCGCGCGGCCATCGCCCGTGCGGCGGCCCTGGCCGAAGCGGCCGGCTTCATTGAGACCCTGCCCCAGGGTTACGACACCGTGGTGGGCGAGCGGGGTCAACGGCTCAGTGGCGGGCAGCGCCAGCGCATCGCCCTGGCCCGGGCGATCCTCAAGGATCCGCCGGTGCTGATCCTCGATGAGGCCACCGCGGCCGTCGACAACGAGACCGAGGCAGCAATCCAGCGCTCCCTCGATCGCCTCACCGCCGACCGCACCACCCTGGTGATCGCGCACCGGCTCTCGACCGTGCGCCATGCCGACCGCATTGTGGTGCTCGAGCAGGGGCGCCTGGTGGAGAGCGGCCGCCACGAAGACCTGATGGCCCGCGGGGGGGCCTATGCCAATCTCTGGCGCGTGCAGGTGGGCCTGCGGCCCGATGAACTGCTGCAGCTTTGAGCCACCTGGTGGTGTCCCTGCACGGTTCTGCAATAGCGTTGCCCGAATGAAACGTTCTGCGGCGCAGCGCCGCCCTTCGCCCAAGGCCTCCGGGCGTTCTCGTTCACGGCGGCGTTTGGGCAAGATGCTCACCGCCATGGCGATCGGGCTCAGCGGGGGCTTGCTGCTGGCCGTCCCCGTCTCCAACCTGCTGGGCGGGCACGACGGTCGCGAGAACATCGCGATCACCAATCCCTTTGCGGCCTGGAGCGGCATCGCCGATCAGGACATCCTTGTGGTCGGCACCGATGTCGGTGGTGGCAACACCGACGTGATCGCCAGCCTGCGGGTCGATGGCGGCATCACCCGCATCACCCAGGTGCCGCGGGATTCCTATATCGAAGCCCAGGGCTATGGCCCCAACAAGATCAATGCCCTCTATGCCATCGGCGGCATGGATCTGCTCAAGCGTGAGCTCTCCCACAAGCTGGGACGGCCGATCAGCCACCATGTGTTGGTCAACCTGGGGGCCATCCGGCGCATGGCCGATGCCATTGGCGGCATCGAGGTCAATGTGCCCAAGCGGCTGTATTACATCGATCGCAGCCAGGGGCTTTACATCGACCTGAAGCCCGGGCTGCAGAACCTCAAGGGTCGTGACCTCGAGGGCTTTCTGCGCTTCCGTCACGATGAGCTCGGCGACATTGGCCGGCTTGAGCGTCAGCAGCTGGCCTGGCAGGCCCTGTTCAGAAAGCTGACCCGGCCCGAGCATCTGGTGCGGTTGCCGGCACTGCTGGCAGCCGCCGGCAAGGATCTCAAGACCGACCTGGGTCCCATGGAACTGGGCGGATTGATCACCGCGATGGGCACCACCCGGCTCGACACCCGTCGGCTGCCCGGACGGCCGTTCATGCGCCACGGGATCAGTTACTGGGATGCCGAGTGGCCCCGAGCCGCCGACGGCGGCGGCGGTGCAACGCAGGCCAGCCCTGATCCCGATCGCTACCGCTTCCTGTATTGAGCGATGTTCCCGTGATGGGGCGGTGTGCCCGTTGCGGTGCGGGTGGCGCTCAGACGGGGGTGCCGTTGTTGCGCTTGGTCAGGGTGATCAGCGCCAGCACCAGAGCCACCCCCGCCAGCACCGGGGTCGATGCCGCCACGGTCACCCCCAGGGTGGCCGAGAACCAGATCGATGCAGCACTGGTGAGCCCGCGCACCTCGGGTGTGCTCACATCACCGCCCCGACCGGGACCCATGATCTCGCCGGCACCCAGAAAGCCCACGCCCGTGGCCACTCCCTGGATGGCGCGGCTGCGGGCATCGGGGTGATCGCCACAGGCCAGCACCATCAGACAGGCGCTCAGTGCCACCAGTCCGTGCACCCGCAGCCGGTTGGGGTGCATCGTGCCGCCGTGGTGCGCCCGGTTGAGCCCCACGGCCAGGCCGCACAGCACCGCCAAACCCATGCGCAGGATGGCGTCCACATCGGTGTTGATGGCCGTCGGCATCAGGGACATCGGCATCGCTGGGAGGCTCTCTCCATGATTGGGCGGCTGCACCGACGCCGCCATACTTTGTGCACAGCGGCCCTGGCAGCGGCGCCATGAATCCAGAGCTGCTGCGCAAAAGCGTCAAGCTGGCGGTGGCGGCCTTTCTGACGGCGGCTGCCGCCAGCTACTTCGAGCGCATCGCCTTTGTCTGGTATCCGCTGCTGGCGGTGGTCATCGTCGTCGATGACAACGACGAGCAGAGCATCGCCGCGGCCCGTTCACGCATCCTCGGCACGATCGCCGGTGGCCTGGTGACCTTCCTGGTGCACACCATCCTCGCCGGTTGGATCGGTGTGCTGGTGGCGATGGTGCTGATCCTCCCGGTGCTGCGGATCCTGGGCTGGCAGTCGGGGCTCAGCACGGCCGTGCTGGTGAGCGTGATGTTCCTGATGATTCCGTCCCACGCCGAGCTCAACTGGTTCTACGTGTTCAACCGGGCCGTCGACACCAGTGTGGGCTGCGCGATCGCACTGCTGGTGGGGCTGCTCCTGTGGCCCCGCAATCGCTTGGACCTGCTCGAGCGCACCGAGGCTGATCTCTGCCGTCAGCTTGGCGCTCAGTTGCAGGCCTACCGGGCCTGGCTGGAGCAGCGGCAGGGCCGGCCCCAGCCCCTGGCGCCGGCGGGCTTGACCGGTGCCCTGCAGCGCATGGAGACCTGGGTCGCCCTGGAGCGCCGCGGTCCCCAGCGTCAGCGGGTGGAGCGGGGGCGCTGGCGCCAGCGGTTGCTGCTCTGGAGCCAGCTGCAGCACCACTGGATCCAGTGGGAACGGCTGCTGGGATCCGTGGCCCCCGTGCCGGCCCTGGCACCTTCGCTGCGATCGCTGGAGCAGTTGCTCAGCGGCACCACAGCGTCTGCTGCGCGGCTCCCGGTGGCCGGGCTCTGGCGTGAGGCTGCCGCCGTTGCCGAGCGTCCCTTGCCGCTGCTGGCGGTGGCCGAGGAGCTCGATCCCCTGCAGGCAGGCCTCACCAGCCTGGCGCGCCTGCAGCAGGGTGGGCGCCGATGAAGCGACCGTCGCCGTCAGGGCCGGCAGCGCGGCCTGGGTTGTGGCGCCGCGACGAGCTGCGGCTGGCCCTCGTCGCCGGGCTCACCAACGGGTTTGCCTGGATCAGCGGCATGCCGTTCGGCTACTACGCAACCATGGCGGTGGCGGCCGTGATGGCCGACACCTACGGCGGCAGCCTGGCCCTGGGCCGCCAGCGGGTGCTGGGCACCATCGCCGGCGGTCTGATCGTCATCACCTTCTACGACGGTCTGGCGGGGTTGCCGTTTCCCCTGGGAATCGCCCTGGCCCTCGGCCTGCAGCGGCTGCTCGGGGGCCTGTTCGGCTGGAAGGCGGGCTACAAGGTGGGCGGCATGGTGATCGTGATGGGTTGGTTGGTGCACAACGACCAGCTCGCCCAGTGGTTGCCCCTGCGCCTCGCCTGGACGGTGTTCGGGGTGGTGGTGGCCCTGCTGAGCCTGCGGCTCCTGTGGCCGGCCACCGCCGTGGCCCGCAGCCGCCAGGGATGGGGGGGGCTGGTGCTGTCGCTGGCGCCGTTGCTCGACGGGGCTGCCGCCGCCATCAGCCGGCCTGGCAATCCCCCGAAGCCAGACCAGCTGGCAGCGGTGCGGCGCGATCTCATGCGCCTGCGCGCTGCGGTGCCGGCCCTGCGCGACGAACTGGGTGGTGCCTCGTCGCAACAGCCGGTCCTGCTGTTGCTGGCCCGCCTCGATGAATGCTGTTCGCGCCTGCTGGGTCTGGTGCAGGGCGTGCAGCGCCGCCTGCCCCAGGAGTTCGGCGATGCGATGCAGGCCCTGCACCTGGCCGAGGCCGATCTGTTGACCTCTTTGGCGCGTCGCATGGAGCTCTGGAGCCAGGCCCTGGGCAGCGGACGGGGGCTGCAGGCCCCACGGTTTGAACCGCCGCCCCGCTGGCATGCCTGCGAGGCCATGCTCGATGATGCTGCCATCAACCGTGTTGCCCTGGTGCGGCTGCAGCACCTGGCGGCCCGCCACCAGCTGTGCCGCCAGGCGATCGAGGCGATTCAGCGCACCGAGCGTGTGTGGCTGGATCGCGGTGCCCCCCTGTCGTGAGGCGGGCAGGTCGTGGATACTGGGCTGCGCCGGGTCCGGTTGGATCGATCCCCCCTTGCATGGAGCATCGTTGGCTGCGGGTCTCAGCGGTGCTCCTGTTGCCGCTGCTGGTCGCGTTGCGGCCGCTGTCGCCGGCCCGCGCCCAGCCCTCAGCCAGCCCCGCGACGACCGCTACTGGCTTACCCGGGGCGATGTGCTCAAGGCGGCCAGCAAGTTCCCCGAAGCCATGGCGGCCTATGAAAAGGCCATCGCCGCTTCAAGCTCCAACCTGATCAAGGCCAACCAGGCCCCCAGCGGCCCATTGAAGCCCGAACAGGCGATCCCCGCGCCGCCGCTCGAGCTGCCCACGGCCACCCAGCTGCAGGCCAGCGGGGTGCAGGGGCTGAGCCTGGAGCAGGCCCTGGCGATCGCCTTTGCCTCCAGCGCCAGCCTGCAGGCCCAGCGCGACCAGGTGGCCGCCAACCTGGCCAGCCTGCAGGCGGCCCTTGGCACCTGGTGGCCCCGCATCAGCGCCGTGGCCAGCGGCGGCAGCGGCCAGAGCGGCACCTGGCTCAACGCCCCGGTGGGCAACGGCGGCCTGGGCTTTGGTCCCCAGTTTTCCCCCAACGGTCTGGCGACCCCAGGGGGCGGCACGACAGCGGGGGCGTTTTCTGTGCCCAGCGGTGGCGGTGCCTATCTGAATCAGTCGCAGAGCCAGGTTCAGGCGGGCCTGGAGCTTCAGTACGCCCTGCTCGACTTTGCCCGCTCGCCCAGCGTGCAGGCCGCAAGAGCCCGGTTGCGCAGTGCCCGCAACAGCTATGCCGCCAGCCTGCGCGCCCTGCAGCTGCAGGTCAGTGAGGCCTACTACAGGCTTCAGCAGGCCGACCAGACCGTGCGCATCCGTGATGCCGCCGTGCGCAACGACCTGCTGATCCTGCAGGACACCGAAGACCTCAGGCGCGCCGGCCTGGTGCCCCGGCTCGATGTGCTGCGGCGCCGGTCGATCGAAGCCAGTGACCAGGAGCAGCTGATCCAGGCCCTGGCCGATCGGGCCGTGGCCCGCCGCCAGCTGGCCGTGCTGCTCAACCTGCCGCCCCAGCTCACGCCGGCGGCCAGCGATCCGATTGCGCTCCAGCCGCGCTGGCCCCTTGATCTCGAAACGTCGCTGCTGGCGGCCTACCGGGGCAACCCCGAGCTGGAAGCGATCCTGGCCACCCGCGACGCCCTGGCCCGGAACAGCAGCGCCACCGCCGCCGGCCTGTTGCCCAAGCTGTCGCTGTTTGCCAACGCCGGCGGCAGCGCGGGCAACACCAATCAGTTCGATGCCACGGTCAGCAACGGGGGCTGTTGCGGCGCCACCCTCATTCCAGTGCAGAACAACAACGGCTACACCTGGTCGGTGGGGCTCACCCTGCGCTGGCTGCTGTTCGACGGCGGCACCACGGCAGGCCAGGCCCGTTCGCTTGCCAAGCAGGCCGATGCCACGGCGCAGCAGTATGCCGAGCAACGCGATGCCATTCGACTGCGGCTCGAGCAGGCCTTTTTCAACCATGAGGCGAGCCTGGCCAAGCTGGCCTCGGCCCGGCGTGCTCTGGCGGCATCCCTTGAGGCCTTTCGCGATGTGCGCCTGCGCTATCAGGCCGGACTGTCGAGCGAGCTGGACCTCTCCAACACCCAGGAGCGCCTGATCGGGGCGCTGGTCAGCCGCCTCAACGCCACCGTGGGAGTCAACATCAGCTACGCCCAGCTGCTGCGCGAGCTGCTGCCGGTGCCCCGTGATCCGGCGGCCCCCCTGACGCCCCAGCTGCAGCTTGCCCCAGGCCAGCAGCCCTGATCTGCCGCGATGGCCGTCCTGCAGTCCCTCAATCCGGCGGTGCGCAATGCCCTGCGGGTGGCACTGGCGTCAGCCCTGACGATCGCCGCCACCCTCTGGAGCGGGCGGGGCAGCACCCTGACCTACGGCATGCTCGCTGCCGTTCTGTTTGTCAACGACCGGCAGTCCCAACCGGGTCGCCAGGCCTTGCAGCAGGTTGCCGGGATTGTGATCGGCGTCGTCGTGGCCCTGGTGCTCTATCCGTTCTCCAACGGCTGGTTCATGCTCAGCATCGCCTTGCTCTGCGCGGGTCTGGTGGCCCGGGGCCTGGGCATGGCCGGGGGTATCGGCCTGGCCAACCTGGCCTGCTGGGAGATGCTGACCTTCTGCCAGTGCGACCGCTTTGACGTGCGGCTGCTGGTCAACTACATCGTGCCCGGGTTGATCGGCATGGCGGCGGCGCTGTTTGCCACCTGGGTGGTCTGGCCTCCCCAGCCCCGGATGCAGGTGCGCCAGCTGGATCAACGGCTCAGCGCCCGTCTGCAGGCCCAGCTGCAGGGCCTGCAACGCTGGCTCGAGACCGGCGGTGAGCCACCGCTGGTGTTGCACACCAGCGAAGTGTTGCCTCCGATTCAGGACCTGCAGCAACTGGCCCGTGGCCCTCTGCGTCGCTGGGGCCAGCTGGCCCTGCTGTGGCGTCAGGTGCTGCGCCAATGGATCCTGCTCGAGGCCCAGATCCGCAGCCTTCCCCCGCTGCCGGGCACGCCGTTGCAGCAGCAGCTGCTCGATCGCCTGCAGTGGCTGGCCGCGGCCGATCACGGGGGGGTGCGGCAGGACTGGCCGTTGGCCACGCCCGAGCAATGGCTGGCCTGGAGTCGCTCCAGCGATGTCGCCCAGCTCCAGTCCCTGGCGATCGGTCTGCAGCTCGAGCAGCTGCGCAGCCTGCTGCGCAGCCAGGGGCTGCTGCGGGCTGCCCTGCAGCGCCAGTCGCCATGACTCCCCCCTCCACCACGCCCCTGCAGGCCACCCTGCGCCTGGTGCTGACGGTGGCGGTGGTGCAGGGACTCACCCATGTCACCGGCCTGGCCGATGGCTATTACGCCTCCCTGGCGGTGCTCAGCGTCAGCGTCGGCAGCTACGGCGACACCCTTGAGCTGGGCCGTCAGCGGTTGCTGGGCACGGCCCTGGGCGCGGTGATCGTGCTGATCGCCTACCCGGCGCTCAAGGGGCTGCCGCTGGTGGTGGGGCTGCCCCTGGCCATGCTGCTGGCCCAGCTGCTGGCGGCGGCTCTGCGGCTCAGGGTGGGCTACACCGTGTGCCTGTTTGTGGTGGTGGTGGGCTGGCTCGCCCATGACAGCCAGCTCGACAGTTGGCTGCCGTTGCGTCTGATCTGGACCGCATTGGGCGTCTGCCTGGCGCTGCTGTCGATCCGCCTGTTCTGGCCATCCCGTGCGCGCCTGGTCCAGCGCCAGGGTCTGCTGGATCTGCTGGATCGCCTGGGTGGAGTGCTTGTCGCGCATCTCCTGCGGCCTTCGCCGCGGCGTGGAGGTGATCCGCTGCTGCGCGAGCTGCGCGAGCAGATGCTGAGTCTGCGCAGCCAACGCGGTGCGGCGCTGCAGGAGCTCGGCAGCGCCGCCGGCGAGCATCCTGTGGCCCAGATGTGGGCGGCGTTCGACGCCCATTGCGAGACCCTGATCCTGGTGCTCGATGGGTTTCAGCGCCTGGGCACACTCGGTTGGCAGCAGCCGGCACTGCGGGGTCTGGCCGTGCGTCTGAGCGAGCGGGTGGTGGCGATGCAGCAGCAGATGGGACGCTGGCGCGACCAGCTGCGCTGCAATCCCCAGGGACTGCCCGATCCACCTCTGCCGCTGTGGGTGCCTCAGAACCTGACCACCTGGGTGGACGGGCCCAGTCAGCGGGCCCTGGCCACAGCCGACCTGCAGCAGTTGGCCACCCGCCTGAACCTGCTCAACCAGCTGGAACGCAGCCTGCATGAGACCGAACTGCGCTGGCAGCAGGCGTTGCGGGCCCGTTAGGCAGCCATCGCCTCAGTGGGGCCGTGAAGCCCACCAACGCTCGACCCGGTAGCCCAGGATCACCAGCAGCACCACCAGCCAGAACCACAGTTCCGGTGCGTTGGCGTTGAACAGGATCAGCAGCAGCACCCCCTCGCCGATCAGCCAGGGCAGCTCCTGGCGCAGCAGCGGGTTGCGGATCGCGGGCAGACGCAGGCGCATCACGGCAGGGTGTCGGGTTGTCTGAGGAAGGGGCGGTCCCAGAGCCGGTCGATCCGCAGGCTGCGGTAGCCACCGGTCAGGGAGCGCAGCCCTGGCAGCACATAGGTGATCGGCGTGCGCCATTCCACGTAGGCATGGGTCGAGACCGTCAGGCCGTCGCGCACCGGAAACACGCCGCTGCCGCTTGACAGCGTCCAGCGGTAGCCGTCAGATCCACCACGGCTGCGGGCCAGCTCGACTTCTGCCCGCATCACCGGGCCGTTCTTGGTGAGCTCCTGGGCCAGCTGCGGATTGCCGACGGTGGTGGAGATGTCGTCGGAGGTGGCCGGCAGGGTCAGCACCTGGGTGACCCTGCCGATGATGCCGCCGAACCGGCCCCGCTGGTTCCAGCCCGGCACCACCTCGACCTCGAGGCCCAGGGGCAGGCGCCGCGCGTCGGCCGGGTCGAAGTAGGCGACCGCCTTGAGCGCTCCGTCCGCGGCGGAGGGCTGGGCAGGGCGGCCGATGGTGCCGAGGCGCTGGCCAGTGCCCACCGTCTGCCCGGGGATCACCTGCAGATCGAGCACGGTGCCGTCGCGCTCGGCGGTCACGGTGCCGTCATAGGCGATCTGGGCTTCGGTCACCCTGATCTGCCGTTTGAGATCGTCGATCTGATAACGCCGTTGCAGGGCCTGGGTCTCGATGGTGAGCTTGACCTGCTGGTAGCTGGTCAGCAGGTTCTTTTCCTGGGTCTTGGTGTCGTCGAGGCTGACACTGGTGCTGGTGAGGTTCTGCTGGGCACCGACAACGATGCTCGACAGCGGCGCCACCACCTGGCGACGGGTCAGCCAGTCAAGATTCCGCAGCTGGGTGCTGTAGGTGCTCTGCAGGGCCCGGTAACGCCTGGCGTCATCGCGCAGCTTGGACAGGGCTGTCTCGAGGGCGGTCTTCTCGGTGCTCAGCCGCAGCTGATCCCGGGCCGTGAGCTCCCGGTTGTGCCGCTCGAGCTGGGCCAGGTTGCCCCGCTGCTGGGCCAGCTGCTTCTCGAGCACCGGCAGATACAGGCGCATCAACACAGCGCCCTTGCGCACCCGATCGCCCGTGCGCACCGCGATGGTCTGGACCTGGCCGCCCGAGCGGGCGTTCAGCACACCGGCGTTGTTCGGGTAGATCAGCACCCCCTTGCCCATCACTTCGGTGGGTACTGGCCAGAACAGCGCCCACAGCACGATGGCGCCGCCCATGCCCGCCAGGCAGACCCCCACCTGGTCGTGGTCGCTGAGATTCTCCCAGCGCTGCTGCAGATCGTGCAGGCGCCCTTTCAGTCC
>RGUW01000056.1 GCA_010027605.1 Synechococcaceae bacterium WB9_2_112 | reverse complement strand
GTGATGGCGATCGGGAACGAAGTATCTGGTGAATGCGTTGAGGCAATCAATGTAGTCGTAGAGGTGCAAATAAGTGAAGCTTGGCTTTGCTGCGCTTTGGGATATTCGCTTGTTGTCGATTCTTATCCAAAGTTCGATTGAAGGCGGGTCAGCCAGTTGAATCAGCTGCTATGGTGCCAGGTATTAAATGCGCTTTTGAGAGTGCCTGGTGTTGCTGAAGAAATGAAAAGCCCCTGTTTTGGCAGGGACTTTGGGGCTATATTATAGCACTGTAACCATGCTACAACTAACAAACACTCCGTCGCACTCCACTTCAACTCGTCATCAACACGGACTTAAAGGCGTAGCGTTACACGTAGACTCGTTCACAGACGGACACGCATCCACAGACGGACGAGAATCTTTCCCGCCAGCCACTCTCTCCAATTCCTCGTTGCTCAAATCCAAAGTCTGCTTGGCTTGATACTTAAGCCAATCCGCCTTGCTCACATCAAACCCAGCTTCCTTCGCAATCGCCCCTGCAGCATCAAGATCTGCAGCACCCTTGAGCCTCTCCCTTAGACCCGAATCTACCTTGAGCTTGGCAAGCAGGGCTGAAAGCTGCTCTTCTGACATTGCGAAAAGCCGCAACAACAAACCATTCATAGCCAAGCTGCCAGCGCTCGTCAGCAATCCTGATCACATCGCCACACAGCCACTCCCAGAACCATAGACAACCTCCCAGGACCACCCACGCCTCTCAGTCCTGCCAAAAGCTTTCTTCAGTCGTCACGTCGAGATCGTTGCCCCCGACGTGATTGGCTGCCAGCGGGGGCGTCCCGCCGAGTGGTGTAACACCCGAGGCCTGTGACCTGACCGCAGCGTGGTAAGCAGGCAGCTGCAGCAAGTGCAGCTGTTGATTGATCTTGGAGCTGATCGATCGCTGGTGTTCTCCAGCTTGGTCATCGAGAGCTCGGAGAAGACGCGGCGGCCATCGAGCTGCCACTCCTCCTGCTGCTCCAGCAACAGCGCCCCGACCAGGCGAACGATGGAGGCGTCGTTGATCAGAGTTTCCTTAGCTAGCAAGGACACCAATCCTGATTCGAAGCCCACGAACAGATGCCCACTGTCTCTTCATTTTGTGCTTCACCCTTTCCACCGGCGACCACCTCCAACTCTCTATCGCTCAGCTCCAACATCTGCTTGGCTTGATAGCTGAGCCAATCCTCCTTGCTCACATCAAATCCAGCCTTCTTTGCTATCGCCACGGCAGAATCAAGGTCTGTAGCACCCTTGAGCTTCTCCTGAAGCCCCGTATCATCCTTGAGCTTGGCAAGCAAATCATTCATAGCCGAACTCCCAGAGACCGTCAGCAACCCTGATCACATCGTCATCTCATAAAGCCACTGCCGTAGCCATAGACGACCTCCCAACCCTCCTCCAGCCTTCTTCTCCCGCCCCGCTGAGGTCGTCGCACCTGAGCTGATCGGCTGCCTGCTGCTACAACGCAAACCCGATGGTGAGTTGCTGTGGGGCGAGGTCGTGGAGACGGAGGCGTATCCCCAGGAGGAGCCAGCCTGCTACGGGCATCGGCGCCTCTCTTCAAGCCTCTTTTGTCCACAGATCGACTAGAATGAGCCATGAACCACCCGCTAAATCATTAATAACCAACTCCTGTACATTTAGCCACAGATATCCCCCCGTCCCAAGTTGCAGGTCGCATAATATGTATGACCACAGCCTTTTGTGCCACCTATGCAAACTTCGCTGCTTCCTCCGCAAGACCCCCAAGAATATAGCGCAGCATCGTTGCAATGAATTGAACAATAATCAGCGGAGGCGCCTGAAAACGCTTCGAGCTCTTGGTCGGTGAGCTCCAACGTTTGCTTTGCTTGATACCTGAGCCAATCCGCCTTTCTTACTTCAAAACCTGCCTCCCTTGCCATTGCCACAGCGGCATCAAGGTCTGCAGCACCCTTGAGCTTCTCTTGAAGCCCTGCATCGTCTTTGAGCTTGGCAAGTAAGGCTGCGAGTTGCTCTTCTGACATTGCGTAAAACTGCAACAACAACCCATGCATAGCCCCGCTGCTAGCCCCCGTCAGCAAACCTGATCACATCTCCACACAGCCACTCCCAGAGCCATAGACGAGCTCCCAACCTTCCACCCAGCCCTCCCTCAAGGTTTCTATGCCGACCCCGCCCAATGAGGTTGCCCCCGAGCTCATCGGCTGCCTGCTGGTGAAAGCTCAATGGCATTTGTGATGGCGATCGGGAACGAAGTATCTGGTGAATGCGTTGAGGCAATTAATGTAGGCGTAGGGAGTAGAAATAAATAGAAGCTTGGCTTTGCTGTGCTTTGGGATATTCGGTTCTTGTCGGTTGTTGATGGAAGTGCGATTGAAGGCGAGCAAACCAGTCGAATGAGCAGTAATGGTGCCAGGCATTGAATGCGCTTCTGGGTGCGCTTGGTGTTGTTAAAGAAATAAAAAGCCCCTGTGGTGACAGGGGCTTTGGGGTATATGATAGCAACGATTAGCAGTCATAAGTAGAGTCGCAGCAGTTAGTGCACTCCGCCAGTCCGGAACAGTTAGTCGTGTTCTGCTTCCCACCAGTCACTCCCTCCAACTCCGCATCGCTCAACTCCAAAGTCTGCTTGGCTTGATGCCTGAGCCAATCCGCCTTGCTCACATCAAACCCAGCATCTTTGGCAATCGCCACAGCGGCATCAAGGTCTGCAGCACCCTTGAGTCTCTCCTTCAGGGTCGCATCATCCTTGAGCTTGGCAAGCAGGGCTGAAAGCTGTTCCTCTGAATCATTCATAGCCGAACTCCCAGAGACCGTCAGCAACCCTGATCACATCGTCATCTCATAAAGCCACTGCCGTAGCCATAGACGACCTCCCAACCCTCTTCCCAGCCTTCTTCTCCCGCCCCGCTGAGGTGGTGGCACCTGAGCTGATCGGTTGCCTCCTGGTGAAACCCCAAGCCAATGGCGAGCTGCTGTGGGGCGTGTTTGTGGAAACGGAGGCGTATTGCCAGGAGGAGCCAGCCTGCCACGGGCACAGGCGCCGCACCCCCAGCAACGAAACGCTGTTTGGTGAGCCTGGGCGTTTCTATGTGTATGTGAGCTATGGCATTCACCACTGCGTCAATGTGGTGCGCCCTTTCATCGACCGTCTCGCAACAGATAGCCCCCTTCCCGTACAGACAGTTCGCTGAACAATCCCAGCTCGCGGATCGTTCCTTGTTGAATTACCGCCACCTGATCAGCTGATTCGATCGTGGATAGCCGGTGTGCGATCGCGATCCGCGTGATCCGCAGATTTTCAAGAGTTCTGCTGATGGCCGCCTGTGTGGAGGCATCCACAGCACTGGTGGCTTCGTCCAGGAGCAACACTTTTGGTTGGCCCACCAAGGCACGGGCCAGGGCGATCCGTTGCCGTTGCCCGCCTGAGATGGCCCCTGCGCCTTCGCTAATCACCGTTTCCAGTTGCATCCCCATGCCTTTCACATCATCCGCAATCGCCGCTTGCGCTAACGCCTCCCACACCTCATCACGGCTGTGCGGCCGCCCGGCCCGCACGATCTCATAGATCGAGCCGCTGGGCAGAGGGGTGTTCTGCAGCACCACCCCCAGTTGGCGGCGGTAGGCGCGCACATTCAGTTTACGCAGATCCACCCCATCCACTTGGATCACACCGAGCTCAGGCTCCATCAACCGCAGCAGGCAGCGCAGCAACGTGGTTTTGCCGCAGCCCGACGGCCCTGTGAACGCCGTGTAGGTGCCGTTGGGGATCAACAGCGAGATGTCGTTCAGGATGGGCTCGCTTTTGCCCGGGTAGCTCACTTGCAGCTTCTGGATGTTGAACTCCCCTTCCACCTGGTGCTGTGCACCAGCCAGGGAGGCTCCGGCTTCCGGTGCGGCATACATCACCACCTCTGAGCGCTGCCAGAGCACCACCAGGCGAGCCACGGTGCTTGCCACCTGTGTGGCCAGGCTGGAGAGCTGGCCGTTAAACGAGAGGTAGGCCGCCTGAAACGACACAAAGGTCGCCACCAACTCATTCGCCCCCAGGCTCCCAACACTCACTGACGTGGAGGGCGCCCCACTCCCCGACGCCTGCTTAGCTTGCACCAGCACCACCATGAACACCCCAAAGATCAGGGCCTGGCCGAGCGGATTGAGCACCCGCGCCAGGATCTCCAGGGCATTGGCGTAGCCCTCCCCCTGCCGCTGCAGCCGTGCCAGCCGCGCTACATCGCGGAACCAACGCTCAAACACAAACGGTTCATTGCCCCCCACCCGGATCTGCGCCATGCCGTTCACGGCTTGCAACCCCAGGTTGTTCACCTGGGCTTGCCCCTCCTGGAGGGGCCGTTCCAGGCGGGCGTTTTGCCACACCAACAGGCCCATCACCACGGCGCTCACGGCGCTGAAGGCGCTAGCCACCATGGCGAGCTGGGCCTGATACGTGACCATCAGCACCAGGTTGGTGAGCGAAAACAGCAGCCCCAAGGCCGCGCTCATCAAGCCATTGCTGAGCAGCTGGCGCATCTGCCGCACGGCGGCAATGCGCGTGATCAGATCGGCCGTGCCCAGGTTGCTGAAGAACTGCAATGGCAGCCGCAGCAAATGGGTGAACAGCGCGGTTTCCACCCGCAGGTTCACCAAGCTCTCCAGGCGCACCAAAGCCAGGTTGCTGAACAGCTGTGCCACCACCGTGGAGATGGCGATCAGCACCACCACAAAGCTGGTTTCAACGATCAAGCGCAGCTGCCCCAATGGCAGCACCGTGCCCACCAGAAACGAGGTGAGGGTGGGAATGCACAGGTTGAACAGCGCCACCACCAGGGCGCTCACCAACACCGCCAACAGCGGCGTGATGTGTTGATTCAGGCTGAAGCCCAACAACTTGGGCAGTGAATTCAGCCCCTCCGGCCAGCCGGCATAGATCTCGTAGGCAAAGGGCTTGCAGGCCGGCTGTTGCAGCAACGGCAGCGGGCCTAACGGCTCAAGTGGATCAAAGATCAGGGCCTTCCCGCTGCGGCGATGCACCACCAGCGGGCGGCCATCGTCTTCAGCCAGCACCAGCATCAACGCCCGGTTGCTCTCCACCAGATCCAGCGGGGTGCGCACCTCACGGAAGCTGATGCCATTCACCTCCAGCAGATCGGTGAGCGTGCCGCTGGAGGGCACCAGGCTGCGCCGCTCCCCCAGCAGCTGCAAGCCATAGGCCAAGGCGGCGAGGCGGGGATCGCCGCCCGTCTCCACCTGAAGCTCAGCCTGATCCGGCCGCTGCTGCTGCAGCTGCATCGCCTGCAGCAACGCAGTGGCGCGCTGATCAGCAAGGGAAGGCCGTTGGCGCACCACTTAGGCCATCACCACGCTGGCGCGCTCGGCATCGAGCAGCCGCCGGAACGGCCCCTCGGCGCGGGCCGACAACTCCTGGGGGTGACCCAGCTCCACGGGAACGCCGCGCTCAAGCACCAGCACCAGATCGCTGATTTCGGCCGAGTGGAGCCGATGGGCCACAGTGATCAACGTGCAGGAGCGCCGTTTCACGGCCTGCAGCACCTGGCGCTCGCGGCGATCATCCAGGGCACTGGTGGCTTCATCCATCAGCAGGATGCTCGGCTGGCGCAGCAGGGCGCGTGCGATCTCCACCCGTTGCCGCTGGCCGCCGCTGAGGTTGCCGCCACCCTCTTGAATCGGCCGTTGCAGGGCACCGGCGCCCCCAAGCTCCTCCAATAAACCGGCCTGCTGGAGGGCATCGAGCAACTCCACCTGGCTGAAACGCGGATCCCACAGGCTGAGGTTGTCCTGCAGGGTGGCGGCAAACAGAAACACATCCTGAGAAACAAGCGCCATGGAGCCCCGCAGGGTGGCGTCATCCCACCCCAGCCAGGGGCGGCCGTCATAACGGATCGAGCCGCGGGTGGGCTCGAGCAGGCCGCTCAGCACCCGCAACAGCGTGCTTTTGCCGGAGCCGCTGGCCCCCACGATCGCCAGGTGCTGCCCTGGCTGCAGATCGAGTTGCAGGCCTTCAAACAGCAGCGGCGTGGTGTGGCTGAATTGAAAGGCCAAATCACGCACCTCGATCCGCCCCTTCAGCTGGCGTTCGTTTTCGCCAGCGCTGGGCAGCAGAAAGCTGCGCACGTGGGGATCCACGGCCGTGTCCACCACATCATTGAGCCGGCCCATCTCGCCATCGAGCTGTTGCATCTGGCTGCTCAACAAGGTGAGCTGCTGCAACGGCGCCTGGATCATCGCCATCAGAAACTGAAAGGCCATCAGCTCCCCGAGGCTGAGTTGGCCCAGGATGATCAACAAGCCGCCCAGCAGGATCACGCTGGTGCGCAGCAAAAATCCCGATGTGCTCCCCACCAAGCCCACCAGGGAATTCACCAACGACTGCTTTTGCAGCTCCTCGAGGGCTTCGTTGAAGCTGGCGGCCCACATCACGAAGGCTTCGTTTTCGAGGCCACTGGCCTTGATGCTCTCCACCCCTTGCACCACCGCCATGGCCGTGCCCTGGGCCTTGCCCTGCACCAGGGCCAGGCGCATGTTTTCGCCCTTGCGCACCTCGCGCATCCACAGGCTGAAGGCCGCATTGCCACCGGCGATCGCCAGGGTGAGCAGGGCCAGCCAGGGGGAAATCATCAGCCCCACCACCAGGGCCAACAATCCCGAGCCCAACGACAGCAGGAAATCCAACACACCGTTCACGCTCAGCTGCACCAGCGAAAACGGCAACATCAGGCGACCCGCCAGCTCGCCCCCCATGCGCTGCAGGAAGTAGCGGTAGGGCAGGCTGAACAACGACACGTAGATCAAGCTGGCCACACGCCTCACCAGCAGGTTGCCGATGCTCCGCAGCAACAGCTTCTGCAGGTTGAGCAACCCAACCAGCACCACCGCGGCGATCCCCGTGATCCAGATCACAGGGATGGCAATGTTCTCCCGCCCTTCCTGCAGAAAGGCATCGATGAATTGCGCGGTGGCCCCCGCAATGAACAGCTCCGGCAGCGAGCCCACCAGCGCCACCATCAACACCCACGGCAGCAGGGAGGCGTAGGGGCGCACGAGCGATGGCAGCTGGTGATATAGCGATGGCTCGGAGCCGCCACGCTCAAATCCGGCGCCGGGGGTGCACTCCAACACCACCCCCGTGAAACTGCTGCTGAATTCCTCCCAGGCCACTGTGCGGCGACCACTGGCCGGATCGCTCAGGTACACCCTCTCGCCCTCGAATCCCTCCAGCACCAGGAAGTGGTTGAAGTTCCAGAACAGGATCAGGGGTGGTTTGGCCTGCTTCCTGAGCAGCTCCGCAGAACTGCGGTAGGCGCGCACCTCCAGCCCGTAGCTCTGGGCGGCCCGCTTGAGCTGGATGGCGGTGACGCCATCACGGCTGATGCCGCAGCGGTCGCGCAGCTCCGGTAGGGCCACCACCCGGCCGAAGTAGCCGAGCACAATCTTGAGGCTGGCGGCTCCGCATTCCACGGCCTCGTACTGGAGCACCGCCGGCGTTTTGATGCGGCTGTGCATGGCTCAGCGGTTCTCCACCACAAGCCCCAGGGCCTCCCGCAGGGCAGGCATCACAAACTCAATCGGCCGCCGGTAAATCGTGGTGAGCTGCACATCCGCCTGGCTTCCTATGCGCACGGGGAAGGGCGGGATGCGGCGGCCGCTCCAGGCGTAACACAGGCGTGAAAGCAGCTGCCGGCAGCGGCCGGGGTTGGCCAGCTTGAGCTTCACGTGCACCAGATAGGGCGATGGATTGGCTTGGCTGATGGCCGCCGCCAGGCTCCGCCCCCCGGCCACGGCCGCCAGGGCTTCTCCATGCACTGGCAGCCGCCCAACCTCGTCGACCACCCCGGGGATGCCCCCGTATTGGGCCCTCGAAATGCCCTTGGGGGTCACCAACACCTGCATGCCCTCATCGAGTTGTTGCACCGTTGCCGCATCCACAAACACTGGAATCACTTCGGGCAACTCCGGCGCCTTGAGGCTGTAGGTGAACAACTCATCACCCTGCTTCACTTGCATCCCGTTCTGCTGATACAGCGCCACCAGATATCCGCCGGATGGCGGCGCGATCGTGAGCACACGGCTCATGTAGGTCACCAAGGCGTCCTGCAGTTGGTCGGTGGTCTGCAGGCTGTTGAGTTCGGCTTCCGTGGCCTGTTGGCGCTGATCGGTGCTGCTGAAGCTGTTGCCCAAGCGATCGCGATCCAGCTGCACGACCTGCTGGCGAAGGCCAATCACGTTGGATTGCTCCTGCAGGAGCTGCGCGGCTGACACATACCCCTTTCGCCACAGGGCCTTCAGCCGCACCAGCAGTTGCTCACGTTCCAGAAGCTCCTGGCGCTTGTCACGCAGCTGCCGCTGGATCAGCGGGTCGATTTGTTGATACGCCGCTGAGCGCTGCCGGCGATCCTGGGTGATCTGGCGGCTCAGTGAAAGCTTGGGATGGGTGAGCCGGCGGATGGCCTCGAACTCTTCCACCACCGCGGGGCTGTCGATGTGGGCAACCAGCGTGTTGCCTGGCACAAACAAATTGGCCAGGCCTCCGCCACTGTGGAGCCCAGCATCGAAGGCCAATCGATAGGCCAATCCCGTATCTTTCGACTCAGGCATCACCAAGGGTTCACCCTCGGATGGGGCCATGGCATCGAGGGCCAGTTGCTCCAATTGCGCGTAGGGAAACGTGCTGTTGGTGTCCACCACAGATTGCGCCCAAAAGGTGGAGAGGCGTTGGTTGCGTTGTTGTTGGACGCTGCTCAGACGTTCGGGGCCAATCCCACTGATCTGGTAGTAAAGAACGCCATCGGCCCTGGCGAGGGCACTGATCACGGTTCCTTGTGGAACAATCGTGGCTACCCCATTCACCTGAACGGGCACCCGGGCCAGCACCGCCCAAAACACCCCGAGCCCCGCAATCGCCACCGCCGTGATGGCGGAGGCCCGCACCGGCAGCGGCAGGAACACCACCGGTTTGCTTTGATCACTACCCGAGCGCAGCTTCTCAAGCGCAACCTGCTCAAAGATCTGATAGCGATCGGCTGCTGTTGGGGCGGATGGTTGCGAGCTCTGCCCTTCGCTGGGCTGGCTGTTCGCGCGCTCTGAGGGGTCGCTCACGGATCGGCTTGAGCTAAGCCTGATGGATTGTGCTAATCAGAGGTTAGTCGCAATTCATCGGCGCGCCCAGATTGAAGGGGTCAGCAGGGGGGTGAATCGGGCGATCCAGCCGCTGCCGGCAGAGCCATGGCAGCAGTGGGCGATGGTCGCTCGGCATCGTCTGCAGTGTGGACAACACCCTTTCCAGCTCCTGGGCGCGAGCCAAACAAAGCGCCAGGGCTTCCGCGGCCTCGGCCTCAGACAGCTGGCCCACATAACTGCGCCAGCGGCCCTGCAGGCAGCGCTGAAACAGCTCAGCCGAGTAATCGCCAAGGGCGGCCAGCATCCCCATGGCATCGGCGATCAGTTCGTCCAGCAGGTTGAGCCGCATCTCCCCCAGCACCCGCTTGGTGGCCAGGTGGGTGAGCTCATGCTCCAGCCTCAGGGCGGTGGAGGCCTCGACCCAGGCCTGATCATCAAGCCCGATCGGCAACTCGGCCGCCGGTACCGATCCGTAGGGGCCATCGTGCAGCACGATCAACCGAGCCCGCGCCTGAGGGCCCATCTCCCGGATGATCCCCCAATGGATTAGGCCGCTGATCGCCTGGGCGTGCACACCGGCGTGGATGGCCACCGGCTCCCCCCGATGAGCGAGCGCCCGCACAATCCAGAGGAAATCGCGCCGGCAGGGTGTGGCCAGCACGGGCATGGAGCCGTAGGGGTGCTCGGCGATCCAGAAGCGCAGTTGCTGCGGTTGTTGCAGCGGCTGCTGTGTTGCTGGATCGGGCACTCCGCGCAGCACCGTCTGCCGGTAGAGATCGCTGCTGCTGATGCCTGCCCCTTGGGGCAGAAGCAGCTGGGGCAGGGCGGCGCTCAGAACCGCCCACCAGGCCTCAGTTCCGCCCTCAGTGAGCAGCCTTTGCCACCAAGCCATGCCTGGGTCGTCTGGGAGTGCTGCGGGCCATGGTTGATCGGCTTGTGCAAAACCCGCCAGATACGCGGCCATCGATGGCGCTGGTTTCATGGCATTGGGCGAAACACACCTAACCTGACGTACAGCTCGATCTGAGTCACCACCGATGTTGTGGTACCAGCCTCAATTGGCGGCACTACTTCTGTTGCTGTGGGGATCGGTGGCAAGCCTGCCGGGTGCGACAGCCCAGGGCTACCGGTTGGGTGGCGTGGAAGCTCCCCAGCTCAACGGCAATCCCCTCTCTGCAGATCTACAGCGCCAACTCGATCAGCTGCGGCAACAGCTGCAGCAACGAGCCCTCAAGGCCACGCTGCAGGAGGCCGTGGAGCAAAGCCTGCTGCAAAACCCCGGCTTGGCTGCCAGCTACACGCAGATTCAACAAAGCCAGTGGTCGTTGGTTGCCGTGCGGCGCACGTGGTACCCGCAGCTCACCGCAGGCTCAGCCGGCAGCAATCTGTACGGCTACGACGTGGTCACGACCAATCGCGTCAACAGCAATGTCTCCGGTTTTCAGCCCAATACGTCGTATGAAAATCTGAGCCAAACCGGCCCTTCCCTGAGGCTGAATTGGACGTTCTTTGACCCCAGCCGCGGCGCCTCCATCAACTCCGCCAGCCGCAGCCTGGATGCCCAGAAGCTGCTGTTTGATGTGGCAGCGCGCAACCTCGTGCTGGAAACACAGCTCACCTATTTCAACCTCCAGGAGCAACAGCAGCTGATCGAGGCCTACGAGAAGATTCTCGATGCCACCAATTCAGAAGTGGTGCGCGCAGAAGCCCTCTTCAATGCAGGGCGTGCAGCCATCAGCGATGTTGAGCAGATTCGCACGCAGCAGCTGCAAAACCTCACCACCTTGATCAGCACCTATCAGCAGATGGTGGTGAATTCGGCGGCCTTGGCCCAGTCGATGGCGCTGC
>RGUW01000055.1 GCA_010027605.1 Synechococcaceae bacterium WB9_2_112 | reverse complement strand
GTGATGACATGTCATCACTCCTTCATGCGCAGAAGCATTGCTCCCAGGTCCAGGCTCAGGATTTAGAGCCCAGGATTCAGAGCCCAGGATGCGGCTCAGGCTTCAGAGCTCAGACTTCAGAGCTCGGCCTGCTGCACTCGCTCACTGCGCTCAGGCCAGGCCCACGAGCTTGAGCGAGAGATCCCAGACACCCTGTGCGGTCTCAGGGTTGCTGGCCTTGTCGGAGAGCTCCTGGCTGAACTGCCTGCCGCCTTGTTTCTGGCGATTTCCCCAGCTCCAGTGAACACCTGAAGTGCTGAATTCGGGATCGGCCACCACCTGGGCCACACGCTCGCCGGCCAGGGCCTGGCTCACATAGCCGCCGGTGATGTTCTTCTGGAACCAGGGGAAGATCGTCTGAAACGCCCACGGGGTATTGCGAAACAGGGGCGTGTCGGCGACACAACCGGGGTACAGCGAGCTGAACACAATGCCGGTCTCGGCATGGAGCCGGCGATGCAGCTCCTGCGTGGTGATCATGTTGCAGAGCTTGCTGTCCTTGTAGGCCTTGCCGGGCTTGAACGGCTTGCCGTTGGCCATGGCGATGGGTTCCTTGAAGCCCGCCCTGAAGCCACTGAGATCGCCCAGATCAGCCGGCGCCGGAATCGGAATCTTGCCGCCGAGCTCCTTGGAGTTGGCGGTCACGGTCCCCAGAATCACCACCCGCCTGGAGGGATGCGGCGAACGCCTGAGATCGTCGAGCAGCAGCTGAATCAACAGAAAGTGGCCAAGATGGTTGGTGGCCATGGAGATCTCATAGCCCTGGGGCGAGCGCTCGGGCTGCTTGAGCCTGGGTTTGTAGACCGCCGCATTGATGACCAGAGCATCGATGGGGCGTGGCAGCGATGCGACAAGCGTCTCGACGCCGGTTCGCACACTGTCGAGATCACCCAGGTCGATGCGCAGATGGGTCAGGGGTGCCGAGGGAATGCCCATGCGCTCAGCCGCATCGGCAGCACGCACGGGATCACGGTTGGCGGTGACCACATGCCAGCCACGCTCCACCAGGGCCTTGACGGCGTTGAGACCGACACCTGATGTGGTGCCGGTGATCAGCACGGTGCCGGCAGGTGAAGGTGTCGCCATGCGTCAGGACGGGGCAGGGGCCCCAAACTTACGAGCCAGGCTGACGGGGAGTCGCCGGATTCCAGACCACCCGCAGACGGTTGGGGGCGATCCACTGGTTCTGTTCGCGGATCAGACGTTGCTCGCCGCCGACACTGAACAGTTGGTCAAAACGCTCGCGGGCCTTGGCCAGCTTGCTCTCCTCGATCTGCAGAACGGCACTGAGCTCACCCTGGCGATCCATGCGCTCCTGGTAGGCGATCGCGAGGCGGACCAGGCTGATGCACACGACCACGGCCAGGGATCCCTTGACCAGCAATCCGATCAGGCTGCAGAGAAGTTCCTGACGCTCGCTGGAGACGCCGATCAGACGGCCGTCCTGGGCAAACACGGCGTGGCGGGAGGGCGAGGGCTCCAAGCGAAGCGAGGGACGCGCAACGGAATGCACCACAGACGGAGGGAGGGCAGCGGGAGCAGATGTCGGGCTCTGGTCAGGACCCGACAGAGCCGCTTGTAGCGTTCCTGAAGGGCCCTGCCAAGGTCTGGGTGCTTCCGCTTCAGGCTTTGTAGAGGCTGAAGCAGAGACGCACGGCCAGCACGCCGGCATGGGCAGCGACCACGAGGGCGATCAGCACTTCGGCCTGATTCAGGGAGGTGACCATGAGCGTCGTGTGATCCATGACAACGGCCACCATTGTTGGTGCAGACGGGTCTACGGTCGAGCCTCACAAGCCCTGCTGTTACAGCTCTTGATGGCCAGCGCCAGCGCATCGACCCCGCTCACGATCACCGTCGACCAGGTGCTGGCACTCTCACTGGAGCCTTTGGCGGCACTGCGGCAACAGGGTGCCGCAGCCCTGGTGCAGAAGGACGCCGATCTGGAGCTGAGGTTCGACTGGCCGCGTCCGGAGGAGGATCCCCGCGAACTGTCGGAAATTGCCGAGCTGAGGCTGTGGAGTCTGCGCGCCGATGCCGCCTGCCCCTGGCTGCCGCTGGTGCTGGAGCGCAGCAGCGGCCAGCTGGCCCGCCATGTGGCCATGCTGCTGCCCCATCAGTTCCATCGCAGCGAAGGACTCCGGTTCGCTCCGGAGTCCCTGGAGCTGTGGATCACCCATCGGCTGTTCGTGCTCGATGCCTGGGCCAGGGCCGAGGGCCTCAACTGCCGCCAGAACCTCGGGCAGATGGCGGCAGTCCTGGGCTTCGAGCTCGATCCGGGATTCTGGGACCAGCTCAGCTGATCCACAGGCCGAATGCGCGCCAGCCGCTGTCGCAGGCCAGGAATGCCGTCAGCCCGCGCAACAGCCAGACCAGAAACGCATCGGGAACCCGGTTGAGCCGTGCCGCCGACCACCGTGCCGTCACCGCTGCGGCGCTGCCCAGCACCAGGGCGATGGGCACCAGCCCGCGTCCATCGGCGACAAAGGTCGGGGCCGCGACCGCGGCCGACACGAGCACCGCCAGGGTGCTCAAGCGGATCGCCAGGCGCAGCGGCAACCGCAGCAGCGACACCATCAACGGCACCATCACCAGTCCGCCACCAACCCCCAGCAGACCGCTCGAGAGGCCCGCCACCAGGCCGACCACCGCCAGACCCGCCAGGGGCTGCTGATTGGCCGATGCCGCCTCGGGAATGGCTTCGGCCGGCCGGATCACGACGGTGAGCACCGCATACATGGCCGCCTGCAGAGCCAACAGCAGCGCACCGTTCCAGCCGCGACCCAGCTGGCTGAAGAGCGCCGAGGCCACGCCAGCCCCCAGCCCGATGGCCAGGGCCGGTGCCAGCGGCAACTGCCGGGTGCGCAGATGACTCCAGGTGCCGCCCAGGGTGGTCAGGGTGATCGCCAGGCTGCTGGTGGCCAGGGCCTGGTGGGGGCCATGGCCGAGCCAGAGCAACAGCGGCGAAAACACCAGCCCCCCGCCGATGCCGAGCAGCCCTGACAGCAGCCCGGCCAGACCGCCCAGAGGCACCAGGGGCAGCAGACTTCTGAGCACCGGCTCCATGCCGCCCCCGATGGCACCAGCACCAGCATCGTCGATGGCCTTCACGCTGCTGCAGACCACCTGTCTGAGCGGCTGCTGGCAGATGGCCATCGACGCAGCCCTGCTCGAGCTGGGGCACCCTGTGCTGCGGCTCTACAGCTGGAGCCGTCCGACCCTGTCGCTGGGTTTTCACCAACGGTCGATCACGGCCAGCTGGCGCGACTGGCAGGCCGGCCACCAGGGTGAGCTGGTGCGTCGACCCACCGGCGGTGGGGCCGTGCTGCACGGCGGCGACCTCTGCTATGCGCTGGTGTGGCCCGAGCCTGGCTGCAGCCGCCAGCAGGCCTACACCCAGATCTGTGATTGGCTGCAGCGGGTCTTCGCCGCCCTTGGGGAACCGCTGAGGTTCGGGCACGAGCCCTGTGCGGTGGGCCACGACTGCTTTGCCCGCAGCACCCCGGCCGATCTGGTGGATGGGCGCGGCTGCAAACGGATCGGCAGTGCCCAGCGCTGGCACAGGGGCTGCCTGCTGCAGCACGGCAGCATCCAGCTCACTCCCGATTCAGACCAATGGTTGACACTGCTTGGGAGCCAGGCGCCGGCGCTCTCACCCCTGGCCGTGAACGCGGAGAGCCTGGCTGAGCAGCTGCGCCAGGAAGCCTGCAACTGGCTGAGCCTCAGTGCAACGCCCCAGCCGCTGCCGGCCAGCCTGCTGAGCCGGGCCGGAGCCCGGCTCGAGCAGCACCGGATCAACAGCTGAAGACTGAGCTCAACGCTCAGGCTCCGGGGTCGACCACCTCACCGCTGGCAAGCATGGAGCGCACCACCTGGGGCAGGGCCAGACCGAGGGGATAGCCCAGCTGGCCTCGCAGTGAGGCCAGCATTGGGGCGGGCAGCCGCACGCCCAGCCGCTGCAGCACCGCCAACCCCAGTTCGGCCCGCTCGAGGGTGCCGACCGGGAGGCCGGCAGGGCTGAGCACCAGGAGCCGTTGGCTGCCGCTCTCCTCAAAACGCAGCACCGCCAGCCAGAGCGGATCGCTGGCGCCGATCGCGCTGAGCGCCGAGAGGGGTTGGAGATGGTCGGCAACCCGCTCACGGTCCCACGCCTGCACCGGCAACTGCTGCAGCACCGTGTCGTCGATGAAGCCCTGCCAGCGCCCCCGGTCGCAGACCAGGAGCCAATCGGGCAGAGCGGTGGATTCGGTCGAAGCGAGACGCATCTGGCTGAGCTCCCGCAGGGTGGTGCGGGCCTCGAGCACCCGAAAGCGGCGGGATGCGGCAGCCTCGACGCGCAGCTCCTTGAGGAGCTGCTGCAGCAACAGCAGCTGGCCCTGATTGCGCGAAGCCCCCAGGCCGAACCAGCCGAGCAGCATCAGCCAGAGGCCACCGATGCCATTGCCACGCAACAACAACACCATGCCCAGTCCGATGGCTGCGTAGGCCAGAAACCGGCCACTGGCATTGGCCACTTCAAGCCCGCGACGCTGGCTGCCGGTCACCTGCCACACCAGCGCCTTGACGATCAGGCCCCCATCGAGCGGCAGGCCCGGCAACAGGTTGAACAGGGCCAGCACCAGATTGAGCCCTCCGAGCTCGGTCACCATGGCCCCAAGAGCCGGGGAGAGATGGGTGGCCTGATGGCTGAGACCCAGCAGCAACACCGCCAGCACCAGGCTGACGGCTGGGCCGGCAGCGGCCACCAGCAGCGCACCACGGGCGGTGCTGCATTCGCGTTCGACACTGGCCACGCCGCCGAGCAGGAACAGCGTGATGCTGCGCACCCTGACCCCCTGGGACAGGGCCACCAGGGAGTGACCCAGCTCGTGCAGCAGCACCGACACGAACAGCAGCAGCGCCGTCAGCAAACCCAGCAGCCAGCGCACCGGTTCGTCCGGGGCCGGATTGAGCACCCGGATGTAGTGCTGCTGAAAGGCCAGGGTGGCCAGCACCAGCACCACAAACCAGCTCGGGTGGATCCTCAGTGGAATGCCGCGGATCGTCAGCAGTCTCCAGCCTTCGCCCACGGCCTCGGGTGCAACGGTTCAGTGGGCCATCCGGCCGCCTCTGGGATCAATCTAGAAACAACTGATCCAGGGGGAGATCCGTGGCCACACCGTTGCTCAAGATCTGCGGACTGCGGCACAGCAGCCAGGCGGCGGCGATCGCCGCTCTGGGGGTCGACGCCATCGGCGTGATCGCCGTACAGGATTCGCCGCGGTTCCTGGCCTGTGAGCAACGGCCAAGCCTGTTTGCCGCCGTCAAGAACACCGCTCCGCATTGCCTGGGGGTCGTGGTGGTGGCCGATCCCGAGGCCGGCGAGCTCGACACGCTGCAGGCTGCCCATGGCCATGACGTCGTGCAACTGCACGGCGGTGAATCGCCCGAACGCTGCGCGCAACTGCGCGAACGGTTGCCGGGCCTGCTGCTGTGGAAAGCCCTGCGCATTCGCAGCGAGGCCGACCTGGACCAGATCGCGCTGTACCACGGTGTGGTGGACGCCGTGCTGCTCGATGCCTGGGTCCCGGGGGTGCTCGGGGGCACCGGACACCGCATTCCGCTCGACTGGCTCGAGCGGTTTGCCCCAGTCGTGCCGTGGTGGCTGGCCGGGGGGATCGATGCCAGCAGCGCGGCGGCGGCCCTCGCCAGGGTTTCACCTACCGGACTCGATGCCTCCAGCGCCCTCGAGACGAGCCCCGGCGACAAGGACCTGAAGCGGGTCAGTCAACTGGTGGCCGTGGTCAAAGCGACGCGGCAGGATCGGAGCAATCCGTCGGCAGCCCCACTCAACCCATGCCTCTGAACACGCTGTGTGGCCGCCTAGGGCCGACCCTACTGCTGGCTGCCGGTCTGGCTGCAATGGCGCCGTCGCAGGCCCAGGACATGCTCGAGGGATGCCAGCTCGTGAACGGCACGTTGCAGTGCGTGCCAGGGATCACCGCCGATCCTCAGCAGCAGATCCGCGATCTGCGCCAGCAGATCGGTGCCGATCAGAAGCTGGAAGCGGCCGTGGAGCAACAGATCACGGGCCTGCAACAGCTGGTGCTCCAGGGTCAGGCGGCCGAAGGCGGGCTGCTGCAGGCCACGCTCGCCGCTGACGCCCTGGCCAGCCTGCCGCCCAGCGCCTTTCACTGGTATCGCCTCAAGCCCGGCAGCCAGCGCTGGGTGCTGATCCAGCAAGCGTCAGGGCCGAGCTACCGGCTCACCAACGCCGATGTGAACGCCAGGGTCATGGTGGTGGTGGCGGTTCCCAGCAACGGAGGCAGTCAGCGCCAGGCCTCTGCCCCGCTGGGACCGGTCACGGCGGCGCCGTGACGCCGGCGCCGCTGCAGCCCCTCAGACCAGCAGCATCGATTCCTGCTGCTTGACCAGTTCGAAAAACTCGGCCTTGAGGCTGGGGTCATGGCGGAAATCACCCCGCACGACCGAATTGACCATGCTGGTCTGGGGCTCCTTCACACCGCGCCACTTCATGCAGTAGTGCTGCGCCTTCACGAGAATCGCCAGACCCTGGGGTTCGCAGAGGCGCTCAATTTCATCGGCCAGGATCATCACGGCCTCCTCCTGGATATGGGGGCGTGAGAACACCCAATCAGCGACCCGGGAGAATTTCGACAAACCGATCACGCGCTCACCGGGTTTGATCCCGATCCAGCAGTTGCCCAGAATCGGCACCAGGTGGTGCGAGCAGGCCGAACGCACCGAAATCGGACCGACGGTGTAGATCTCGTCGAGCTTCTTGACGTTGGGGAAGCTGGCGATCTTGGGCTGTTGGTGATAACGGCCCTTGAACACCTCATGGAGATACATGCGGGCAACACGCTCCGCCGTCTCCTCGGTGTTGTGATCATTATCGATATCGATGACCAGGCTGCGCAGCAGGTCACGGACCTTGCCGGCGACCTCGATCTCCAGCTGATCCAGTTCACCGTCCATGAGATGGTCGGCGATGTTGTCGTTGGCCAGAAACGACACGCCGGCCTGCTCGAGCCGCTGGCGGATGCGATGGCTCACGGGTGCAGGCACCGCCTGGGGCACAGCGCTGCTACCGAGAGCGGAACCGGTCGGCAGGCTGGAAGGCAGGGTGGAAGTCATGGGGGGTTCAGAACGCGCCGGCCGCAGGCATCAGGGTGAGGTCTTCGCTCACCTGGGCAGCGGGCTGCTTGGCCAGCTGGAGCAAGGTCTGCGCCACCTGGTGAGGATCAAGCATGGCACGGCGATCAAACGAACTGTGGACGGTTTCGCTGTCCCAGAGGGGCGTATTCACCGCACCAAGGGTGAGCGTTGAGACCCTGATCCCATGGCGGCGCTCCTCTTCGGCCAAACAGCGACTGAAACTCGCCAGAGCGGCCTTGCTGACGCAATAGGCGCCCCAGTCAGCAAAGGCATGGCGGGCCGCATGGCTGCTGACGTTGATGATCAGGCCACCGCCCTGGGCCCGCATCAGCGGCACCACGGTGCGGCAGACCTGAAACACACTGGTGAGATTGAGCTGCAGCAACCACTGCCAATCAGCCACGGCCATGGCGGTGAGTTCACCGGTGTAGGCCGCGCCGGCGTTGTTGATCAGCACGGCCGGGGCTTCGGCCCGCTCACACAGCGCGCGCAGGGGAGCTTCGATGGCTGTGGGATCAGCCAGATCGATGGCCGCCACCTCGACGCGCCGGCCCAGTGGCCTCAGTTCGGCGGCAAGCTGCTCCAGTGCAGATTCCGATCGGGCCAGCAGCAGCAGGTCGAACCCTTCGGCAGCCAGCACCCGCGCCGTCTCCGCGCCGATGCCGCGGGAGGCGCCCGTGATCAATGCCGTGGTCACGCTGCTGGGCTCATGGAGCTGGACGCCGGTTGCGGGCTCTGGCCATCGTCGAGAAAGCGCCCCATGCGGCGGAACTTCTCATAGCGGCGTTGCTGCAGTTCAGCGACCGGCAGAGCCTGGAGTGCCGACAGCTCCTCGAGCAGGGCCATCCTGAGGGTTTCGGCCGCCTGCAGGGGAGCCCAGTGGTTGCCGCCGCAGGGCTCCTGCAGGACGCGGTCGACCAGGCCCAGCTGCTGCAGATCAGCCCCGGTGATGCGCAGGGCGACCGCGGCCTCGGGGGCCTTGCCGGCATCGCGCCACAGGATCGAGGCACAGGCTTCGGGGCTGGCCACGGTGTACACGCTGTGTTCAAACATCAGCAGCCGGTCGGCCACGCCGATGCCCAGTGCGCCTCCGGAGCCACCCTCACCGATGACGGTGGCCAGGATCGGCACCCGCAACCGGAACATCTCGCGCAGGTTGACCGCGATCGCCTCACCCTGACCCTGCTCCTCGGCCAGGACGCCCGCATAGGCCCCGGGGGTGTCGATGAAGCTGATGATCGGCAGGTTGAAGCGGTCGGCGTGGTCCATCAGGCGCATCGCCTTGCGGTAGCCCCCTGGCGAGGCCATGCCGAAGTTGCGGGCGACGTTTTCCTTGGTGTCACGGCCCTTCTGATGGCCCAGCAGCACCACCCCCTGATCGCCGATGCGGCCCACACCACCCACCAGGGCCCGATCATCACTGCCGCGCCGGTCACCGTGCAGTTCAAAGAACTGGTCGGTGAGCACCTGGATGTAATCCAAGGTGCTCGGTCGCTGGGGGTGGCGTGCCACCTGAATTTTCTGGGCTGGGGTGAGAGCCGCGAAGATTTCGCTGCGGCGGCGTGTGGCCAGGGTCTCGAGCTGCAGCAGCTGCTGGCTCACATCGACTTCAGAATCGCGGGCCAGCTGACGGATCTGCTCGATCTGCTCCTCCAGTTCCACCAGAGGCTTTTCAAACTCGAGCAGGGCGCGACGGGCCATGGCTGTTCAGGACGCGGCAGGGAATGGAATGCTCAGGCGGGGGCCAGGGCTGCGGCCGCAGCCGGCTGATCCTCAAGGGCCAGGGCCCTGAACCCGTGGCGGCGCGACGCGTCGCCGATCCAGTCCATGGCCTCGAGACTGATGTTGTTGCGACCCCAACTGAAGTTGGTGTGGCGCTGCTCGAAGTCGAGCAGCATCGCCTCAGCAAAACAGGCAAACATCTGACGCTGGGGCTTGGCCATCTCGGCCACCTCCATCATCTGCCAGCCGATGTCCTGCCAGAACTCGACGATGCCGCCCTTGAGCACATGGACATCCGTCGCTTCCGCCTTGCTGTTGAGGTTCTTGGGGTAACCGCCGTCAATCATCAGACAGGGGCGGGGCAGGGCTGCGAGATCGATCTGCAGGCTTTCAGGCAGGCTGGCCACCCACACCACCACCTGAGCCTCGGCCAGGGCTTCGTCCAACGCCAGGATGCGGCCCTCGCCAAGGCTGGCCTGCAGGTCGATCAGGGGCTGGGGCCGGCGCGCCACCAACAGCAGCTCGCCCACACCCTGTCGCTGCAGCCAGCGGCAGACGGCACTGCCGATGTCACCCGAGGCGCCGACCACGGCAACCTTGGCGCTGGCCAGATCGATTCCCAGGCGCGGGGCGTTGTGCACGACCTGCTGGCAGATCACCCAGGCGGTGTGGGTGTTGCCGGTGGTGAAGCGCTGCCAGTCGAGCTGCACCGCACTGACCCTCTCCTCCTTGAGCAGGTTCATGTCCTCGAAAATGATCGAGGTGAATCCGCCCAGGGCGGTGATGTCGATCCCGCTCTTCTGCGCCAGCTCCATGGCTTTGAGCACCTTGCGCTTGGCCGTTTTGAAGCGGCGCAGCATTTCGGGAACGAACACCGAATCGATGTAGGCACCGTGGATGGTGGTGCCGGTCGGGCTGGTGACGCTGACCCGCTCCAGGAGCTGCGGGGGTGCCGCACACCACATGTCGAGGTCACCCTCGGCATAGTCGTCGTAGCCAAGATTGCGGGCGTTGGCCCGGGCCTCGGCAAAGCTGGTGGAATGGCCGATCAGACCGAACATGGCTCAGGCATCAACGGGGCCAGGGCCCATCGAGAGGTGCATCCTGCCACGCGCTTCAGTAGCCGCGAACACAGGAGGCCTGTGATGTCGCCGCTCAGTCCGCCTTGGCAACCGGGTCAGCCGACAAGCGCCGCGGCGGCGAAACGGGCGATCTCACGACCGGTGAAACCGATCTCGAGCAGGGCTTCCTGGTAGGAGCTGAGGAAATCGGCCATCAGGTCTTCCTTGTCCATGTGGAGCACAGCGGCATCGGCAGCCACCTGGTCGAGCATGGTGCGCACCAGGGGCAGGTTGTCGCGGTTGGCCTGCTCAAACTCCTCGCGGATGGAGTCGAGATTGGCCTTGAGCCACTCCTGGCCGTAGTTGAGGTGGGTGTACTCGTCCTTGACCACGCCTTCGGTGATCTTGCGGGCGAAGGGATCGGCGACAGGGATATAGATGTGGTAAGCCGAAATGGCGAAGGCCTCGATCAGGATGGCCTGGATCAGCAGACAGGTCACCACTTTGCCTTCGGCCAGGGCAGCCTGGAAGTTGTTGCGCAGCGGGGCGAAGAAGTCCTGGGCGAAGGGCATGTCGGCCGTGACGCCCAGGTTGGCGGCACAGGCGGTGAATCCCTTCATGTGCTTGAGCTCCATGCGGGCCAGGCGGGTCAGCTCCTCGGCCTGATCCGGCAGCAGGGTTCCGATCGCAACGTAGTTGTCATGGGCTTCCTGCTCCCCCTCGATGACGATCGCATTGATGCGGCTGTAGGCGTCCTTGTAGGCCTCACTCTCAAAGTTGGGCAGGGCAGATCCCTCAGGGGAGGCTGCCAGCGGGGAGGCCAGGGTCGCCATAGCTACAGCTTCAGTCTGGAATCAGGTGACTGTAACGACCTTCAGCCGCACTGGGGCCAGTCGCTGGCCAGTAAGGCGTCCAACAGCACACACCACCCGTGCACCAGGGTCTCTGCAAGCTGGCCACCCAGGGTGGCGCTGGCCTCGCGGGGATCGCCGATCACCCCTGAGGCGCTGAGCTCCCGGGTCATCCAGGCCGTGGGAACCGCACCCTCGAGACTCCAGCCCGCTGGGGGAGTGCCACCGCGCTGGCCATCGGCCGGGGGCAGGGGGCCCACCAGTTCGGGCCGCAGATGCAGCATCAGGCTCGTTTCGGCCAGGCCGGCGTGGAGACCCTCACTCCGTTCAGGCTCAGGAATCAGCTCGGCAAGCCCGCCCGGACCGCTCCACACGAAACAGGGCAGCACGGCCAGGGCGGGCGCCGCAGCCCGCAGCTCCCGGGCTGCCACCTGCAGCAGGCCGATCTGGCCGCCGTGGGCGTTGAACAGCACCAGACGCTGAAACCCGGCGGCTGCCAACTGACGACCGACCGCCAC
>RGUW01000054.1 GCA_010027605.1 Synechococcaceae bacterium WB9_2_112 | reverse complement strand
CAGGCGGGCTGTTGCGATCACCCCGCCAACGACAGGGGGTCGACGCCAGCGGCCACCTGAGCGAACCTGCCGGACGTGCGCACGATCCCGGCCACGGCCATCACGCGCACCCAGGCCAGAAACAGATGCAAATACAGATGCAAATTCCGAAGTTGATACCCGTTATCATTCTCACGGCTGTTCAGGGAGCCGTTTGTCGGTGAGGATCCATGAAACCCTTTCAGCCCGTGCTGTTGGCACCCGCAGCGCTCGCCCTGCTGGCCCCGGGAGCCACCGGCGCCGCTGAGCTCAACCTCACGGGCATCAACCGCTATGCCAGCGACGAGCAGATCACCAGCCTCAGCCAGCTTTCTGATGTGAGGCCCAGCGACTGGGCCTACCAGGCCCTGCGCAACCTGAGCGAGCGCTATGGCTGCATGGCCGGCTACCCATCCGGCAGCAGCAAAGGCGCCCGCGCCATGAGCCGTTATGAAGCGGCTGCGCTGCTGAATGCCTGCCTCGATCGCATCAGCGACAGCACCGACGATCTCAGGAAACTGATGGCCGAGTTCGCCAGGGAGCTCTCCATTCTCAAGAGTCGTGTCGAGGGTCTTGAAGCCAGGGTCGGTGGACTCACTGCCCAGCAGTTCTCCACCACCACCAAGCTGAGCATCGACGCCAACATGGTGATCGGTGGCAACAGTTTTCTGGGAAGTGATGCGCCAAAGGTGATGGAAAGCAGAAGCAACCACGGCGCCATCAGCTTCAACTACGACCTGCGCATCAATCTCGACACCAGCTTCAACGGCAACGACCTGTTGCGCACGCGCCTGAGAGCCGGAAACTTTGACCGCGCAAGCAACAGCTTCTATGGCGCCGGTCCCACTCGCCTGTCGCAACTGGAGGCGTCCTTCGAGGAAGAAGGCGGTGCCAATGTGGTGGGCATCGACCGGCTCTACTACCAGTTTCCTCTGGGCAATTTCACGTTCACCCTGGGGGCCCGCGTTGAGCAGGACGACATGCTGGCGATGTACCCCAGCGTGTATCCGAATTCGTCGGTGCTCGACATGTTCACCATGGCGGGCACCCCCGTGGCCTATGACCTCAACATCGGTCCGGGTGCTGGCCTGTGGTGGAAGGCCGGCCCCTTGAGCGTGAGCGTCAACTACATCGCTCAGGACGCCGCCAACGCCAACCCCGACGAGGGGGGCATCGGCACCCAGTCATCGCGCGCATCGACGACGGTTCAGCTGGGTTATCAACAACCCCAATGGGCCTTGGCCCTGGTCTATTCAGCCATTCAGCAGGATGTTGCTCCTTACTCCACCAATTTTCTGGTGTCCTCGTTGGAACAACGGGGTCTTTTTCATACCGTTGGCCTCAGTGGCTACTGGCAACCCGTGAGCAGCGGCTGGCTGCCTTCGATCAGTGCCGGCGCTGAAGTCACCCAATTTGACTACAGCCAGCAGGCCTCCAATGTCGATGGCCGTAATGCCCGCACCGCGGCGGCCTGGTCGGTGGGCCTGCAATGGCTCGACGTGCTGGCCGCGGGCAACAGCGCCGGTCTGGCCTTCGGCCAGGCCCCCCATGCCACCAGCCTGGTCAGCGGTGAAGGGGTCAACGACGCCAACTGGATGTGGGAGTGGTGGTACAAGTGGCAGGTGAGCGACGCCATCAGCGTCACGCCAGCACTGTTCTATCTGTCACGCCCCATGGGGCAGGACACCCCTGACGGCCAGAGCTTCAACCAGTTGGGGGCCCTGGTCAAAACCCAGTTCCGGTTCTGAGGTCTTCGCCTGGGCGGCCGATCGGCTTCTAGGGTCGGTTCAGCGCCCTGTCTGCCTGTTCAACGGATCCGATGAACACCCCCACCGCCCAACCGGTTGCCCAGTCGGCAACCCTGCCGGTCACGATTCTCACCGGGTTTCTCGGAGCTGGTAAGACCACGCTGCTCAACCACATTCTGAGCAACCAGCAGGGCCTGAAGACCGCCGTGCTGGTCAATGAATTCGGTGAAATCGGCATCGACAACGACCTGGTGGTCGCCACCGGCGACGACATGGTCGAGCTCAGCAACGGCTGCATCTGTTGCTCGATCAACGGTGAACTGCTGGAGGCTGTCTACCGGATTCTCGACCGACCCGACCCGGTCGATTATCTGGTGGTCGAGACCACGGGCCTGGCTGACCCCCTGCCGGTGGCGATGACCTTTCTGGGCAGCGACCTGCGCGATGCCACCCGGCTGGATTCGATCATCACCCTGGTGGACGCCGAAAACTTCAGTGACGAGCTGCTCGAAGGCGAGGTGGCCCGGGCGCAGATCGTCTACAGCGACATGCTGCTGCTCAACAAGTGCGACCTGGTTGAGGAACAGCGGCTTGAGGCGCTGGAGAACCGCCTGAAGCAGATCAAGAGCGATGCCCGCATCCTGCGCTCGGTCAAGGGTGAGGTGCCGCTGCCGCTGCTGCTGAGCGTGGGCCTGTTTGAGAGCGACAAGGTGGTGGCCAGACAGGACCACAGCCACTGCGACCACGACCACGGCCACTGCGAACACGAGCATGGGTCTGGTCATGACCACAAGCATGACCACGGGCACAGCCACGATCACGATCACAACCACCTCGACCACAACCATGCCGATCACCCGGATCACGCGGCGATCGAAGGGTTCACCTCACTCTCGTTTGCGGCCGAAGGTCCATTTGCCCTGCGCAAGTTCCAGAACTTCCTCGACAACCAGTTGCCCCCCGGGGTGTTCCGCGCCAAGGGCATCCTCTGGTTCAACGAGAGCGAACGGCGCCATGTGTTTCACCTGGCGGGCAAGCGCTTCTCGATCGATGACTCCGACTGGCCCAGCAGCGAACGCAAGAACCAGATCGTGCTGATCGGCAGGAACCTGGACCACAGCAGACTGCGTCAGCAGCTGCAGGCCTGCGTGGCCGCCAACGCCGGCAAAGGGTTCGGTTGAACGGGTTTCGGTTGAACGGGCGGCTAACCGCCATGGTTGTTACGGCACTGGAGATGCAACACGATTAACGTTGCACCAACTGCCGTCACACCATGGCCGAAGCTGCTCTGCTCACCACGGTGCTGGCGCTGGTCGCTCTGGCCTTCTGGCTCACCACCGATTCCGACGATGACAACAGCGGTGGTGGGCTGATGCAGCCGTCCCTGGTGCCTGTACCAGTGCGCCGCCGAGGCTGAATCTCGAGCGCACAGCAATCCTGAGGCCCCGGATCATCGCTGCAGGGTCTCAATCCTGACGACACGCGAACCGACCACGTAGCAATTGCTACGCGACAACCGCGCAATCGGCACGGGGAGCCATGTGTGGCGGTTTTTAGGCTGCCTGGACCGACACCGGCGTTGTTGGCAATGGTGTCCATTCACGTTGTCCATTCACGGCGTCCCTTCATGGCGTCCATTGCTGCCTCAATGATGAAGATCTGGCCATTCGGGACCATCCGCAGCCTCACCCTGACAACCCTGGGAGCGTCGGCTCTCTGGGCCCCCATGGCCATGGCTCAGGCCGCCGGAGCCCAGGCCCAGAGCCAGCCCAAGGAGGTCAATGTGTACTCCGGGCGTCACTACAACACCGACAAGGTCCTGTACGCCGAATTCACCCGACGCACCGGCATCAGGGTCAATCTGCTGGAAGGCAAGGACGACGAACTGATTCAGCGGCTCAAGAGTGAAGGCTCCGGCAGCAAAGCCGACCTGCTGGTTCTCGTCGATGCCGCACGGCTGGTCCGGGCCCAGCAGGAGAACCTCTTCAGGCCGATCAGTTCAAGAGAGCTGAACAAGGACGTACCGGCGAACCTGCGCGATCCCGGCGGGCGTTGGTATGCCCTGACGCGCCGGGCCCGCCCTGTGATGGTCAATACGACGCTGGTGAACCCCCGCCTGATCCGCACCTATGCCGATCTGGCACGCCCCGAACTCAAGGGCAAGCTCTGCCTGCGCAATCGCGCCAGCGTGTACAACCAGTCTCTGGTGGCCGATGAACTCGTGCGCCGCGGCACCCAGTCGACCCAGCTCTGGCTGCGGGGCCTCGTGGCCAACAACCAGCAGCCGCTGTTCACCTCCGACACCCCCATGCTGCGCGCCGTGGGGCAGGGACAGTGCGGTGTCACGCTCGCGAACCAGTACTACCTGGCCCGTCTGCTGCAGGGCGACAACAGCGCTGATCGAGCCCTCGCCCAGAAGGTACGGGTGGTCTGGCCCAATCCGACCCATGTGAATGTGACCGCCGGCGGGGTGACCCGCAGCTCCCGCAATCCGGATGGCGCGCGCCGCCTGCTTGAATTTCTGGCCTCGCCCACCTCGGGCGAGGGGTACGCCGAAGCCAACAACGAGTACCCGTTGCGGGGCTGGGGCAACAATCCCACCCTGAGGTCCTTCGGCACCTTCAAGGCATCACCGGTCTCGATGGAGAAGCTGGGACAACGCAACCGCGAGGCGGTGCAACTGATGACCCAGGCCGGCTGGAACTGACGGAGTCGATGAGGCATTGATCACCGCTGCACAAGCCCAGGCCTGCCCAGCACGCCAGACCCGGCCCGCCGGTCGCCAGGGGCTGATCGGCGCGGCGGCGGTGATCTGCCTGTTGGCCCTGCTGCCCCTGCTGAATCTGTTCAGGCAGGCGCTGTTGAGCGGGGAGGCCGCCCCCCTGGCCCTGGGTCTGAATGGGGCCGATCAGATCCGCGGCACGCTGGTGCTGGTGCTCGGCGAAGGGGTCTCAGGTGCGGTGCTGGGCACGGCCATCGGCTGGCTCACGGCGATGTGTCGCTTTCCCGGGCGACGCTGGCTGCGCATTGCCCAGCTGCTGCCCCTGGCCGTGCCGGCCTACCTGTTGGCGGCCAGCCTGATCGACTGGGGCAGCTACCACGGTCTGCGCATTCACGGCATCGGCTGGACCATTGCCCTGATGACCCTGGCCAACTACAGCTATGTGGTGCTGCTGAGCACCGAGAGTTTTGGGATCAGCGGCCGACGCCTGCTCGAGGCCAGTCGCAGCCTCGGGGTGGGTCCGTGGCTCAGCTTCTTTCGTGTGGCGCTGCCCATCGCCCTGCCCGCGGTGGGCGCCGGTGTGGCGTTGAGTGCGATGGAAGTGGTGAATGAACTGGGAGCCGTGCGTCTGCTGGGAGTCCCGAGTCTCTCTGCCGGAATCCTCGACCGCTGGCAGGTCGATGGCGATCCCAGGGGAGCGGCCCTGCTCTCCCTGGTGGCCCTGGCCATTGTGGGTGTGCTGATCGCGGCCGAACGCCAGCTGCGCCAGCGCAGCCGCCGCTGGAGCCTGAGCGGCAGCAGCCAACAGGAGCCGTTGTGGGTGCTGCAGGGGTGGCGTGCCGGGCTGGCCCTGCTGGTCTGCACTGTGCCGCCGCTGGCCGCCCTGCTGATCCCGGGCCTGTGGGTGCTCGAGGGCTGGCAGAACCTGTCCACCGACGCCTTCGGCGAACTGCTGCCGCTGGCAGCACGAAGCCTGGGGCTCGCCCTGGCCGCCACCGGCATCACCCTGGCGGCCGCACTGCTGCTGGCAGTGGTGCGCCGCTGGTGCCCAAGGCCTGCCCTCCAACAGCTCAGCTTCGTGGCGGGTCTGGGCTATGCGGTGCCCGGCAGTGTGCTGGCCCTGGGGTTGGTCATTCTGGGGGGGCCTCTGGCCCTGAGCCCCCTGCTGCTGTTGCTGTGGGGCTATGGCGATCGCTTTCTGGCCGTGAGCAAACAAGGGCTCGACGCCGCCTTTGAGCGGCTGCCCCCCAGTGTCGATGAAGCGGCGATCAGCCTCGGTCAGTCGTGGCGGGGTGTGCTGCACCGCGTTCACCTGCCCCTGCTGCGGGGCCCGTTGCTGGTCGGCGGCCTGCTGGTGTTCGTCGACGTGGTGAAGGAACTGCCCCTGACCCTGTCGTTGCGGCCCTTCGATTTCGACACCCTGGCGGTGCGGGTGTTCCAGTACGCGAGCGACGAACGCGTGGGTGCCGCCATGGCACCGGCCCTGTTGATCCTGCTGTTCGGCCTGATCGCCGCCGTTGCCCTGATCCCCAGCCTCGAGCGACGCTGAGCAGCGACGCTGTACGCGGGCCTCAGCCGGGCAACGGTTCGTCGGCGAGCGGCAGCAACGGTCGCGGCGGATCGGTCAGCCCCATCAGCACCAGGGCGATGGCCGCCCGGGTGCGGTTGTGCACATGGAGCTTCTGATACACCTGCTTGAGATGGTGCTTGACCGTGTCGGTGGCCAGGTGCAACGCCTTGCCGATTTCCCGGTCGTTGAGACCCATCACCACGTGCTGCATGACATCGAGCTCACGGCGCGTCAGGCCCGGGTCATTGCCCGGATGGCTGCCATGCATCAGGCGGGCGATGCGGGGCTCCAGGTACATCCCCCCGCTGCTGACAATGCGCAACGCCGCGATCACATGACCCGACCCCATCTCCGATTCGAGCAGGATGCCATCGCTGTGGGTCTTGATCGCCTCTTCCAGCAGGGCCTGATGGTCGTGCTGCAGAAACAGCAGGGTGCGCAGTTCGGGCAGCTGGCGCTTGGCCTCGACCACAAGCTCCAGACCCGAGCCACGTTCCAGCAGCTGGGTGGTCACCAACAGGGTCGGCGCTGAACTCGCAAGCAGAGCGAGGGCCTCCACCTGGGTGGTGCAGGATCCCACCAGCCTGTCGGGCATCTCACCGTGGCGCCCCGGCAGGGAGCGGCCCCGTTCGGAGCGCACCCACACCGTGGCCAGCAGGCGACTCTGGCAGCAGAACAGGATGCGCTCCTGCTCGAGCAGCTGATCCAGTTCTCCCCTCGGAGCTGCGTGGGTCAGATAGGTGTGGACAGCGTCCATCTCTGCAGCGCAGCAGGGCTACCGCCACATGGCCTGCCGCGACTCTAGGTGCGATCCCCAGAAGCGCCACCCCATCTGGCCAGGCCGGCGCAACTGGCTGGGAGCGTCTGGCTCTGAGCGTCAACCTGGTGAGCGTCAGCCTGCTTCGCGGATCAGATTGTGATGCGCCGAGGCCACCACAGCAAGATCGCGCCGACTGCGATTCAGCCGCTTGCTCATGGCCTGCTTGCTGATCCCGCACTGGCGCGCCAGGTGGCTGACACTCTCACCATTGACGACAACCCGATACAGAGGGTTCAGATCGATCCCACTGGTTTCCAGACTGGCCATCGCCATCTCAAGGTCGAGGCGCTCGAGGGCGCGATCCGATCGGGGATCGGCGACGGCATCGAGCATGCACTGACTGGCTGAATCGCTCCGATGGGCGTCAAGGCTCAACGGAGTCAGCAGCAGGCGGGCGCGCTGGAGCTGGGCCTGCTCCGTGGCATCGAGATCGGCTGGCGAAGCAGCCGACAACCGGGCCAGCTTGCGGCTCAGCCGATGGGGCAACCGGGCGGCACCGGCATGGCACTCGAGCGCATAGCTGATGGTCTGACGGACCCAGAGAAAGGCATAGGTCGAGAAGCGGTAGCCAGCCGTGGGATCGAACTTCTCGGCAGCGCGGTCGAGGCCGATGCATCCCTCCTGCAGAAGGTCCTCGAACTGCAGGCAGGTGGTCCGCATCCGATGGCCGAAGGTCCTGGCAATGGTGACCACCAGTCGCAGGTTGGCCGTGATCATCCGTTGCTTCGCCCGACGCGCCGCGCGCTGATCAGCCGTGCCGGCATCCGGGCGTCGACCGCGCTGGATCATGCGGCCCAGGTGCAGCTCCTCGGCCGGGGTGAGCATCGGAATGGCACCAGCCTGCCGCAGCCAGCTGTCGACCACGGAAGACAGTGAAGACCTGACAGTGAACGCCATGGGTGCGAGAAGCCAATGTCTCTGCTCCCGTGAGCATCGTCTCGCGCCCTGACAGCGCAAATCCCCCAAACGGGTAAGACCTGGCTGCCTCGGGGCTGCAGCGGCACCCAGTGACAACCAGCGGCACCTGCCACCGATCCAGCAGGAGCACTGCGTTGGCCTGCAGTCCTGGCTTGTGGCCTGCCTCCGCTGGGGGAGGGATCCCTCAGGCCGCGGAGAGGGGGGCGTTCTCGACGAGCTCAGGAGCCAGGCGCATGCCCAGCTCGCCGCTGGGCACCGCCATCAGGTTGGCCTGACGGATGCGCGAGATCAACCGGGTGGTGGTGACCCGGGTGGTGCCGATCAGCTCACCGATGCGCTCGTGGGTGAGCCGGAACGGCAGATCGCACCAGTTGCCGCAACGGCGCCCCAGTCGGTTCACCAGCAGCGCCAGCAGGGCATGGAGCCGTTGCTCAGCCTGACCCAGATGGCGGATGCGCAGCAACTGCAGGGTCCACTCGTTGACCGCATCAAAGCCCTCGCCACTGCGGGGGGTGGCGCCGGCGCAGAACGCCAGAGGGGTCAAGGCTTCGACACAGATGCCCTCGCTGCAGAGACGGTCGGTGCGCAATTGATCGCCGGCCTGCAGAAACGCCAGGGTCATCCCCTCCGTTTCCTCGCAGGGGCAGTAGACCCGGGCGACGCCCTCCAGCACCTCGAGACAACTGCCTGTGGGCCTGAGTCCGGGATCGAGCAGCACGGACCGTCCTGCGGGCAGCCGGATGGTGGAGATGGCAGCTGGACTGCAGCGCTGTTCCAGGGAAACGACCATGGCGCGAGCAGCGGTTATTGCGAATGGATCGCAACTTAACCAACGCCCCTCGCTTTTTGCAAGCGATTCTCAAAAACAACTGGCAGGCGCTGGAGCCCGGTCGGCCGCCCCCTACTTGCTGATCAGCACATCGACCCCACTGGTGCGGCGCCGCACAAGCACGCCGACATCGTGCTCGCCGCGGTGCAGCTGCAGATCGATCTCCTCATCACCCAGCCGCAGACCACTGATCTCGAGCGTGTTGATGCGCCGCGGCAGTACCGGGTGGCGCAGCTGCACCTGCACGCGACCGGTGTCCTGATCGCGGCCGATGGCCATGCCGGTCACCGCTTCAAGCAGGGCAAACACCGCGCCGCTGGCCCAGGCCTGAGGGCTGCACGCGACCGGATAATGGGTGGGGCCTTCATCCTCGCGGCGAGGAAACCCACAGAACAACTCGGGCAGGCGCAGCATCGGCATCGCCCTGGCGGTGTCAAACAGGCCGGTGAGAATGCGCATCGCCTCCTGGCGGTAGCCGTAGCGAGCCAGACCCAACGCCACCAGTGCGTTGTCATGGGGCCAGACCGAGCCGTTGTGGTAACTCATCGGGTTGTAGCGCGCTTCGCGTTCGTCGAGGGTGCGCACGCCCCAGCCGTTGAAGCTGGAGGGGGCGAGCAACCCCCGCGCGATCGATGCCGCCGCTTCTGGAGTGGCAATGCCGGTCCAGAGGCAATGGCCGGCATTGGACGAACGCACCGCACAGGGCTCCCCCGCACCATCGATGGCCATGGCATAGGTGCCAATCGACTCGCACCAGAACGCCCCATGAAAACGCTGACGCAGCCGATCGGCCTGAGCCAGCAGCGCGTCGGCCTGGTCGCCACGGCCGAAGCGGCGCAGCAACGCCGCCATCGCCCGGTGGGCCCCGTAGCTGTAGGCCTGCACTTCACAGAGGGCGATGGAGCCCTCGGCCAGGCGACCGTCGCTGTGATGCACCGCATCATCAGAATCCTTCCAGCCCTGATTGCGCAGGCCTCCCTGGGCCGCGCACTGATAGCGCAGAAAGCCATCCATGCTGGTCGCTTCAGCCTGCTGAATCCAGGCCATGGCAGCATCGAGAGCCGGCAACAGGGATTCGACAAAGGCCAGCTCCCCGGTGCGGGCCAGATAATCGGCCGCCAGGATCACAAACAGCGGCGTGGCATCGACACTGCCGTAGTAGCGAGCGAAGGGCACCTCACCCAAGGCGGCCATCTCGCCGGTGCGGGCCTCGTGCAGGATCTTGCCGGGCTCAGCGTCGCTGGCGCTGTCAAAGCCCCTCGCCTGCTGCTCCGCCAGAAAGCCCAGCACACCCCGGGCCAGGCGGGGCTCAACCATGAGCAGCTGGCGCGCCGTGATCAGCCCATCACGACCAAAGGGGCAACTGAACCAGGGCACCCCCGCATAGGGATACAGGCCATGGTCCAGCTCACTGGAGAGCAGATGAACATCGGAATAGGAGCGGGCCAGCCAGGCGTTGAACGCCGGGTTGTCGCTGCTGATCAGGGCTGAACGGCGACGGGCCTCGCGAAAACGGTTGACCGTGCCCGTCATCGCCTGGGCAAAGGCCTCATCGGGGCTGGGCAGCTGCAGGGACTGGCGCTGCTCGAACGCCAGCTCCAGCACCAGCCGGTGGCTCTGACGCGGCTCCAGCAGCAGGGTGAGGCTCAGGTGGTCGTCGCCGACTTCATCGACGTCCGCGCCCAGGCGCACCAAGGTCATCCGTTCACAACCATCGAGGCCGCGGTAGCGCCATTCGAGGGCATCGTTGCCGCAGCTGAGCACGGTCTGCCCCCGCAGGGGTCGCTGGATGCCGCGCACCTCGAAGATGTCGCGAAAGTCAGCATCACAGCGAAAACTCAGCGGGACCCGCCATGCGGCATCGCCGTAATTGGTGAAGCTGAGTTCCTGCAGGCAGGAGCCCGGTGTCAGCACGGTGCTGCGCTCCAGATGCACCACCCCCTGGCGGGGTCCATCGGCCGTGGTGTCGTTGGTGAGATGGCTGACATGGACCCCCATCTCACCCCGCTCAGTCGCACTGAGCACCGCTGCAGGCTCACCCCAAAGCAGCAGCTGCAGACGGCTCACATGGCGGGTACCGCGATGGAAGATGCCCGAATCGGGATGGGTGTCGGGGCAGATCTCGCCCCGGCCATCCAACATGGCGAAGGTCTCCCCGTCCTTGAGCACGAACGGGGGCAGCTGGTCATGCGGCATGAAGCATCGGCACGACCGCCTGACTCTGGCTGCGGCGAGCCTGAATCAGATGGTGGTAGAGGTGTTCATAATCTTCGGCCTGGCGTGCGGCACTGAAGCGCACCTCGAAATTGGCCCGGATGCGCTCCCGATCCAACCCTTCGATGTGACGCACCGCCTCGATCGCCTCGTCGATCGACGCGACCAGCGTGCCGTTGATGCCCTCCTCGATCACCTCGGGGGTCGAGCCGTTGCGCCAGGCCACAACGGGGGTGCCACAGGCATTGGCCTCGATCATCACCAGACCGAAGGGCTCGGGCCAGTCGATCGGGAACAGCAGCGCCAGAGCATGGCCCAGCAACTCCTGCTTGCCCGCATCGTCGACCTCGCCGATGAACTCGACCAGGGGGTTGCCCTGCAGCATCGGCTCGATCACCTCGCGGTAGTAAGCGTTATCGGCGCGATCGATCTTGGCCGCCACCTTGAGAGGCAGTCCCACGGCGGTGGCGATCTCGATGGCCCGGTCCAGTCGCTTCTCGGGTGAGACCCGACCGATGAACGCCAGGTAAGGCTGTGGCGAAGGCTCAAACCGATAGAGA
>RGUW01000053.1 GCA_010027605.1 Synechococcaceae bacterium WB9_2_112 | reverse complement strand
TTGAGCATGCCGTCGTCGATCTTGTTCATGCCCGGGATCATTTTCATGAGCCCGCCCAACGAGCCCATGCGCTTGATCAGGCGCATCTGCTGCACGAAGTCGGAGAAGTCGAACGATGCCTCCTGAAGCTTGCGCTGCATGCGCTCGACGTCGGCGAGCTCCACCTCCTTGGTGGCCTTCTCGACCAGGGTGAGCACATCGCCCATGCCGAGGATGCGGCTGGCCATGCGCTCGGGGTGAAACGGCTGCAGGGCCTCGACCTTTTCGCCCGTGCCGATGAACTTGATCGGCGCGCCGCTCACCTTGCGGATCGAGAGGGCCGCGCCGCCGCGCGAGTCGCCGTCGAGCTTGGTCAGCACCGCCCCGGTGATGCCCACCTGTTCGTGGAAGGCGCGGGTGAGCTCGGCGGCCTCCTGGCCGATCATCGAATCGACGACCAGCAGCACCTCATCGGGCTGGGCGGATTCGCGGATCCGCACCATCTCCTCCATCATCGCCGTGTCGATCTGCAGACGACCGGCGGTGTCGATCAGCACCGTGTCAAAGCCTTCTGCTCGGGCCTTGGCAATGCCGGCGGCGGCGATGTCCTCGGGCTTGGCGTCGGCCCCGAGGCTGAACACCTCGACGCCGATCTGGCCGCCCAGGGTCTGCAGCTGGTCGATGGCGGCGGGTCTGTAGACGTCGGCCGCCACCAGCAGGGTTTTGCGGCCCTGCTCCTTGAGGTGCAGGCCGAGCTTGGCGGTGGCGGTGGTCTTGCCGGCACCCTGCAGGCCCGCCATCAGCACCACCGAGGGTTCACCCGCTCTGCCGCCGGCCGCCAGGGGTGCGTTCTCGCCGCCCATGGTCTCGACGAGTTGCTCGTGCACGACCTGGATGAACTTCTGATCGGGACTGATGCCCCGCACCACCTCGGTGCCGACCGCCTTGCGGCGCACCTCGTCGACGAACTCGCGCACCACCGGCAGGCTGACGTCGGCCTCGAGCAGGGCCCGGCGCACGTCCTTCAGGGCGCCCTCGACGTTGGTCTCACTGATGCTGGCCTGGCCGCGCAGGCTTTTGACCGCCTCTTCGAACCGTTGGGAGAGCTCGTCGAACACCGGACCTGCTGGCGGGAAGTTGCCCGATCGTAAAAAGGAGCTGGGCCTGCGGTTGCTGCCGGCTCAGCCGGCCCGGCCGAAGGCCACCAACCGCCAGGTCTGGCCGTCGCGGGCAAACACGTACTGATTGGTGAGACTGGTGGCGGGAGTGCGATCGACTGGCTGTAGTCGAGGGTCGCCCTGAGGGCGATGCGGCTGGGGCTGCGCTCGAGCACCTCGAGGGCGGTGATGCGGGTCGCGATCCGCTGGGTTTCGCCGCGCGAGGCATCGCTGCTGCGTTCGGCTTCGAGGCGCTCGATCTGGGTCTGGCGAGCCAGTTCTGTCAGGGGCAGGGCAGTGGTCCGTCCCGCCAGCACCGTTGCCTTGGCCGCCAGCCAGGCCTCGAGCAGAGCCCTGAGTTCGGCCTCGCTGGGCTCAGCTGCGGTCAGGGGAAGCTCGGGGGATGGTTTTGCCGCTGCTGCCTTGGCGGGCGGCGGCGGTGGGGCCGGTGTGTGTGCCGGAACCACGGCCACCGGCCTGGGCTGGCGCCAGGGCTGCCGCATGGTCAGGGCGGCGGCTCCCACCAGCACTCCCAGGCCCACCGCCACCAGTGCGATCGACTGGGGCCTCAGCCGGGACCTCAGCTGGGTTCCCAGGTTCTCGGTGTTCAGCCACCCACGCAGGTGCTGGCCCAGATCCAGGCCAGTCCTGGGCCAGCGCAGCATCTGTCGCTGGGCGAAGCGGTCATCGAGCGGGTCGTCGAGATCGTCGTCATCGAAGTCGGAATCGGATTCGCCTCCGTCGTCCTTGCCGTTGTCCTTGCCGTCGTCATCGAGCCGGGCCTCGGGCGGCGGGCTCTGCAGTCCGAAGCCGCCAAACAGCGAGGCAAAGGGGTTGGCCGCCAGCGGCTCAGACGCAACGGCTGCGGTGGACTCGATGGTCTCGGTGGCGCTGCCTGCCAGGGGGCGTGGGGTCGGGTCGTGGTTCTCGATGTACAGCTGGACATCGCGATCGGCGAAGTAGGCCTCGAGGTCGGCGTCGGCTTCGAGATCCCGGTAACCCGGCAGCACATCCCGATGCAGCCAGTCGCGGGTGTAGGCACAGAGCTGCACCAGCGCGTCGTCACCCTGCTGGGCGGCCCAGGCGAGGAGCTCGGGACCGGCGCCGGCGAGGAAGCTCTGCTGGGCCTGCTCAACCCGCCCCAGCAGCAGCTGCAAGGCGGCCTTGAGGGTTTCGGTGCCGCTCTGGGAACTCGCTTCAAGTCGGGTCAGGGCCGCTTCGATGCGTTCGGGTTTGCGTTGCACGAACCCTGAGGCGGTCAGGGCCGTGGTGGCCAGGAAGTCGGCGGTGGCCGATCCGGCCGCCCAGGCCGTGAACTGATCCACCTGCTCCTGAACGGTGAGAAAGCCGCGGATCTGCTTGAAGAACGTCTGGAATTCCTCCTGGCTCATCCGCAGGTCGCCGCTTCCCTCGAGGCCGCCGCGGCGTTGCACCAGTTCCCCCAGCAGACGCAGACCTTCCGTGCGCTCGGCGCTGGCGGTGAGCGGACGGCTCAGCAGATCCAGCACCCGATAGGGCGCCAGGGTTTCGAGTGCCTCGCTCAGTTTCTGGCGCAGCCGCGGCAGCTGCCCCATGCGCTGCAGCAGCGTCTGGCCCTGCAGCAACAGTTGGGCTGCGGCCTCGTAGAGCCGCTGGTTCTGCAGATCGCCGGCACCGGCGAGGCAGGCCTGGGCCGCCACCAGGGTCAGGTCGGCTTCGCGGCTGCTGCCCAGGGCAGGGGCCTGGGGCGGTTGCAGGCTGCGGCTGGCCAGTTCGAAACACTCGAGCGGTTGGCCCGCCTCCAGCAGCAACAGCAGCCCGCCCACTTCGAGGCTGCTGGGAATGTCGAGTGCCGGGATCACGTTGGTGCCCGCCGCACTCAGGGAAGTCAGGTCGGTCTCGTAGCGGCTGCGGCGCACCGGGTCGCTCAGCAGGTCGGCGCTGCTGCGCAGCAGCTCACCACGGGCATCGAGGGTCTCGAGGCTGTAGCCGTCCTCGGGCAGCCGGTCGAGGCGCTGCTGCAGCATCTGCAGCACCCCCCGGGCGTCGGTGGAGGGACTCACACCGAGCAACCGGAAATGATCGATCGGGAGTTCCAACCCGGGCGTTTCGCTGGTGGCCGACTGTAGGCAGAGTCAGCGGTTTTGGCTCGTGGATGGCAGGAAGTCGTGAACGGACCCCGTACAGTTGGGCCATGACCCAGGCAGACACGAGCGCTGATCTTGCGGCCGCCTCTGGTGCGCCCTCCTGCTCAGCCGATTCCACCCATGTGGCGGGCCCCCACGCTGAGAGGCTCGAGAATCTCTATCCGGCCACGCCCGCTGTGGTCACTCGCGACGAAGGGCTGATGCTCTATCGCGACATGGTCCTGGGGCGGCGCTTTGAAGACAAGTGCGCCGAGATGTACTACCGCGGCAAGATGTTCGGCTTCGTGCACCTCTACAACGGTCAGGAGGCCGTCAGCACGGGCGTCATCAAGGCGATGAAGCCGCAATACGACTGGTTCTGCAGCACCTACCGCGACCACGTTCACGCCCTCAGCTGTGGCGTGCCTGCGCGCGAGGTGATGAGTGAACTGTTCGGCAAGGAGACCGGCTGCAGCAAGGGCCGCGGGGGCTCCATGCACCTGTTCTCCAGGGAGCATCATCTGCTGGGTGGCTATGCCTTCATCGGTGAAGGCATCCCGGTGGCCCTGGGCGCCGCGTTCACCAGCCGCTACAAGCGCGACGCCCTCGGCGATGCGTCGAGCGATGCCGTGACCGCCGCGTTCTTCGGCGATGGCACCTGCAACATCGGGCAGTTCTACGAGTGCCTCAACATGGCCTCGCTATGGAAGCTGCCGATCCTGTTCGTGGTCGAAAACAACAAGTGGGCCATCGGGATGGACCACAACCGTGCCACCAGCGACCCCGAGATCTGGCGCAAGGCGGCCGCCTTCGGCATGGCGGGTGAAGAGGTCGACGGCATGGATGTGCTGGCGGTGCGGGCTGCAGCCCAGCGCGCCATCGAGCGGGCCCGCGCCGGTGAGGGGCCGACCCTGCTCGAGTGCCTCACCTACCGCTACCGCGGCCATTCCCTGGCCGACCCCGACGAGCTGCGGGCAGCCGAGGAGAAGGAGTTCTGGGCCAAGCGTGATCCGATCAAGCGCCTGGCCGCCCAGCTGGTGAGCCAGTCGTTGGCCAGCGCCGAGGAGCTCGAGGCCATCGACAAGGAGATCGATGCCCACGTCGCCGACTGCGTCGAATTCGCTCTGGCCGCTCCCGAGCCCAAGCCCGAAGAGCTCACCCGCTACATCTGGGCCGAAGACTGATCAGAGGCTGCTGGGAATCCGGCGGGTGAGGTTGCGCAGTTTGCGCAGGGCCTTGAGCTCCACCTGACGCACACGCTCCCGTGACACATCGAGCTGCCGGCCGATCTCGGCCAGGGTGTGGCGCTCTTCGCCATCGAGCCCGAAGCGCAGCTGCAGCACCTCCCGCTCCTGATCGCTGAGGTGGCTCAGCCAGCGGCCCAGCTGCTCCTGATGAATGCCCCGCTCGACCCGCTCGAGCGGTTCCTCGTCGGCATTGTCGGCAATCAGATCGCCCAGGAAGCTGCGCCCCTCGTCGCCATTGACAGGGGCATCGAGGCTGGAGGTGGTGAGCGACTGGCGCAGCAGCCCGTCGAGCTCCTCGAGCGGCATGTCCATGGCCTCGGCGATCTCGCGGCGGCTGGGCATGGCCCCAAGCTTGTGGGCTAGGTCGAGGCTCACCTTGCGGATGGCGCTCAGCCGTTCGCCCAGGTGCACCGGGAGCCGGATCGTGCGCGACTGGCAGGCGATTGCCCGGGTCATGCTCTGGCGAATCCACCAGAAGGCATAGGTCGAGAACTTGTAGCCACGGGTCGGGTCGAACTTCTCGACGGCCCGCTCCAGGCCGAGGGAGCCTTCCTGAATCAGATCGAGCAGTTCAAGGCCCTTGCCCTGATACTTCTTGGCAACACTGACCACCAGGCGCAGATTGGCCTTCATCATGCGCTGCTTGGAGCGGCGACCGATGCGGATGGTCTTGCGTTCCTGGTCGCTGAACTCGCGCTCGCCCGCTTCGACCAGGCGCATCATCGCCTGCACCTGATTGCCCAGCTCGATCTCTTCGGCGGCGGTCAGCAGGGGCTCGCGGCCGATGGTGGTGAGGTACCAGCTGATCGGGTCGCTGCCACGCCGGCGACCACTGTCGCTTCCCTGCAGCGTTGAGGCGGTCATCGCCACTCCATCACGTGGGGATGACTCTCGCCTTGAAATCGCCCGAGTGGGTGTGATTTCAGTAACCCTTCAGCTTTGCCTTGCAAAACAACACACTGTTGTCTTGGCTGCATTGCTTGGCATGGTCAGATCTGTTGTGCGGCAAGGGATCTGGCCCTGTTTCGATTGTCTTCAAATGCTGTTATTGGCTGTGAGTTGATTCGTGTGTTGATTCGCTGTTTGGCCGCATCAGTGCGGCTGCCACCGCCTCTGGGCTGGCGCCTCCGCTGCCGCGACTGGCGCACGCCACTCCTGCTGCAGCGTGTGCCAGGGCAGCGGCCGCCAACCAGACCCCATCACCGCTGTGCCCTGCGGCCAGCGCCATCGCCCCCCTGCCGGCGGCATACCCCGCCAGCACGTCGCCCAGGCCCGCCCGGGCGGCGGCCGGAGCCGCCTCCAGCAACTGCCAGCAGTGGCCAGCCGGTGAGGCGATCACGCTGCGGGCACCCTTGAGCAGCACCATGGCGCCGCTGTCGGCTGCAGCGCGGCGGGCCGCGTCGAGGGCCGGTCGCTCGGCGAGATCGGGCCACAGCCTTGCCAGTTCGCCGCGGTGGGGGGTGATCCAGGTGGGGCCGCGGCGCCCCTGCAGCCATGGCACCTGGATGCGGTTGAGCCCATCGGCATCGAGCACCAGCAGGCCGGCAAAGGCCTGCAGCCGCTCCCAGGCCTGCCGTTCGGCCACCGCGGGCGGGCCCGACAGGTCTTCGGGCTCCAGCAGACCCAGACCAGGACCCAGCAGCACCGCATCGCGGCGTTCGAGATCCGCTGCGGTCAGATCAGCCAGCAACAGCGACCCCCCCGGGCTGCAGGCCAGTCGCCGTTGCAGCACCACATGGGGCAGCAGCTGCCAGAGGGCCTCGGCCAGGGGGGCGGCCATGGCGGCCGCCAGGCTGCCCAGTCCTGACGCACTGGCCCCCAGCAATGCCAGATGGCCGGCGCCGCGGTAGGCCTGGCTGCCGGCGATCACCAGCAGCCTGCCGCGCTCATATTTTCCGGCGGCCGCAGCGAGGCCCGGCTGCGGCGCCCGGCGCGTGTCGGCCATGGCCAACCCCAGGGGAGTACCGTGCTCCAGCTGCGCCAGCAGCGATGGCGTCAGCCCCAGCTCGACGCGTCGTAGGCGTCCGACCGTTGCCAGGGCAGGGTCTTGAACCAGCCCCTGCTTGATCAGGCCGATCGTGTAGGTCGCGGCGGCGCGGGCCCAGGCCTTGCCCAGGGGCATGCCGCTGCTGTCATCCAGGCCGCTGGGCACGTCAACGGCCACCAGCGCTGCAGGCTGGTGCTGCTGTCGGGCGGTCAGCAGCGAGGCCAGCGGCTGGCCCAGGGGGCGGGTCTGGCCGATGCCGAAGAGGGCATCGATCCACAGGGCCGGATCCGATGGGTCGGGCGGTTGCTGCAGCCGCGGAATGCCCAGCCACAGGGCATGGCGCAGATGGGCTTCGGTCAGTGGTTTGTGGTGCTCAAACGGACTCCAGATCGCCGTGGCGATCCCTGCCAGCTGCAGTTCGCGCGCGATCACCAGGCCGTCGCCGCCGTTGTGCCCCGGACCCACCAGCACCAGGGCCCCATGGCGAGCCAGGTGGTCGCCCCAGTCGGCCTGGATCGCCTTGTGGACGGCCAGGGCGGCCTTCTCCATGAGTGCCTCGACCGGCAGCCCGCTGGCAAACAGCTGCTGTTCGAGCGCGGCCATCTGCTCGCCGGTGACCAACAGGTGGTCGCTGTCGCGCTCGGGCCAGCTGGGTGTGTCCAAGGCAGGGGCGCTCGCTCGGTTTCATGATGGAAGCAACGGCCCCGTTGCGCCGCCCCTGTTGCCTTGGCCTTGACGTCTGCTGCCGCTATCCCAGCCACTGTCTCTGCCGGTGCCACCCCGGCCGGGGCTCATGTGCTCGAGCAGCTGCGCGGCTGGCCCGGTGAGCACCGGGTCGCCGTGGGTCTCTCGGGGGGGGTCGACAGCTCGCTCACCGCGGCGCTCCTGGTCGAAGCGGGCTGGCAGGTCGAAGGGCTCACCCTCTGGCTGATGAGCGGCAAGGGTGCTTGCTGCGCCGAGGGTCTGGTCGATGCGGCCGGCATCTGCGAGCAGCTCGGCGTACCCCATCACGTCGTCGACTTTCGCGAGCACTTCAAGGCGCAGATCGTCGACTTTCTGGTCCAGGGTTATGCGGCGGGCACCACGCCGCTGCCCTGTTCGCGCTGCAACCGCGAGGTCAAGTTTGGTCCGATGCTGGAGTGGGCCCTGCAGGAGCGCGGTATCGCCCGCATCGCCACCGGCCATTACGCCCGGGTGCGCCACGGCGAGCACAGCAGCAACGGCCGCCATCAGCTGCTGCGCGGTCTTGATGCGCGCAAAGACCAGAGCTACTTCCTCTACGACCTGCCCCAGGAGGTGCTGGGCCGGTTGGTGTTCCCCCTGGGCGAACTCACCAAGCCCGACACCCGCGCCGAGGCGGCGCGCCACGGTTTGCGTACGGCGCAGAAACCCGAGAGCCAGGACCTCTGTCTGGCCGATCACCACGGCTCGATGAAGGCCTTTCTCGATGTCTACCTGCCTCCCCGCCCCGGCGAGATCGTGCTCGCCGATGGCACGGTGGTGGGCAGCCACGACGGCATCGAACACTTCACCATCGGGCAGCGCAAGGGGTTGGGGGTTGCCTGGCGTGAGCCCCTGCATGTGGTGCGGCTCGACGCCGCCATGAACCGGGTGGTGGTGGCGCCCCGCAGCGACGCCGCCCGTGACGGGGCGGTGGTGGGTGCGGTCAACTGGGTTTCGATCGCGCCGCCTCAGGAACCTCGCGAGGTGGCGGTGCAGGTGCGCTACCGCAGTGGTCCTGAGAAGGCGTTGCTCACTCCCCTGCCGGCCACCGCCGCCGATGCCGCAGCCGGTCGGCCCCACCGCTGCCGTCTGCAGTTTGCCGAGGAGCAGTTTTCGATCACGCCGGGTCAGGCGGCCGTCTTCTACGACGGTGAGCTGGTGCTGGGCGGCGGGCTCATTCAGCGCTGAGGTGGCTGCTCGATGGCCCATCACCAATGGGGATCCGTCGCCAGTTCCACCGTGAGTTCGCCGCTTCTGCAGGCCGGCACGGTGGCGATGCAGGCGCGAACCGTCGTGCCGCTCACATCGAGTTCGCAGGCGCCGCAGCTGCCGCCCATGCAACCCGTCGGGATCGAAAAGCCGGCTTCGCGGGCCGCGAGCAGCCAATCCACACCCGGTGTGCACCGGGTGGACTGCCCGCCTGGCCAGTGGATCAACACCTCTTTGTCGGTTTCAGTCCTGTTGGTTTCAGCCCTCATCGCTCGTTCAGCAACGGCTCCAGGTTCACGTGCTGCTCGAAAGCATCGGCGAGACGATCGAGCAGTGCCTCGCGCTGACGGCTGTGGTGGGGTTGTTGTTCGCTCAACGGCGGCAACCCCTTGCGCTGGCGCAGCTGGTTGAGCCAGCGCCGCCTCCACGGCCCGCTTTCAAAGGCCCCGTGCAGGTAGGTGCCGGCCACGGTGCCGTTGACCCAGCCCAGCTCGCTTTCGCTGCAGAGCGGTTGGCACGCCTCAAGCGTCGTGCTGCCGCCGCGATGCAGTTCAAACCCCTCGATCGGCAATGGTTCACCCGGCCACAGGGCCTGGCTGCTGCGCTGGCGCAGGGCTTTGCTGCCGCCAAAGACCGTGCGCAAGGGCAACAGATCCAGGCCGGCGGCGCTGCTGCTGGGGCCGTTGCCGCCTTCGAGCCCCTGGGGATCATGGAGCTCACGGCCCAGCAGCTGCATGCCGCCGCAAATGCCGAAGACATGGCCCCCGCCTGCGGCGAAGCGCTGCAGGTCGCTGCAGAGGGCAGCGCTCTGGCGCAGGGCCTGTAGATCCAGCAGGGTCTGCTTGCTGCCCGGCACCACCACAGCATCGGGGTTGCCCAGCTCCTCGCCGGGGGCCACCCAGCGCAGCTGCACGCTGGGTTCGGCCTCGAGCGGATCGAGATCGGAGAAATTGCTGAGGGAGGGGAGCTTCAGTACGGCAATTTCCAATTCCGCGCCCTGCTTGCGCCCCCGGCGTTCAAGCAGATCAAGAGAATCTTCTGGCGGGAACAGCTCATCGAGCCAGGGCATCACCCCCAGCACCGGGATGCCCGTGTTGGCCTCCAGCCAGCGGCGGCCCTCGTCAAAGAGTTCGCGCCGGCCTCGGAAGCGATTGATCAGCAGGCCCCTGATCAGCGGACGCTCCACCGGCCGCAACAGGGCCAGGGTGCCGACCAACTGGGCAAAGACGCCGCCCCGCTCGATGTCAGCCACCAGGATGCAGCGGGCACGCAGGTATTGGGCCAGGCGCAGGTTGGTGAGATCGCGCGGTTGGAGGTTCACCTCGACTGGGCTGCCTGCACCCTCGAGCACCAGCCGCCCGCCGGGATACGCCGCCTGCAATGTGCTCAGGCCGGCGCGGATCGCGGCCCAGCCCGGGCGAAACCAGTCGCGGTAGTAGTGCTCGGCGCGGGCACTGCCGACCGAACGGCCCAGGTGAATCACCTCGCTGGTGGAATCCCCTTGGGGTTTGAGCAGCACCGGGTTCATGGCGCACTGGGGCGCCAGGCCAGCTGCCCAGGCCTGCAGCGCCTGGGAGTAGGCCATTTCGCCGCCGGCTTGATCCACCCAGGCGTTGTTGCTCATGTTCTGCCCCTTGAAGGGCAGGGGCGTCTCGCCGCGGCGCCGCAGCACCCGGCACAGCGCTGCCGTCATCAACGACTTGCCGGCACCGCTGCTGGTACCCAGCACCATCAAGGGGGTGGGAGGCGGTGGGGTCACGTGCGTGGGCTGCTTTGGGCGGTGAACCAGTCGACCAGTTCACCCCATGGCAGCTCACCTGCCGCGAGCCGCCGAATCATCACAACAACGCTTTCGTTCGACGCATGGAAGCTGAACGCATTCAGGCCTAAGAAGACCACCGCCACCAGAAACCCACTGCGCTTGTTGCCATCGGCAAAAGGATGCGCACGAACAATGGCTTCGGCATAGGCGGCTGCCAGCTCGGGGATGGTGCTCAGATCGCCATAGTCCCAGCGTTGTCTCGGTCGAGCTAAGGCCGCCTCGAGAGCCGTTGCATGGCGAATCCCTTGCAAGCCACCGTGCTCGAGAATTTGCTCGTGATGCATGGCCCGTACGGCAACAGCTGGGACCCAGCAGGGTTCATCGCTTCTGGTCACTGGGCCAGTTCACGCAAGGCAGGTTGGAACTGTTTGGCCGCTTCAGAGGCCAGGGCCAAAGCTTGTTGCACAGTCGGGTTAAACGGGGTCAGCAAGATGCCTTCCTCGGTTTCGATGGCCTGAATGCGATCACCGGCTTCCAGATGGAACCGCCGTGCCAGTTCTTTGGGGATGGTGGCACTCACCGAACCGCCTGACTGCCTGAGGGTGACTTCTGCGGCCATCGAGGTTCTCGCCAGTAGCACAACAATGCTACTTCTTGGGTTCAGATCCTGGGCCTGTGCCGCCCCAGCCAGTGGTGCAGGCGCTGCCATGGATTGGCTGCAGGAATGTCATGGGGCCAGATCGCCAGCACCTCGCGGCCCAGGGGTGTGAGCCGAACCCGTTCGGTGAGGCCCTGGCCGTCGACTTCGCGGCGCAAGACCCCCAGCTGAATCAGCCAGATGAAATGGTCTTCGCAGCGGCGGGCCCCCAGGCGTCTGCGGCACAGTCGCTCCCAGTCACCGCGTCCGCTCAGCTGCTGGCTGCTGAGGGCACCCTGCTCGAGCGCGTTGTAGAAGGCCCGTCGAAACGGCAGGCAGCGCAGGGCCTGACGGGCACGCCGCACCGCATTCTGATCGGGGTTGGTGTGGTCGATGGCAAACACACCGAGGGAGCTGGGTCACTCAGTCTGCAGGCATGCCGATGGCGCAGCTCCGGTGCCGCACCGGGTCAACCCTGCAGTGGGACAAGACCCGTCGCCCAGGGGGTGCGGTCATACGGCGTGAAGATCTCGGCGCTGGCCAGGGCAGCGGTGGCATCGGCTCCACCAGCGATCAGCACACGGCCATCGGGCAGCAGCGTTTCGGTGTGGCGCCAGCG
>RGUW01000052.1 GCA_010027605.1 Synechococcaceae bacterium WB9_2_112 | reverse complement strand
CTTGGCGCCGGCGCCAAGCGGTGCGATCCTCCACCGGTAGCCATCGAGCGCTTGCCCCCCATGGCCAGGTTTCTGCTCCTCTGGGTCCATGGGCCGTGGATCGCCTCGACGCTCATGGTGCTGCTGGCGTTTCGGCTGTTGTTGGCTGAGGATTTCAGCCTGCATGGCCATGGCTGGGGATTGCTGGGCAGCGCCGCGATCTGTTTCTCGATCGGTTGTGTCTGCAAGGTGTCGTGGGTGCTGGCCCAGCTCAACCGCCGGCGCGCCGCAGCCGAACAGCAGCTCGAGCATCTGGTCCTGCACTGAGCCCCGACGCTGAGATCCCGCCCCATGGGCCGCTCCTCTGTTCTGTTGCTGATCGGCCTGCCCTGGGTCACCGCCGTGGCCGTGGTGCTCATGGTCACCAAGATCCATTCCTTCGGTGGTCGCGTTCACTGGGGCTTGCTGGGCAGCGCCTGCATCTGCTTCTCGATCGGCTGCCTGGCGCGCACGAGCGTGGGCCTGCACGACATGGCCCAGCGCGCCCAGCGCGAACGGGCTTCTGGCAACGACCGGCAAGCCTCGTGAACGCGATGCCGACCCTGCGACATTGGCTGGCGCTGGTGGCCCTCGCGCTGCTGCCGGCTCCGGCTCTGGCGCTGCCGCTGATCAAGCCCCAGCCTGCCTCGACCCGGCCGGCCTCGCCTGCCTTGCTGCGCTCGCTGGCCGCCTTTGAGCGCGATCTGCAGGAGCTTGACGGTGCCCTGCGCGGTGCGCCTGCGGCCCAGCACCCCTTCAGCCTCGACGATCAGGCGTTGCGGGCCCCCGAAGCGTCGGCACTGCCTGCCGATGTGCTCGCCGCGCAGCAGCGTGACGTCCGACAACTGAGCCTGGTGCAGGCCATGGCGGTGGCTGTCGCCAACAACCCCGAGCTGGCCGAGCGACGAGCCCGCATCGCCGAGATGCGAGGCCTGCGGCGCTCGGTGCAGGGCCGTTTCTGGCCCCGGGTCGGACTGGTGCTGGGTGGTGCTTTTGCCCAGCGCGAGGTGGGCAACCAGGTGCTGGACGGTAATACCGGCCTGTATCCGGCTCCGCCCGCGCCGGCGTCGGCGTTTCTGGTGGAGCAGGGCGGCTGGAACCGCATCCTGGCCAACCGCGGCGGTGGCTGGGGCAGTCTCGAGCTCGACTGGGACCTGATCAGCTTTGAGCGTGGTGCGGCCCTGGCTGAGCAGGACCAGCGCCTGCGCGCCAGCCTCAAGGACTACGGCGATGCCCTGCGCCTGCTGCAGCTGCAGGTCAGCGAGGCCTACTACGGCCTGCAACTGGCCGATCAGCTGCAGCGCATCCGCGCGGCCGTGGTGCGCAACGACGCCCTGGTGCGCGATCAGGTGGCGGTGCTCAAGAGCAGCGGGCTGGTGCCGCGGCTCGATCTGCTGCGCGCCGAAGCCGCACTGCAGCAGAGCCGCTTTCGGCTCGAGCAGGCCGAGGCCCAGCGCCTCAGTCGACGCCAGGCCCTCACCAACCTGCTCAACGTGGCCTTCGGCACCCTGCTGCTGGCTCGCAAGGATGTGGCGCTGCAGCCGCCCTGGCCCCTGCCGCTCGACGCGACCCTGGTGGCGGGCCTGCGGGCCAACCCCTCGCTCGAGCGGCTGACGGCCGAGCGCCAGGCCCTGCTGCGCCAGGCCGACCGACGCAGCGCCCAGTTGCTGCCGAGCCTGCAGCTGTTTGCGGCCGGCGGGGGCGGCTCCGACCTGCTCACCAAGCCCGTGATCGAGCTGAAGGGCTGTTGCGCCGAGACCAACATCCGCCAGCTGTCGAGACAGAGCGCCGACTGGGTGGCCGGGCTGCGGCTGCACTGGCGCCTGTTCGATGCCGGTGTCACAGGGGGTGAGGCCCAGGCCAGCCGGGCGGCGGCCGAGGCGGTGCTGCAGCGCTTGGCCCGCCAGCGCAACCAGATCCGCCAGGAGCTCGAAACGGCGTTCTACGACTACCGCGCTTCGCTCAGCCAGCTGAATGCGGCCGAGGCGTCGTATCGCGCGTCGCGGGAGGCCTTTCGCGATGCCCGCGCGCGCTATCAGCTGGGCCTGGCCGACTACACCGATGTGAGCGAGACGATCAGCCTGATGACCGGCGCCATGGAGGGGATCGCCGAATCCATGACCCTCGCCAACGTCAGCTATGCCCGCATGCTGCGGCAGTTGCTGCCGGTGCCCGAGCAGCCCGAGGCGCTGCCCGAGCTGCCGCTCACGCTTCGGCAGCCCTAGCGGCCCGCAGCTGCAGGCGCTGGCGCAGGGCGAGACTGCGCCAGATCAGCAGCACCAGCAGGGCAACAAACCAGAACCACACCTCGGGGGCGTTGCTCTGCAGCAGCACCAGCAGGAACAGCACCTCGAGCAGCACAAACGGCCATTCCCGTTTCATGGCAGCGTGCCTCGCTGGCGCAGGTCGGGTTGATCCTGCTGCAGCTGCAGCCGGGGGGTGCGATAGGTACCGGTCAGGTCGCGCAGTACCGGCAGCAGATAGCTGACCGGTGTGCGCCATTCCACGTAGGCATGCGCCAGTAGCGTCAGACCTTCGCGGATCGGAAACACGCTGCTGCCGCCCGAGAGGGTCCAGCGGTAGCCATCGGCGCTGTGACGACTCGGCACCAGTGCGATCTCGGTGCGAATCACCGGACCACTGGCCACCAGCGACTGGGCCAGGGGCGGATTGCCCATGGTGGTGTCGATGTCTTCGGGGGTGGCGGGCAGCAGGCTGACCCGCTGCACCACGCCCTCGATGCCGCCGAAACGGCCCCGCTGCTGCCAGTCGGGCACCACTTCGATGCTCTGGCCGCTCTGCAGGCGGCGGGCGTCGGCGGGCTTGAAGTAGGCGATCGCGCGCAGCCCACCTGCGCTGGTCTGGGCCGTGGTGGATCGGGCTCCGATGGTGCCCAGGCGCTGGCCCGGTTTGACGGTTTGCCCCCGGATCACCTGCAGGTCGAGGATGGTGCCGTCACGCTTGGCGCTGAGGTTGCCGGCATACCTGAGCTGGGCCTCGGTGACGTGCAGCTCGCGCCGGGTGTTGTCGATGCGGAAGCGACGCTGCTGCTGCTCGGTGTCGATGTCGAGCTTCACCTTGGTGTAAGCGCTGATCACATCCTTGTCGCGGATCCGGAGGTCATCGAGTTCCACCTGCAGCTGGGTGTTGCGGTCGGAGGTGGCGACCACCTCCTGGGCCAGGGGCGCCACCACCTCGCTGCGGGCCAGGTGCGCGAAGTCGGCCACCTTCTGGGCGTAGACCTTCTGCAAGGCGAGCACCCGTCGTTGCTCGCGGCCCAGCTTGCGCAGGGCGGTGTCGCGCACATCCCGGGCTGCTTCGAGACGAATCGCGTCGCGGCGGTTGAGATCGGTGTTGATCTGCACCAGCTCGCGCAGGTCGCGCTGCTGGCGCTCCAGCTGTTTCTCAAGGGCCGGTTGGTCCAGCACTATCAACACCTGCCCCTTGCGCACGGGGTCGCCGACCTTGACCCGCAGCTCGCGGATCTGGCCTTCGGCGCGGCTGTCGATCAGGGTGGCTCCCCCCGGCACGATCACCACCCCGCGGCCGGTCACTTCGGTGGGCACCGGCCACAGGAGTGCCCACAGCAGGGTCAGACCGCCCACGCTGATCAGGCTCAGCAGCACCTGCCCCTCATCGTCGTGGGCCTGGCGCTGCAGCCAACCCTTGAGGGCTTCGAGGTTCACAGCCGGGGGTTTCGTTGGCACCATGATTCCTCAGCGGCCCCAGCCCTGCGCGTCAGCGTTGACAATGGAAGGATCACGGATCCCGTCCATGTCCGCCAGCCACCGTCTCGGCCATGTCGCCCTGCGGGTGCAGAACATGGAGCGCGCCAAGGCCTTCTACATCGCCCTGGGTCTGCGGCTCACCTGGGATGCACCCGACTGGGCCTATCTGCAATCGCCGCTCACCGGCGATGGCATCGCCCTGCTGAGCCCCGAGTACCGCGCCGCCGGCCCCCACTTCGCGTTCCATTTCAGCGAGCGCTCCGAGGTCGATCGGATCCGGGAGCAGCTGCAGCAGCAGGGCTACAGCTGCGGTCCGGTCCATGATCACCGCGATGGCACCGCCTCGTTCTACCTGCAGGATCCGGAAGGCAACTGGCTGGAGCTGCTTTATGAGCCGCCCAGCGGGATTCCCTCGAATGTGCCCGGTCAGCAGGCCATCGCCGCCCCCTTGACCGCCGCCGGGTGAATCCAGAAGTCGAAACCCAGGAGCTGCTGGAGTGGCCGCGCTTGGCCGCGCAGCTGGCCGAATTCGCCAGCACCTCTGCCGGACGCGGGCGTTGCCTGGCCCTGCCGCTCGCCCCCGAGCTTGAGACCGGCCGCGTCTGGTTGGCCCAGACCGCTGAGCTGCTCGCCCTCGATGGTCTGCTCGACGGTGGGCTGAGCTTCGACGGGGTGGTCGACATCGCTCCGCTGCTGCAGCGGTGTGCCAAAGGGGGCACGGCGGCGGGCGAGGCCTTGCTCGATCTCGCCGTCACCCTGGCAGCGGCCCGGCGCCTGCGGCGTCAGATCGAGGAGCCCGAGCTCAGGCCCTGCACCAGCGCTCTGGTGGCTGAGCTGCGCACCCTGCCCGAGCTGGAGCAGCGCCTGCGCTTCTGCCTCGAAGACGGCGGGCGTGTGGCCGACCGAGCCAGTGCACCCCTCGAAGCGGTGCGCCGACAGTTGCAGGCCGTGCGCAGCGAGCGGCGCGAACGTCTGCAGGAGCTTCTACGTCGCTACGCCCCGCTGCTGCAGGACACGGTCATCGCCAGTCGCAGTGACCGGCCGGTGTTGGCGGTCAAGGCCGGCGCTGCCGCCCAGGTTGCAGGTCTGGTGCACGACAGCTCGGCCTCGGGCAGCACGGTGTTCATCGAGCCCCAGGCGGTGATTCCCCTGGGCAACCGCATCCGGGATCTCGAGGGCCAGGAACGGCAGCTCGAGCAGGCTGTGCTGCACGAGCTCAGCACCCTGGTGGCCGATCAGGCCGACGTGCTCGGCCAGCTGCACACTGTGCTGGTGCAGCTTGATGCCGCCCTGGCCCGGGCCCGCTATAGCGCCTGGATCGGCGCGGTGCGGCCCGAACTCAGCGATGACCCCAACGCCCGCTTCGAGCTGCGCGAGCTGCGCCATCCACTGCTGCTCTGGCAGCAGCGGCGCCAGGGCGGTCAGCCGGTGGTGCCGGTCACCATCACCGTCAGCGAGCAGTTGCGGGTGGTGGCCATCACCGGGCCCAATACCGGCGGCAAGACCGTCACCCTCAAAAGCCTTGGCCTGGCAGCGTTGATGTCTCGCGCCGGCCTATTTCTGCCCTGCAGCGGCACGCCTCGCCTGCCCTGGTGCTCCCTGGTGCTGGCCGACATCGGCGACGAGCAGTCGCTGCAGCAGAGCCTCTCCACCTTCAGCGGCCACATTCGCCGCATCGCCCGCATCCTCGAGGCCCTGGACCAGCCGCGGGTCGGTGCCTCTTTGGTCCTGCTCGATGAGGTTGGTGCCGGTACCGATCCCCAGGAGGGCTCGGCCCTGGCGGCGGCCCTTCTCCGCCATCTGGCCGACCAGGCCCGGCTCACCGTCGCCACCACCCACTTCGGTGAGCTCAAGGCGCTCAAGTACGGCGATGCCCGATTCGAAAACGCCTCGGTCGGCTTCGATGTCGAAACCCTGCGGCCGACCTATCGGTTGCAGTGGGGCATTCCCGGCCGCAGCAATGCGTTGGCCATCGCCCGGCGGCTGGGCCTCCTCGAACCGGTGCTGCAGCAGGCCGAAGCCCAGCTGGCACCCTTGGCCGCCTGCGATGTGAACCAGGTGATCGCCGGGCTCGAAGACGAACGCCAGCGCCAGCAGGACGCCGCCGAGGAAGCCGCCGCCCTTCTCGCCCGCACCGAGCTGCTGCATGAGGAACTGCTGTTGCGCTGGGAGCAGCAGCAGCTCCAGAGCGCCGAGCTGCAGGAGCAGCGGCGTCAGCAGCTGGAGCGTTCGATCCGGGAGGGACAGAACGAGGTGCGGCGCATCATTCGCCGGTTGCGCCAGGGCCGTGGGCCATCCGCCCGCAGCACGGCCGAGCTCGGCGAGACCGCGCGCCAGGCGGGCCAGCGGCTGCGACAGCTCGAGCAGCAGCACCGCCCGGAACCCGAACGGCGCGAGCACCGGGGCTGGATGCCCGCGGTCGGCGAGCGTGTGCGGGTGTTGTCGCTGGGCAAGGCCGGTGAGGTGCTGGCCCTCGCCGCCGATGGCCGCGAACTCACGGTGCGCTGCGGCCTGATGCGGCTCAATCTGGAGCTCGCCGCGATTGAGGGGTTGCATGGCGAAAAGCCGTCACCACCGCCGGCGCCCCAGATCACCGTGCAGGCCAACGGCAGCCAGCGGAGCCGGGGACCGGCGGTGCGTACGGCCCGCAACACCGTTGATGTGCGGGGGCTGCGGGTGCACGAGGCCGAGGCCATCGTCGAGGAGCATCTGCGCTCAGCCCCTGGGCCGGTGTGGGTGATCCACGGCATCGGCACCGGCAAGCTCAAGCGCGGCCTGCGCCAGTGGCTCAGCACCGTGCCCTACGTCGAACGGGTCACCGATGCCGACCAGGGTGACGGCGGCCCCGGCTGCAGCGTCATTCACCTGCGCTGAGGCCGGTCTCTCGTGCCTGGTTTGCTCAGAGTGGCGGCAGGCTGGGGCCTGGACCTGTGGTGGTGCTGTGGCGCGGCCGGGGCAGAGCATGCCCGGCGTCGTCAAAGAAACGCCAACCCTGGGCATCCACATCGAGATGGACGCGCTCGCCGATGCTGACGGCTGTGGAGGGGCTGCAGCGCACCTGCACCAGATGGTCGCCCTCCGCGAGCTTGCAGGTCAGCAGCTGTTCGTTGCCCAGCGCTTCGCAGTGGCACACCTCGGCGGCCAGGTTGCGGTTGGTGGCAGGGCCCAGTCGCAGGTGCTCGGGCCGCAGGCCGGCGGTCAGCTGCTGGGGGCCCTGCCACAGCTGCAGCACCTCGCTGATGGCGCCCTCGGGCACAAACCGCCGGCTGCCCAGCTGGATCTGCCCTGGGCCGCTCAGGCTCACCGGCAGCAGGTTCATCGCCGGGCTGCCGATGAACTGGGCCACAAACAGATTGGCGGGCCACTGGTAGAGCTCCATCGGGGTGCCCAGTTGCTGCAGCCGCCCGCCATTGAGCACGGCGATGCGATGACCCATGGTCATGGCCTCGACCTGGTCATGGGTCACGTACAGCGTCGTGGTGCCAAGGCGCCGTTGCAGCTCCACGATCTGGGTCCGGGTGCCGGTGCGCAGCTTGGCGTCGAGGTTGCTGAGCGGTTCATCCATCAGGAAGACCGCCGGCTCCCTCGCGATGGCGCGCCCCAGGGCCACCCGCTGCTTCTGTCCTCCCGAGAGCTCCTTGGGCCGGCGGCCCAGCAGGGGTTCGAGCTCGAGGGTCGAGGCCACGGCGGCGATGCGGGCGGCAATGCGCTCCTCCCGCAGCGACGGCACCCGCAGCGCGGCGGGCAAGGGGCGGCTCAGGCGGTGCAGGCTGTCCTGCAACTGGGCCAGGGGGCTCCGTGGTGTGCTGCGCCGCAGCCCGAAGCCGATGTTGTCGGCCACGCTCAGATGGGGATACAGGGCGTAGCTCTGGAACACCATGGCCACGTTGCGGGCCGCCGGGCGCAGCTGGCTCACAGGCCGTCCGCCCACGAAGATCTCTCCGGCACTGGGTTGTTCCAGGCCTGCCAGCAGTCTCAGCAGCGTGCTCTTGCCACAACCCGAGGGGCCCACGAGCACCAGGAACTCGCCATCGTCGATGCTGAGGTCGAGCTTCTGCAGCACCGGCACGGGCTGCTGCCGGCCCTGGCTGCCGGCGCGGGGCGGGTAGGTCTTACTGACCTGTTGGAAGCGAACGTCAGCCAAAGCGGCGCCCCAACGGCTCTTCGGAGAGCGCGATCCTAGGTTTCATCATCATGCAGTTCATCGATCAGGCAAGGATCGCCGTCAGGGCCGGCCGCGGCGGCGACGGCATCGTGGCGTTCCGCCGCGAGAAATATGTGCCGGCCGGCGGTCCCTCCGGCGGCGATGGCGGTCGCGGTGGCGACGTGGTCCTGCGGGCCGACAGCAATCTGCAGACCCTGCTCGATTTCAAGTATCGGCGTCTGTTTGAAGCGGCCGACGGTCGCCGCGGCGGCCCCAACCGCTCCACCGGTGCTGGTGGGGAGAGCCTGTGCATCAAGGTGCCCTGCGGCACCGAGGTGCGCGATGCCCGCACCGGCATCCTGCTGGGCGATCTCACCGAGCCGGATCAGGAATTGCCCGTGGCCTTCGGCGGCCGCGGCGGCCTGGGCAATGCTCACTACCTCAGCAACCGCAACCGGGCCCCCGAAAAGTGCACCGAGGGGCGCGACGGTGAGGAATGGCTGCTGCAGCTGGAGCTCAAGCTGCTGGCCGAAGTGGGCATCATCGGACTGCCCAACGCCGGCAAGAGCACACTGATCGCCGTGCTTTCGGCCGCACGGCCCAAGATCGCCGACTACCCCTTCACAACCCTGGTGCCCAATCTTGGGGTGGTGCGCCGGCCAAGCGGCGACGGCACAGTCTTTGCCGACATTCCCGGCCTGATCGCCGGTGCGTCGCAGGGGGCCGGCCTGGGCCATGACTTTCTGCGCCACATCGAGCGCACGCGGCTATTAATTCACCTGATCGATGCCGGCAGCGACCAGGTCATCGCCGACTTTGAGACGGTGGAGGCCGAGTTGCAGGCCTATGGCCACGATCTGGGTCTGCGACCCCGTCTGGTGGTGCTCAACAAAGTGGAGCTGCGCGATCCCGAAGAACTCGCGACGCTTCAGCAGGAGCTTGAACAGGTGTCGGGCCGCCGGGTGCTGACGATTTCAGCGGCGGCATCCCAGGGGCTCGACACCCTGCTGGCTGCGGTCTGGCAGGAATTGGGAATTCAGTCGTCGTAGACCAGGCACTCGGGGGCGTCGGGGTTCAGATCGCAGAACACCTCGAGCGGGGTGGGGTCGTGATTGTCCTCGGGGTGGTGGTCCTTGTATTCCTGCAGTCCTTTGAGCTCACCCTCGAGGTGACGCACCTTGCCCATGTCACCTGCAGCGCGGGCCGCTTCGATTTCGCTCTGATCCTGCTGGATGTGCTCGTCGATGGATTTCATGGATGAACGGCTCCGGAGGCCCTCATTTCAGCGCGCCCACCATACGGGTGCCGGAGCCCTGCGGGTGAGCTCTGTGACGTGCTGCTGATTGCGGCCAGCGTGGCTAAGCCGTGGGAAGGAGCTGCTCCAGGAGTCGCCATGCCGAGGATCCAGGCCCGTCGCGGGCGCCATTTCATTGATGAGACCGGCCGTCTCTTCTGGATCAACGGCCCTGAGGAACACTGCTACCTGTCGGAGCAGCGCCAGTGGCGCACCGGCCTGAGCTTCGACGATGTGTTGGATTGGAAACAATGCGCGCCCAGCGGTCTGGTGAGTCAGCGCTTCGGCTCGCTGCAGGCGGCCTGCGAGGCCTACGAACACAACCAGATCAGCTGGTATCAGGACCTATACCTGCGCCGCATGGGGGAGCAGATGCAGGCCCATCGCAGCGATGTCGATTACAAGCCGACCGTGATGAAACAGGCCGAGGCCCAGGGCGCCAGGCCCCGCCGCCAGCCCTGGAAGCTGCCCGAACCCGCCGGGCCGGTCTGCGGTCTGCCGCCCCGCACCGAGTCGCCAGCGTCAGCCCCGGAGATGGTGCATCCGCGCCGCCGTCGGCGCTCAGGCCGGCAGCTCGCTGAGCTCTAGCCAGCGCTCCTCGCCCTGCTCGATGCGGGCGCTCAGGTCGGCCAGTTCCTGGCTCAGGGTTTCGATGGTGGCGTAGTCGCTTTCGCCGGCGCTGAGACGCTGCTCCAGCTCGCGGCGGCGGGCTTCCCAGGCGGGCAGCTCGCTCTCCAGCCGTGCCAGTTCGCGGCTCTCCTTGTAGCTGCGCCGTCGGGGCTGGTCGCTTTTGGGTTTGCTCTGGCCTGGGGCGGCTGGCCTGGGCCGGGGTTCGACGCGCTCGGAGGCCCGGGCATCCAGGTATTCGCTGTAGTTGCCCTCAAAGCGCTTCAGTTCGCCGTTGTCAAAGCTGAACAGGCGGTCGACCGTGCGATCCAGGAAGTACCGATCGTGGGACACGATCACCACGCATCCCTGGAAGTCTTCGAGGAAGTCCTCGAGCACGCTCAGGGTCTGCACATCGAGGTCGTTGGTGGGCTCGTCGAGCAGCAGCACATTGGGCGCCTCGATCAGCAGCCGGCACAGGTGCAGGCGGCGCCTCTCGCCCCCCGAGAGCCTGGCCACGGGCTGGTGCTGCTGGGCTGGGGGAAACAGAAAACGCTCCAGCAGCTGCGACGCCGACAGGGTGCTGCCGCCCAGCTTGACCTGCTGGGCAGATTCGGTGACCACGTCGATCAGCCGTCGTTCGCGGCCCGCCGGATCGGTTTCGGCCAGCACCGTGTGGCTGTGCTGGTCGAAGTAGGCCAACCGCACGGTGCTCCCCAGGACCAGCCGCCCCTCCTGCAGAGCCCGCCGGCCCGCGATCAGATCAAGCAGGGTCGACTTGCCACTGCCGTTGGGGCCGATGATCCCTACCCGGTCTTCGGGATTGAACGCATAGCTGAAGTTGCGCAGCAGCGGTCGGTCGGCCCCGGCCCAGATGGCGAGTTCTTCGGCCTCGATCACCTGCTTGCCCAGGCGCCGGCGGTCGCTGGCCAGGGCCAGCTCGCCCCGTTGCTGCCGTTTGGGTGCCTGCTGCAGCGCTTCGATGCGCTGGATCCGGGCCTTCTGCTTGGTGCTGCGGGCCTTGGGCCCCCGCCGCAGCCATTCGAGTTCTCGCCGCAGGACGCCCTTGAGCTTGGCTTCCGAGGCGGCCGCATCGGCTTCGGCTTCGGCCTTGCGGCTCAGGTAGGAGGCGTAGTTGCCCTCGTGGGTGCGGGCCTCGCCCCGGTCGACCTCGACGATGCGTCGGGTCACCTGGTCGAGCACGTAGCGGTCGTGGGTGATCAGCACCAGGGCACCGGTAAAGCGTTGCAGGTAGTCCTGCAGCCACTGCACGCCATCGGCATCAAGGTGGTTGGTGGGCTCGTCCAGCAGCAGCACCTCAGGGTCGGCCACCAGGGCCGCCGCCAGTGCCACGCGTTTGCGGTACCCCCCCGACAGGTCGCCCACGGGCCGCTGGATGTCGGCGATGCCCAACCGCTGCAGCACCTCGCGGATCTGTTGCTCGAGCCCCCAGGCCTGGCTCTGGTCCATGCGGCTGTTGAGCGTGCCCAGCTCGGCCAGCAGCTGGCTGTCATCGCGGCCTTCGCGGTGGGCCAACGCCAGGGCTTCGCTCACGGCGGTGAAGCGGCGCAGCAGCTCCATCTTTTCGCCGCTGGCGCTGAACACCTGTTCGAGCACGGTGCGCCCGGGGTCGAGCTGGGGCTCCTGGTCGACCAGCACGATGCGGGTG
>RGUW01000051.1 GCA_010027605.1 Synechococcaceae bacterium WB9_2_112 | reverse complement strand
GCCGACATGACTGAGCTCCTGCAGCAGGGCTGACTGCTGCCGTTGGCATTGATCCCAGGCCGCCGCATCGGCCACGACCTGCTGCAGAGCCGAGTGCCGCGGTGTCCAACCCAGCACGTCGCGGGCCTTGGTGGAATCGCTCACCAGAGCCGGAGGGTCACCGGGCCTTCGAGGCGCCAGCTGCACCGGCACCTCAAGAGCAAGCTCAGCTTCGACCTGGCGCACCACCTCACGCACCGACACGCCGGAGCCGCTGCCCAGGTTGAAGTGGTCGCTGCCACCACCGGCAAGCAGATGGTCGAGGGCCAGCAGATGGGCCTCGGCCAGATCGCGCACATGCACGAAATCGCGGATCGCCGAGCCATCGGGGGTGCCGAAGTCACTGCCGAAGAGCTGAAGCGGCTGGCGATCCCGCGCTGCGCTGATGGCCAGCGGGATCAGATGGGTTTCCGGTTGATGCAGCTCACCGAGCCCGTGGTCGAGATCGGCGCCCGCCGCATTGAAGTAACGCAGCACCACCGAACGCAGGCCATAGGCACGGCCCATGTCGGCAAGAATCCACTCGGCGGCGAGCTTGCTGCGCCCGTAGGCGCTGATCGGCCGTTTGGGGCTGTCTTCCACCAGGGGAAGAGCCTCGGGCACCCCGAAGACGGCACAACTCGACGAGAACACCAGCGGAGGCGGCTGACCGCCCGCTGCAGCCAGGGACTGCTGCACCAGATTGAGGGTGCCCGTGGTGTTGACGCGGTAATAGGCATCCGGAATGTGGACCGACTCGCCCACGTAGGCGAGCGCGGCGAAATGCAGAATCGCCGCAAAGGCATGGCGTCCAAACAGCTGTTGCAAAGCCTGGGTGTCCTGGAGGTCACCCTCTTCAACGCTGACGCCGAGCCGTTCGACGGTGGCGCGATGACCGCGGCTGAAGTTGTCGAAGACAACCACGCGATGGCCCCGCTGCAGCAGACCGGGGATCACATGGGATCCCACATACCCGGCTCCGCCGGTCACCAGAATCGTGGCCATCAGAGCTGCTCCCCGCTGCCGATCGCCCAGGTCTCCAGACCACTGGCCCGGGCCGCGGCAAGGTCGGTGCCCCGGCGGGTGTCGAACACCCAGCCCGGCCTGCGCATGCGCTTGGCCAACCGCGACCAGTCGAGCTCGCCGTATTCGGCCCAGTCGGTCAGCAACACCACCGCATCGGCATCGTCGAACACCAGCTCGAGCCGGGGCTCAACCCGGAAACTGCCCTGACCGCTGGCTCCTCCGACCTGGGTCACACCGGCCTGGCGCTCAGCCAGCGCCTGCTCCACAGCCTGCTCGCTGACACAGGGGTCGTGAATCGCCAGATGGGCGCCCTCGCGCAGCAGTTCCGAGCAGATGGCGATGGCCGGACTTTCGCGGGTGTCGTTGGTGTCGGCCTTGAAGGCGAAACCGAGAATGGCGATGGTCTTGTCGCGCAGGGTGCCGAACAGCTGGCGCACGATCATGCGGGCCAGGCGCTGCTGGGCCCAGTCGTTCATCTCCACGACCGATCGCCAGTAATTGGCCACGGGCGTCAGCCCGTAATGGTCAGCCAGATAGATCAGGTTGAGCAGATCCTTGCGGAAGCAACTGCCGCCAAAGCCCGGACCAGGCTTGAGAAAGTGATGACCGAGCCTGGAATCGCTGCCGATCGCCTGACGCACCTGGTCGACATCGGCGCCGGTCTGCTCACAGACGGCGGCGATGCTGTTGATCGAACTGATGCGCTGGGCCAGAAACGCATTGGCCGTGAGCTTGGCCAGCTCCGATGACCAGAGGTTGGTGCGGATGATGCGTTCGGGGCTGACCCATTGGGCGTAGATCCCCTCCAGGTCATCCAGTGAGCTCTCGCAGTTGCCTCCGAGCAACACCCGATCCGGGCACTCGAGGTCACTGATCGCCGTGCCCTCGGCCATGAACTCCGGGTTGGAGAGCACTTCGAAGCGCGCCCCCGGAGCATTGGCAAAGATGCGATGCAGCACATCGGCCGTACGCACCGGCAAGGTGGAGCGCTCCACCACGATGGTGCTGCCGCGCGCCTCGTCGGCCACCTGGCGGGCCGCCTTTTCGATGTAGGTCAGATCAGCCGCCAGCCCGGCCCCATGGCCGTTGCGCTTGGTGGGGGTGTTGACCGAAAGAAACACCATGTCGGCCGTGCGGATCGCGCCGGCGACATCGGTACTGAAGCGCAGATTGCGACCGGCGACCCGGCTGAGCACCGCCTCGAGCCCGGGCTCATACACGGGCAGTGAACCGCGACCCAGGTTGTTCCAGGCATCGATGCGCTGCTGATCAAGATCAACGACCGTGATATCGAGGCCAGGGCAGCGATCGGCCATGACCGCCATGGAGGGGCCGCCGACGTAGCCCGCACCGATGCAGCAGATGGTTTGAACCATGGTGAAATGCGTCAAAGAATGGAAGAACTGAAAAGCAACAATCGCGGCAGATGTGCACGCAACTGCAAGCAACGTTGAGCGATGATTGAAAGGCTCAGGCCTGAGCCGCTGTCGTGGCTGCCAGTGGATTGAACGAAGCGTCAGTTGCGTCCACAGCACTCACCTCAAAGGCAGCAATGGTGCGCTCCAGACCCTCGGCAAGATCGAGCTGCGGGCGCCAGCCCAGCTCTCTGAATGCACGGCTGATGTCAGGGCGCCGCTGACGGGGATCGTCGAGCGGCAATGGGCGCTGCTCCAGCTCCAAACCAGGACTCAGACGATCCCGGATCAGGGCGGCAAGCTCGGCAACGGTCAGTTCTGTTGGATTGCCAAGATTGACCGGCAACTCACAGGACGACTGCATCAGCGCATTCAACCCTGCCACCAGATCATCAACAAAACAGAAGGAACGGGTCTGGGAACCATCGCCATAGATGGTGAGCGGCTGATGGGCCAGAGCCTGACGAATGAAAGTCGTCACCACACGGCCATCATCGGCCGCCATGCGCGGGCCATAGGTGTTGAAGATGCGCGCCACCCGCACCTCCACACCATGCACCCTTTGGTAGTCGTAGACAAGGGTTTCAGCGATGCGCTTGCCCTCGTCGTAGCAGGCCCTGGGACCGGTGCAACTGACATTGCCAAGGTAGGTCTCAGACTGCGGCGAAACCAGCGGATCGCCATAGATCTCACTGGTTGATGCCAGCAGGAACCGAGCTCCACAACGTCTGGCCAGACCGAGCATGTTGAGGGTTCCCAACACATTGGTCTTGATGGTTGCGATCGGATTTTTCTGATACTGCGGCGGCGATGCCGGGCAGGCGAGATGCCAGATCCGATCAACATCGATTGCAATCGGATCACGCACATCGTGCCTTATGAATTGAAAGCGCGGATCACGGATCAGGTGAGCAATGTTGCGTTGATGACCGGTCTGTAAATTGTCGAGGCAGACAACAGAGTCGCCCCCATCTCTGAGCAAGGTGTCAATCAGATGTGAGCCGATGAAGCCGGCTCCACCCGTGACCAGATGTCGCATGATGCCTGGGCGTGAAACGCAAGCGAAAGCTATGGAGATTCAGCCCGGTCGAACGGATAACGATGAGTCACTGCATCACGACTGCAGCATCAACCAGCAGGCTGCAGTTTATTGAGAAGAAACCGACCAAAGGTGGTGTGTCTGGTCATCACATCACCGCTGACTTCCATGCCTTGCCGCAGGTTGCAGAAGCGCCCTCCCCGCGAGAGACGCGTGGCCTCGGGACGCAGCGAGACCTCGTACCGCCCCGGACTGAGCGTGTCGGCCGAGATGGCCTGAACCACGGCGGGCAAGACACCGAATTCGGCCCGTGAACATCCCAGCACCTGCAAGGTGGCCCGTTGCCCGGCACGCAGCTGGCTGACCTGACGGTCGCTCACCGCCAGCTTGACCTCAAAGGGTCGACCGGCAGGCGCGATCGACGCGACCACCTCTCCCGGTCGCACCACCTGCTGGCGATGCCTGAGGCTGGTGGAGACGACTGAACCGGCCAAAGGAGCACGGATCAGGCTCTGGGCCAGTTGACGCTCCACCTCCTGAAGACGGGTGCGGCGATCAGCCACCTGACGGGTCTGATCTTCTGCGGCGGCCTGCACCTGAGCGAGGTACTCCCGCAGGCGGGCCAGTTCATGCAGCCCCCGGGCCTGCTGTTCAGCAACCCCCTGGACCGCCCGTTGCAACTCGGCCGCACTGACGAGGTTGCGCACCTGTTTCTCGTCGACAAGGCTGCGGGGAACGGCGCCGCTGCGCTGCAGCTGGCTGTAGCGCGTCCATTCGGAACGGCTGAAGACGAGCATGGCCCGGGCCTGATCCACCGATCGCTTCGAGGAGCTCAGGGCAGCCCGGTTGAGTTGCTGCAGGGCGGCGAGCTGGGATGCCAGGGCTACGCGGCGCTGGTCGCTCTGCAGGCGTTGCCGCTCGAGGGTTGCCAGTTCGTCGCGCAGCTGTCGCCGTTGATCCTGCAGAGCACGCGTGTCGAGCACGGCCAGCACCTGCCCGGCACGCACCTGCTGATTGGCCTGCACCGAGACCCGCTCGACGCTGCCCCCCAGCAGGGTCTGAACCTGGGTGTTCTCGCCGGAGGGCCGCACCAGGCCCGAGGCGCGGACCGTCTCATGGAACGGCCAGACCATCGCAGCCACCGCGCCGACGCTCACGGCAGCCAGCAGCTGCCAGCCAAGCCGCCGCAGCGGTCGGGAGAGATCGGGGAACACATCCTCGGCGCTGGCAGGCAGCAGCAGCACCGGCAGTTGATCGGCCATGGGGGTCATCCGGCGGGTTGAAGAAACGGAGCCACGCCAGGCGTGGCGCGCAGCTGGCCAGGGGTGTTCTGGGCGCGCACCTGGCCGCGCTCGAGGTAGACGATCCAGTCACACCGAACGATGAGCCCGGGGCGATGGCTGATGACCAGCGTGGTGGCACCACGGCGATGGTCCAGCAGCCGCTCGATCAGACGGCCCTCGAGCACCGGATCGAGAGCCGAGGTCGATTCGTCGAGGATCAACACCGCCGGATCGCCGACCAGGGCTCTGGCCAGGGCCAGACGCTGACGCTGGCCGCCCGAGAGGTTGACCCCGAACTCACCCAGCACGGTCTGGTAGCCATCGGGCAGTTCCCGGATGAAGTCATCGGCGAGGGTGAGGGCACAGAGCTGCTGCACCTGCTCAAAGCGAATGCCCGGGTGGGTGAAGACAAAGTTCTCAAAAATGGTGCGGTTGAGAAACGTCGTCTCCTGTGGCACCAGCACCACCTGCTGGCGCAGGCTGGCGGGATCGAGATCCACGCTGCTGTAGGGGCCATAGCGGATCACCCCAGACTGGGGTCGGTACAGCCCGGCGATCAGCTTGCTGAGAGTGCTTTTGCCGCAGCCCGACTCGCCGACCAGGGCGGTGACCTTGCCTCCGGGGAGGCGCAGATCCAGCTGATCGATCAGCGTGCAGCGGCCAGGGTGATGGAACACGAGCCCCTCGCAGACGATGTCGTCATCGGCCATGAGGGTGACCACATGGCGTGATGGGCCATGGGCCTCCTCAACGGGATGGTCCATCACATCGCTGAGCCTGCGGATCACCAGCTGGGAGGTGACCATCTCCTGGCACAGCCCCCCCAGGGCGGCCAGGAAGGCGAGCACGTTGGCACCCATGCCGTTGAACGCCAGCAACTGGCCGATGCTGAGCTGCTCGCTCAGCACAAACGAACTGCCATACCAGAGCAACAAAATGCTGGTGCAGCTGCCCAGCAGAGAGGTGGCCGTCTGCGCCTTGAGATCGAGCAACTGGGTTCCCCAGGAGAGATGGGCCAGCCGGGAGAAGTTGCGTTGCAGCTCCTGCCAGGCCTGACCGGTGGCCTCGGTGCTCTTGAGCAGGGAGGACGCCCTGAACAGCTCCACCAGAAAGCCCTGGTTCTGAGCCGACTGGGCCAGCAGGCTGCGGGTCTTGCGCTGCAGGGCGGGCACCACGGCCAGCTGGGCCAGCAGCACGGCGATGAAACCCAGCAGCGAAGCCAGGGTGAGCCAGAGGCTGTAGCTGAGCATCCAGGCCAGGGAGATCAGGGCCATGCACAGCTGGCTGGGCAACCCCAGCACCAGATTTCCGAACAGCTGGTTGAGCTGCTGAATGTCATCGAGGCGGCTGACGACTTCGCCGCTGCGCCGACCTTCGAAGTAGTCGAGCGGCAGATGCAGCAAGCGCTGGCCGTAGTGCAGAACCATCTGCAACTGCAGCTTCTGGCCGAAGTGACCCACCATCAGGCCCTGCATGAAGCTGAACAGGCTGCGCAGAGCAAACAGCAGCAGCAGGCCGATGCTCAGGGCGGCAAGCATCCCGCCATCACCGCGCACGAGCACATCGTCGGTGAGCACCTGCAGCAACAGCGGCATCGACAGGGCCATCACCCCGATCACCAGGTTGAGACCCAGGGCCTGCAGCAACAGGGGCTGGAAAGGCTTGAGAAAGCGGGCGAACACCCAGACGCCCTGCCTGGTGAGCGGGTCGTCGCTGTGGGTGTCGCGGGCCCAGCGGGCCGGGTCTGGTTCGAGCAACAGCACGACGCCATTGCGCCAATGGCTCAGAAACGCCTCGCTGCTGAGTTGACGCAGACCAACGGCAGGATCGGCAATCTGCAGCAGACCCTCGCGGTCGCGGCCGTGCAGCACCACCCAATGGTTGCCATCCCAATGGCAGATCAAGGGCAGCGGCAGGGTCTCGAGGTCATCGAGCAACGACGGCTCGGCCCTGGCGGCACGCACCACAAACCCCAGGGCCTCGGCACCCCGCCGCAACCCCAGCAAGGTGGTGCCGTGCTGGGTGGTGCCCACCATCTGACGCACCCGCGCCAGTGGCAGCCGCTGACCGTGCACCTGAGCAACGGTGGCCACGCAGGCGGCGCCGCAGTCTTCCTCATCGTGCTGACGCACGCAGGGGTGTGGATCGGTCTGAAGCAGGGGCCAACGTCGCGACCCTCGTCGGAGTGCAAGCATCTGCTGGAGAGCAGGCCTCCAACGTCGCCATGGAGCTGTGGTCATGACGTCGGCCGCACCGCTCAGGCGACCACCAGGGCCGACCCGTTGCCCTGGCTGTTGAAGATGCTGCTGCTGAACATCGCCAGGTTGACCGCAACATTGATCTGCGGGTTGACGTTGAGAACGCTGCTCAATGATGTGGCGGTGGAGGTGTTGGTGACAGGAGCCGCCGCACCCAGCAACGAAAGGCCCCGACCCCGGCCTTCCATGCCAGCACGGCCGGAACGGCCACCGCAGATCTGTTCGCTCTGAAGCTCAGTGAGTTCGATCATGACAAATAAAAAGGGTGAAAAAGGGAGAGGGATTCCCCTCTCCCTGGTGTTGAACGCCGAAATCAGCCGAGCTGAGCAATCGACTGGAAGGCCAGGTTGCTCTGCTCGTTGATCACCCCAGCGAAGCTGTTACGGCCGCCACCGATGACAACGTTGGTTGCCAGGTTGGACTGCCGCAGGGCGTTTTCGTAGCTGGCCAGGCTGAACACCGACGAATAAGAGGACGAACCACCCCAGGGGCGACCGCCGCCGCCACCAGTGATGGCCTCGAGATGATGATCAGCAAGAATCGTGAGTTTGGTCATGGCAAAGATGCATTGACAGATGGATGGGGAAAGCCCCGCTCCGGTTTAATCAGACTCCACAACACAGGTCAGGACACAATCAGTTTTCAAGCGTCTCTGCAGCAGGCTGAAGCATGAAGCGCAACAACACAGATCATGTACAGAAAGAGACGCCAACCCACAGACATCACGCTCTGATCTGCAGCAGAAGAGGGTGTGATGCGTGCACTCGTTACAGTTCAACCATGAAGCGTGTCAGCACCTCCACAGCCGCGCATCGCGCAGCAGAACCTGCGGGCGTCTCCTCCTTGCCCGTCGTGGAAACCTTCTGCTCGCTGCAGGGCGAGGGCCTGCACATGGGTCGCAGTGCCTTCTTCATTCGGCTCGGTGGCTGCACGGTGGGCTGCAGCTGGTGTGACACCAAGCACTCGTGGCCCGGCGACAGCCACCCCAGGCAAAGCATCGACGCCCTGGTGGCCGAGTCGGAAACGGCGGCGCGGGAAGGTGCCGCCTTCGTGGTGATCACCGGGGGTGAGCCCCTGCACCATGACCTGGGGCCCCTGTGCACCGCCCTGGCCCACTGCGGCCTGCCCCTGCACCTGGAGACCAGCGGTGTCGACCCCCTGAGCGGACGCTTCGACTGGATCACCCTGTCACCCAAACGCCACAAGCCACCGCGCGAGGCGCTGCTGCAGCACTGCGACGAACTCAAGGTGGTGGTGAGCTGCGGCGCCGACCTGGTGTTTGCCGAAGCGATGGCCCGACAGGCCAGCGCCCTGCGCCAGGGGGACCCAAAGGCTGCCCCGGCCCTGCTGCTGCAGCCAGCGTGGAACGACCCTGAAGGCCTCCGACTGGCCCTGAGCCACGTGAGCCGTCACCCCGCCTGGCGGCTGAGCCTGCAGACCCACAAGTGGCTGGCGATCCGCTGAGGCCCCTGCGCTGGGTTCAGGTTCAGCTCAGAGCGCCTGGGCCTCACGCGCCTCGCGCTCGGCCTTCCACAGCCGCCAGCGCACCTGCAGCGCGGCCGGGGCATAGATCACGATCGGCCGGCTCACCACGTAGGGCACCACATAGGGCTTGCCGGCCATGGTCACGAAGGTCTGCCGGCGCGGCTGGTCGGGTGGACAGGCCATGCGGGTCGACACCAGGGGGCCGACGGCATCGACGCGAAACACCATCGGTGTGTCTTCGCTCAGGCGCCAGTGGCGCATCCGGGCCGTGAAGGTGTGCTGGTTGCAGTCGACGAGAGCCGTCTGACCGACGATCAGCTGCACGCGCCACTCCCGTGGATCGGGGGAGAGCGCCGGATCGCGGGTGGGGGGCAGCACCCCGGGCAACTGGATCACCCAGCGGCGCTCACCGGCCGCCGGGGCTGGATAGGGCGACAGGTCGAGACGCGGAATCGCCGCGGCCGGCAGGGCCCCCAACCCCATGGCCACGCTGGCGGCAGCGACGACGAGGGGCCGGATCAACACCATGGGGGCCGGGACGGAACTCGCCCCATGTTGATCGGATCTGCCAGCCTTGGGCCATGACCGCCTCCAGCACTGACCCGACCCGGCCGCTCGCCATCGCCCTGCTGTCGGGCGGGCTCGATTCGGCCACCGCCGCGGCCCTGGCGCTCGAGGCAGGCCATGCGGTGATCGCCCTCTCGCTCGACTACGGCCAGCGCCACCGGCGCGAACTGCAGGCCGCCGCCGCCGTGGCCGCGGCCCTGGGCATCGCCGAGCACCACACCCTGAGCGTGAACCTGGCGGCCTGGGGCGGCTCGGCCCTGACCGACAGCGCCATCACCGTGCCCACGGCAGGGGTGGAGCCGGGCGTGATCCCCTGCACCTACGTGCCCGGACGCAACACGGTGTTCATTGCCCTGGGACTCAGCCTGGCCGAAGCCCGGGGGGCCCGGCGGCTGGTGCTGGGCGTCAACGCCGTCGACTACTCGGGCTACCCCGACTGCCGGCCCGACTACCTGGCGGCGTTTCAGCAGCTGGCCGGCCTGAGCAGCAAGGCGGGCCGGCAGGGCCAGGCCACCGAACTGTGGGCGCCGCTGGTGCACTGGAGCAAGACCGAGATCGTGCAGCAGGCGCTGCGCCTGGGGGTGCCGATCGAGGCCACCTGGAGCTGTTACAGCGGCGGTGATGCCCCCTGCGGCGTGTGCGACAGCTGCCGCATCCGTGATGCAGCCCTGATCGAGGCGGGCCGGTCCGATCTGGCCAGCGGCCATGGCCGCTGACCACAGGCACCGCCTCGCGCTGCCCTGGCGCGATCCTTTGTTGGTGGTGTCGGCCATCGCCCGGGAGCTGGGAGCCGAGGGCCTGGTCTGGCTCGATGGCGACGGCAGCGACCTGGGCCGCTGGGCACGGCTGGGGTTCCGGCCGGTGCAGAGCGTCTGCTGCCGGGGGCTGCCCGGCTCAGGCCAGGACCAGGATCCCTTCAACGCCCTGGCCAGGCTCGAGACCGAGCTGAGCCGCACCGGCGGCAGCTGGATGGGCTGGTTGGCCTATGAGGCCGGAGCCTGGGTCGAGCCCGCAGACCACTGGCTCGAGCCGGCCATGGCTGTGCTGTGGGCCGCCCACTACAGCCATGAGCTGGTGTTTGACCTGCAGCAGCAGCAGCTCTGGCTCGAGCGCACCCCAGCACAGGGAGGCAGCGATCCGGATGAGCGCCTCGCGCCCAGGCTGGCGGCGCTGCTGGCGGGCCTGCCCACAGAGCTGCCCACGGAGCTGCCCACCGAGCTGGCCGCTGCCCCCAGGCTGCCGCTGGAGCAGTGGCACTGGCACACCAGCCCCGCCCGCTTTGCCGAGCAGGTCGAGCAGATCCGCCGCTGGATCGCCGCCGGCGATCTGTTTCAGGCCAACCTCACGGCCTGCTGCCAGACAACCCTGCCTGAGGGGTGTGCGGCAGGGGCGACCACGGCCCTGGCCCTCTACGGGCGGCTGCGCCGGCAGTGCCCGGCACCGTTTGCAGGCCTGGCGATCGGCAGCGGCGAGGCCCGCGGCGAAGCGGTGCTGTGCAGCTCACCGGAACGCTTTCTGCGGCGCGATGCCACCGGCCTGGTCGAAACGCGGCCGATCAAGGGCACCCGACCCCGCAGCGAGGATGCGGAGAGCGATGCCGAGGCCGCCGCCGAGCTGGTGAGCAGCCCCAAGGATCGGGCCGAGAACGTGATGATCGTCGACCTGCTGCGCAACGATCTGGGGCGGGTCTGCCAACCGGGGTCGATCCGGGTGCCCCAGCTGGTGGGCCTGGAGAGCTACCGCCAGGTGCACCACCTGACCTCGGTCGTCGAGGGCCAGCTGCGACAAGGCATCAGCAACGCCGCCCTGCTGCAGGCCTGCTGGCCGGGGGGCTCGATCAGCGGCGCACCCAAGATCAGGGCCTGCCAGCGCCTGGGAGAACTGGAGCCGGTGCCGCGTGGTCCCTATTGCGGCGCCTTGTTCCGTCTGGGCAGCGATGGCAGCTTGGACAGCAACATCATCATTCGCTCGCTGATGCTCAACGACCGCACCCTCAGGGCCCATGCGGGCTGCGGCATCGTCGCCGATTCGGACCCGGACGCCGAAGCCGAGGAGATGGGCTGGAAGCTCAGGCCCCTGCTGCAGGCGCTGGCATGAGCCCCAGCCCCCCCAGCATCGCCTGGATCAACCGAGGCGGACCTGACGGCAGCTGGGGAGCACCTGCTGCGCTGGCCCTGCCCGTCGATGCCCGCGGCCTGCTTCTGGCCGAAGGCGTGTTTGAGACCGTGCTGGTGCAGCACGGCCGCCCCAGGCTGCTGGCCGCCCACCTGGCACGCTGGCAGGGCAGCGCGGGCCTGCTGGGGCTGCCGGCGCCCCCCGGCGAGGAGCTGATCGCGCCGCTGGTGCGCGAAGCGATCAGCCGCAGTGGCATCGAGCATGGTGCGCTGCGGCTCAACTGGTGCCGCGGCAGCAGCGCGCGCGGGCTCGATCCGATCGCCCCCGACGCAGCGGGAGAGACGCTCTGCTGGCTGCAATTGAGCAGCGCAGAGCCCTGCTTTGCCCCGCTGACCGTGATCGTCAGCGCGACCGAGATGCGGCAGGCCAGCAGCCTGCTGAGTCGATGCAAGTCGTTTGGCTACGGCAGCGCCCTGATCGCCCGGCGCCAGGCCCGTGAAGCCGGTGCCGACGACGCCCTGCTGCCCAGCAGCGCCGGCGGCCTGTGCTGTGGC
>RGUW01000006.1 GCA_010027605.1 Synechococcaceae bacterium WB9_2_112 | reverse complement strand
AACTTGAGCGGCAGCGCCAGCTGTGCGGCAGTGGGGTGGTGCGGCGGGCGTAGCGGGCATGAAAGGTTTCGCGCAGAATTGAGAGACAGATCAGATGGTATTTGTGTCTTTCGGAGTGGCTGCAGAAGAGATTGGAAATCGTTGAGGCCATTCTCATCACGCAACAGTGAATGCCATAACTCACATAGACATACAATCGCCAAGGCCCTCCAAGGAGGGTTTCTTTGGTTGGGCCGGGCACCTCTACCTCTGGCTGGCGGGCTCGGTTAGCCATACGCCTCGGTTTCCACAATCACGCCCCACAGCAGATCGCCCTTGGGTTGGCGCTTGACCAGCAGGCTGCCGATGAGGCTAGGGGCAACCAATTCCACGGGACGGGCGAAGAAGGCATGGTGGAAGGGCTGGGAGGCCTTGGGTGGCTTATTGGCTATGGGGGTGGCCTGTGAATCGGACTGGTTGGTCCTCGCACCTGATGGAGGTAGCAGCTGGTCTGCGTGCAGGGGAAGGCAAGAGGCTATTTGGAGAGCAACGGAATATGCGTCAACCGAATACAACCCAGGAGGGCGGCAAATGCTAATATCAAAAAAATCCTAAGCTTTCAATGGTCAACTGGTTTATTGGCCCCGCCGGCTATCAATCATCGGGCGAAACGAAATCCATATCATCAAATGGAAGAGAAACAACAATTAAAGTCCTGATGGACAAGACCGAATTTGTCTCCATCTGGAAACTTAGCCTTGAAAATGATACAACCGCTGCCGCTACAGTTTACAAAGGAAGCATGAATTATGACGCCAGCGGACAGCTTACAGGCGGCGCCATTACCGAGGCCGCCGTATATTTGTATAACTATTCAACACAACAAGAAAACAACCAGTTTTGGCGCTTCAGCGGAGGAGGATATTCATTTAGTGCCAGCACTCTTGTAGCAACAACTCTTGAAGCGGCTGGAGCAAGCCTGACTGGCTTTTACAGCTCAGACACCAAATACAATAAATATTCAGACTGGATAGGGGAAGGTTCTCGCTATGGAAGTTTTCCAACATCGCACTCAAGAGACTCCATCGCAAACTTCCCAGACTCATCGGCTTTTCCGCTCGGCTGGTGGAATGATCCATTCAGCCTGAATTTCAATGGCAACGCCTCTACCCAAAGCACAACCAGCTCATCCGGAAGTACTAATAGTCTATCCATCAACAAGGACTATTCTGCAACCAGTGTCATCAATAGCTTGCTTGGCACCAGCGCTCCATCCAGCACCATCTCCTTAGAAATTTCAGATAAAACCCTTACTATCAATGCCTCCTCTTGGTCGGGGTCTATCAAAATCAACCTTGCCGCCAAAGCGTCCGACAACGGCGATATACTAACTGGCAAACAGATTGATTTCAATTCTTCAGATACCCTCGAAGCGTTTTACAAGGCGGAAACGGCAATGATGTGATTAAGGGCTTGGCTGGCTGGGACATCATCGATGGCGGTGCTGGTAACGACCTGATTCACGGCGGCAATGGACGTGACATCCTCATGGGTGGACTCGGTGCGGACGAACTCCACGGTGATTTCGGATGGAACACCTACAAATCCGAAAAGGATGGAGCATCCGACCTGATCGCCATCAAGTCAGACCAATACCTGGTCAACTGGATCTACGGCAAAGCAGGGAACAATGCTGATGGATCGAAATGCGACATCATTGAAGGTCTTGATGCCATCGACAAGATCAAGATCATTGGTGTTGACACCCGTGACATCACCTTTGCTGCCAACGTGACTGCCAAAGGACTCACAGGCATCGGCATCTATGGCAAAGGCGCCCTGGAGGCGCTCTACACAGGTGGAGACCTCACCATCAACCAGATCACCCAGATGACCTCTGGTGATGCCTCTGCTGCTGCTATGGCAAATCAGGTCAACAGCTACGGGAGCTGGTGAACCCATCACTGGATGGCTTCAGAGCGTCTCCCAACCGGAGGCATCAGCCCAGGATCGTGATGCCCGAGGAGGAATCAGGCTGGGGTGCTGAACCCTGATCAGCAGGTTCAGCCCCGGGTTGCGACTCGCGCTGGCTCAGCAGACGGTTGAAGAATCCACCGATTGCCTTGAGGAATGCCAAGGATTTCGTGCAGGTGCGCCCATGAAACCAACCGTGATGGGCTTGTCCAGCCCTGTTGTGCCGGCTCTGGGCACGGGCAGTTGTGTCAGATTGAGCCCATGACACCTGGCTTGCTGACCGCTGTGGATTCCCAGACAGCCGCCCGCCTGCATGGCGCCACCCTGGATGCCATTCAGCTGATGCTGCGCGATCTGCACACCCGCCACGATGAAATCCGCCACCGCGCGGCGTTTCGTGGCTGCACCAAGGAGCTGCTGGAGGTCCAGCAGGAGCTGGTCGACTACCTGCTGGCCAAGAAACGCCACCTGCTGGGGGTCGAAGGCCCCAGCCCCAACGAGGCCGTGCGCAACTACAACTCCTTTCTATAGGAGCCATGCAGTCGGTTAGCCCAGTCCAGCCCGCAGGAACCGCCACGCACCCTCCCACCATGCCAAGGCCCCTTCGTACCTTGCTGCTGCTTGACACGGTGGCGCTCGTTCTGGGTGTGCTGTGCAGCCCACTGGCCCAGGCCCAGCAGGCCAGCAGCTTCAACCCGACCGTGTTTCCGCCGGCTGAGCTGTTTCGGCAGCTGCAGCTCGACATCCTGGCCTGCGGGCGCGAGAACACCGCCGCCACCTGCAACAAGGCGCGCGGGGTCGCCGATCCCCTGCTGGACCACCCGCTGCTGCCGGCCTCATGCAAGGACAACCTCTGGAACATTCGTGAGCGGGCCGTGGTGAGCCCGACCAACAGCTACGAGCGGCGCGAACGTCTCAACCGTGAGGCCGCCGACGTGACCGTGCTCTGCAGACCGGCGACCAAACCCCTGGGAAGCGGCAACAGCCAGAGCCAACAGAACACGCAGCGCCAGGGCGGCCTGGGCGGTTTTCTCAAGGGCATCACCGGCAACACCGGCGAGGGCCGCTGATCCGAAAAGCGGGGTTAGTTTGGGCAGGCGTCCAGGTTTCTGAACCCAGCTGATGGCAACCAGCACCGGCCTCCAGATCAGCACCGTGCCTCTGGAGCAGCCCTTCAGCGATCAGAAACCGGGAACCTCAGGGCTGCGCAAGAGCAGCCGCACCTTTGAGATTCCCCACTACCTCGAGAGCTTCATCGAGGCGACCCTGCGGGTGGTTCCCGGCGTCGACGGCGGCACCCTGGTGGTGGGGGGCGACGGCCGCTACGGCAACCGCCGGGCCATCGACGTGATCGTGCGCATGGCCGCAGCCCACGGCATCAGCCGGGTGATCACCTGCACCGGTGGCATTCTCTCGACGCCGGCGGCCTCACACCTGATCCGCAGCTGCGGAGCCATCGCCGGCATCATCCTGTCAGCCAGCCACAACCCCGGCGGACCGGACGGTGATTTCGGCGTCAAGGTCAACGGCGCCAACGGCGGTCCGGCACCCGAGGCGATCACCGAAGCGATCCATGCCACCACCCTCAGGCTCGAGGGCTACCGCATCGCCGAAGCCCCGACCGGCTGGGCGCTCGCGCTCGACCAGATCGGCAGCACCGACCTGGGCTCCCTGACGGTCGAAGTGATCGACGGCACCGAGGGGTACGTCGCCCTGATGCAGCAGCTGTTCGATTTCGGCGCCATCGCCGAACTGCTGCGCGGTGATTTTGCGATGGCCTTCGATGCCATGCACGCCGTGAGCGGGCCGTATGCCAGGGCCCTGTTCGAGGGCCTGCTGGGTGCGCCGGCCGGCACCGTGCGCCATGGCATCCCCAGCGAAGACTTCGGCGGCGGCCATCCCGACCCGAACCTCACCTATGCCCACGAACTGGCCGAGCTGCTGCTCAACGGTGAGACCTATGACTTTGGCGCGGCCTGCGATGGCGACGCCGACCGCAACATGATCCTGGGGCGTCACTGTTTTGTGAATCCGAGCGACAGCCTGGCTGTGCTCACCGCCAACGCCACCCTGGCGCCCGGCTATGCCCAGGGGCTGGCGGGGGTGGCCCGCTCCATGCCGACGAGTGCCGCCGTTGACGTGGTCGCCAAGGAGCTGGGTATCCCCTGCTTCGAGACCCCGACAGGGTGGAAGTTTTTCGGCAACCTCCTCGATGCCGGCCGCATCACCCTCTGCGGTGAAGAGAGCTTCGGCACCGGCAGTGACCACATCCGCGAAAAGGACGGCCTCTGGGCCGTGCTGTTCTGGCTGCAGATCCTGGCCCAGCGGCGCTGCAGCGTTGCCGAGATCATGGCCGAGCACTGGAGCCGTTTCGGCCGCCACTACTACTCGCGCCACGACTATGAAGCGATCGCCAGCGAGGCCGCCCATGGTCTCTACGACCGCATGAAGGGGATGCTCAGCGAGCTGAACGGGCAACCCTTTGCCGGTCGCACCATCGCCGTTGCCGATGACTTCGCCTACACCGATCCGATCGATGGCTCCACCACCACGGGCCAGGGCCTGCGGCTACTGCTCAACGATGGCAGCCGAGTGGTGCTGCGACTCTCCGGCACCGGCACCCAGGGCGCGACCCTGAGGGTCTACCTCGAAAGCTATGTACCGCCCGGCGGCAACCTGAACCAGGATCCCCAGGCAGCCCTGGGCGATCTGATTGAAGCGATCGATTCACTGGCCCAAATCAAGCTGCGCACCGGCATGGAGCGGCCCACGGTGATCACCTGAGCTCTGCAGCGCAACACAACGCCGATGGATCGCCAGCGGGGGCTAAGTCTTCGCGACTGCAGCGAGGTACGTGGTGTGAATGCGCCTCGACCAGTAGATCGCCAGGGGAATCAGAACAGCTTCATTCAGGAGGATTGCGCGCAACGATTCCGCTGTTGCACTGTCACTGGTCCTGAGAACGGTGATCAAGCCAAGCCCAACCTTGGCAACCGTGACCCAGAGAAGACAACGAAGCATCACCAGTGCGCGCAAGGACCGATTCCTGGCGACGCCCACCATGGCCGCGCAGCCAGAAACCGCGATCACGAGTCCAACGCCGGCAGATACAGCAGCAGCCTGGCCACCACGCTGCAAGGCGTGCTGCAGCACTGATGTCAGAACGACCAACGACATCGCCGCGTGAACATAGACAATGCGCGCCAAGGCATCAAAGCCGAAGGGTTTTGCGCGGCTCACCCCAGACCCCATCGTCAACACCAGCCGATCGGCGCATCGCCCGTCGCCGAGGCAGCGAGCAAGCCTTCACGCCGAGAACCCGCACACCTCAGCACCAGCACAGCAGTCATGCGCTCGGCAGCTGGGGCTGCTCTTCCGGTTGTTCGGGGAACCAACGGGCTTCAAGGGTCTTGATCGCCACATAGAACGGCGGGACCACCCCGAGTGACAGCACCGTGGCGACCAGAAGACCACCGAAGATCACGGTGCCCAGAGACTGCTGGCTATTGGCACCGGCGGTGGTGGCGACCACCAGCGGCAGGAAACCGGCCAACGAGGCAATGGCCGTCATCAGGATCGGTCGCATGCGCGATTCCGCTGCTGCGATGGCGGCCTCGGTGATCGTCATGCCGGCCTCGAGGTGCTGCTCGGCCACCTCGACGATCAAAATGCCGTTCTTGGCGGCCAGACCGATCAACGTGACCAGACCCACCTGGGCATAGATGTTGAGATCGATCGAGCGCAACGCCAGAAACACCAGAGCTCCGAGCATGGCCAGGGGCACGGTCATCAGAATGATCACCGGGGTCACATAGCTCTCGTACTGGGCCGAGAGCACCAGGTAGACAATCAGAACACCAAGACCGAAGACCAGCACGCTGGCGCTTCCGGCCGAGAGTTGCAGCGCCGCCAGACCGGTGAAGGCGTAGCCGATGTTGTTGAAGTTCTGCTGCTTGAAGATCTGCTGAATCGCTGTGAGGGCCTGACCTGAGCTCTTGCCGATCGCCTCGGCGCCCTGCACGAGAACGGTGCGGTAGAGGTTGTAGTGGCTGATGACAGGCGGCGCGCTGGTGAGCTCGGTGGAGGCGAACTCACTCACCTGAACCAGTTTGTTGTCCTTGTTGCGCACGTAGTAGGACAACACGTCATCCAACGTGCTGCGGCCCGATGCTTCTGACTGAACATAGATGTTGCGCACCTGGCCGTTCTCATAAGTGAGTCCCGAATAGTTGCCGCCGGCCAGCACGGCAATGGTCTGCATCGCCTGCTGGAAGTCGATGTTCAGGGCCCCCATGATCGAGCGATCAACCTTGAGACCGAACGCCGGCGCACTGGGGATGAACTGGGTGTAGAGACTGGAGAATTGCCCGGAGGCAGTTCCTGCGGCCACCAGCTCCTGGGCCAGACCGTCAAGCTGGGGGAAGGTATAGGCGCCGTTGCTGAGGTCGTTGAACTGGAAGTAGAAGCCGCCCTGGGCTGAGAATCCGGGGATGGCAGGGGGTTGGGCGGCGACCGCCAGGCCGCTGCTCAGCTTGGAGAGCTTGGCGTTGAGGCGTTCGACGATGGCCGGTGCCTTCTGGTCGGTGCCGCTGCGCTCTTCCAACGGCTTGAGACCAAAGAAGAACACTCCCTGGTCAGGACTCGCGCCATTGAATCCATAACCACTGATGACCGAAGCAGCGACGATGTCGTCTTCAGTCTTGAGCACCTTGGCGATCTCAAGCCCGGTCTTCTGGGTCTGGCTGAGGGAAGCGCCATTCTGCAACTGAAAAATGCCAAGGCCATAACCCTGATCCTCCTCGGGGATGAAGGCCGTTGGTAGCGCCGAAAAGGCAATCACCGTGAGCACGATGCCGCCGGCCAGACCGGCGAGGATGTAACGCCGTTTCTGGATCAGCACGTGGAGCAGCTTGATGTAGCTGCTCTGCAACCAGGCGAAGAACGTGTTGAAGCGATCGAAGATCAGGGCCAGGCGGCTACCGGCGAAACCGAACAGCAGCACGCCGAAGACATAGGCACCGATGCCGAAGGAGGCGGCGCTGAACCTGCCGAAGGCCAGACCGACGACGACACCACCCACCGTCCAGCCCCAGCCCTGGGGCCTGGGGGGTTTCTCAGATCGGAGGATCAGGGCCGACAGCATCGGCGAGAACGTCAAGGCATTGAAGGTTGAGATGGCGATCGAGAAGGCGATCGTCAGCGCAAACTGCTTGTAGATGATGCCGATGCCACCCGGATAGAACGCGACCGGCACAAAGACCGCCATCAGCACCAGCGAAGTGGCAATGATGGCGCCGATCAGGGTGCCCATGCACTCGAGGGCGGCCTTGCGCGGACTCATGCCATCCTCAAGGTTCTTGGAGACGGCCTCGATCACAACAATGGCGTCGTCCACCACCAGGCCGGTGGCGAGCACCAGACCCAGCAGGGTCAGCTGGTTGATCGAGAATCCGAAGACCTTGATGAAAGCAAAGGTGCCGACCAGCGAAATGGGAATGGCCAGGCTGGGCACGACCGTGGCGCGCCAGTTCTGCAGGAAGAGGAACAGAATGACCAGCACCAGAACGATCGCCAGACCGAGTGCATCGGTTACACCGTCGACGGCCGATTCGATGAACTGACCGATGTTGTAGATCTCAGTGACCTGCACCCCAGGCGGCACCGTCTGGGCGAACTGGTTCATCACACTCACAACGGCTTGAGACACATCAAGCGCGTTACTCTCGGGCGTCTGAAAGACTCCAACGGTGATCGATGGATAACCATCAACACTGACGGCCTGCTGGGCAAAGGTGTTGAAGCCGTAGGTGGCCTGCCCCACGTCGCGCAGGCGCAGAAGGTTGCCCTGGGGTGATTTGCCGACGATCAGATCGTTGAGCTGTTCGACCGAAACAAGGTTGCCGTTGTCGGTGACGAGAATGGGGTAGGCAAATTTCTGATCTCCACCCGCTGGCGGTCCGCCCACCAAACCACCGACAGCAACACTGTTCTGGGTTTTGACAGCAGACACCACCTGATCGGCGGTGAGCTGGTTGGCGGTCAGGCGGTCGGGGTCCACAAACAACCAGAAGGCTGGGTTGCTGCCACCCAGCAGGTTGACCTGGGCGACTCCGGGCACCCGCTCCAACTGGTAGTAGAGCTGCTCGTAGATCAGACCGTTGAGATAGGAGGCATCAAACTGGCCATGACTCGATGTGACCTGATAAGCCAGCAGAATCGATGGGGTGCTCTGCATCACCGAGACACCCGTGGCCGACACCTGCTGGGGCAGCTGCGGCATCGCCAGAGAGACCCGGTTCTGCACATTCACCTGGTCAATACTGATATCTGTGTCTTCGTCGAAATAAACCTGAATCGTGCTCTGACCGGTATTGGAGCTGGTCGAAGAGATATAGGCCGCCCCCGGCACACCATTGATCTGCTGCTCCAGGGGGTTGGTGACGGCCTGCTCGGTCACGACCGAGTTGGCACCGCCGTAATTGGCGGTCACCTGAATCAACGGCGGGGCGATATTGGGAAGGTTTTCGATCGGCAGCGTCGGAATCGCGATGATGCCGATCAGCACGATCAGGATGCTGCAGACCGTGGTCAGAACGGGCCGCTTGATGAAATTGTCGGAAAGAGACATCGAGCGGTCCTCAGTTGGCGTTGGCGATCTGGACCGGCATGCCCGAACGCAACAGCGCCGTGTTGCTGATCACGATGCGCTCCCCGGTGCTCAGGCCTGAAATCAGGGGGTAACGGTTGTTCTGAAGGGCCCCAAGCTGCACGGCGGTCTGGACCACGATGGGGGTGTTGGGCGGCAGCTTCTCGAGTCTGGCCTTGGTCGCGTCGGGGATCTGGGTCGAGGTCTTGATCTTCGGCAACGCTGCCGACAACGGCACGATCCGGTAGACGAAGGGTTGCTGGGCCTGCATCATCACGGCCTGCACCGGCACCGAAAGCTGCCGGGTGGTGCTGGTGACGATGCGGTTGCGCACGAATTGCCCGGTCTTCAACTTGCCGGTGAGATTGGGGAATTCCGCCTTGACCAGCACCGTGTTGGGCGAAGACTGATCGCCGCTCACCCCGAAATAAGGCGAGATGAAGACCACCTTGCCGTTGCCTGTCACCGGCGGATTGCCCTGGGTCTTCAACTGCACTGTCTGGCCCAGGCGGACCTGGGAGGCCTGGGTGGCCGGCACATCCATCAGGGTCCAGAGGTTGCTGTTGTCGACGATTCCTGTGATCGCCTGGCCCTGGCGCACGTAATCGCCCAGCTTGACCGTGTCGAGGTCACCGATTTCCCCGGCGATCGGCGAAGTCACATATTTGTAGCCAAGGTTCGCCGCATTGGCCTTGACCTGATCGGCACTGCGGATCGCCTCGGTCACGTAATAGTCGCGCTGCAGGGCCGAGACGGCTCCCTGCTGATTCAGGAAGATGTAACGCTCGGCATTGATGCGATCGCGGCGGGCCTGGGCCTGGCTGGCATTGAGGTTGGCGCTCTGCTGCACGTTGTCGAGCACCAGGATCGGCTGGCCGGCCTTCACCTGTTGCCCCTGCACGGCCAGGATCTTGACCACCCGGCCATCCACTTCGGGGCGCAGGGCCACGTTGGTGGTCGATTCGAGTCGGCTGACCACTTCGATGCCGGGCATGAAGGTGGCATCGCCGACCTGCTCAACCTGCACCACCAGCGGCGCACGTCCCTGGCTTTGAGGTGCGCAGGCCGACAGGGCGAACACAGGCAGCAGCGGAACCAGCTTGATGGGCGAATGACGCACAACTGCGGGGCATTTGGCCGCAAGTTACTTCGAAACCGCCTTACCTGGTCGACGCGGTTTCACCGGCATGCCATGACGCAACTGCAGCAGACCTGAGGTGATCACCCGCTGGCCAGCCGTCAGGCCTGCGAGCACCGGGTAGCGCCCGTCCTGCAGCAGTCCCAGCTGCACAGGGATCTGCAGCGCAAAACGGGTGGCGGGGGGCAGGGCCGCCAGCGCACTCAGATCGGCCCTGCCGGGGCGACGCCTGAGTTGCTCGCGGTTACCGACCACATACACGAAACTCTGATCGGCGAGCCGGGTGACCGCGGCAAAGGGAACCGCCAGATGCTGGCGGTTGCCCAGCAGCACATCGGCCCGCACCCGCAGACCGTTGCGCCACTGCGGCGACGGATCACGCACCGGGGCCTGCGCCATCAACAACTGCGTCGTCGTCGCCACCGACGGCTCGATGGCGCTGATGCGTGTGCGCAGCTCAGCGGCGCTGCTGCCTGGGGCATGGAGCTCCACCGGCATCCCGACCCGCAGGGTGCCTACCAGATTGGCGGGCAGCTCAATCTCGGCATTGAGAGCGCTGTTGCTCACCAACCGGGTGAACGGCACGCCGGCCTGCAACACATCGCCGGGCTTGAGATTGATCTCGCCAACGGTGCCCGCCTGGGGAGCGCGCACATAACGAAAAGCCAGATCGGCCTGCCTGGCCAACAGGGCCTGGCGGGAAGCGATCGCCGCCTGGCGGAATTGATCCCGCTGAATGGCGCTGGCCGCACCCTCGCGCACGAGGCGCTCATAGCGCTCGAAGTTGAGCTTGTCGGTCAGCATCTGGGCCCGCAGCGTGGCCAGCTCGGCCTGCAACTGGCTCTGATCAAGCACCAGCAGCAACTGCCCCTTCTGCACCACCTGACCCTGGCGAACCAGCAGCCGGATCACCCGTCCATTGACCTGAGCGGCCAGTTGCACCTCGCGCTCGGCCTCAAGGGTGGCGATCGCCTCGACCTTGTCGGTGAACGTGGCCGGCGTCACCGGCTGGGTGGCCACCGGCAGGGGTCGACGACCGGCCTGCTCACCCCGACCCGAGCAGGCCGTCAGGATCAGGGCCGTCACGACGAGCGGCCCGAGTCCGGAGAACCCTGGCTTACCGGCAGGCATCGGCCCAACGCGTTGATGATGGACGCAGTCTGGCTGCCCCGGTGAGCGATCTGTTCAGCCACCACGGCGACACCCTGCTGCAGGGCCTTGCCCCCCTGGCCGATCGCATGCGGCCACGCGGCCTCGACGACTTTGTCGGCCAGGAAGCGATCCTGGGGCCGGGGCGCCTGCTGCGACGGGCCATCGCCGCCGACCGGGTCGGGAACCTGATCCTGCATGGCCCACCGGGCGTGGGCAAGACCACCCTGGCCCGCATCATCGCCGGCAGTACCCGGGCCCACTTCAGCAGCCTCAATGCCGTGCTGGCCGGGGTCAAGGACCTGCGGGCCGAGGTCGAGGCCGCGCGGGCGCGGCTTGAGCGTCACGGTCTGCGCAGCACCCTGTTCATCGACGAGGTGCATCGCTTCAACAGCGCCCAGCAGGATGCCCTGCTGCCGTGGGTTGAGAACGGCACCGTCAACCTGATCGGCGCCACCACCGAAAACCCCTTCTTTGAAGTCAACAAGGCCCTGGTGAGCCGCTCGCGTCTGTTTCGGCTGCAGCCGCTCGAAGCGGTGCATCTGCGGCAGTTGTTGCAGCGCGCGCTGGTCGACAACGAACGGGGTTACGGCAACCGCCAGGTCGCCATCAGCGACGAAGCCGTCGACCACCTGATCGACGTGGCCGGCGGCGATGCCCGCAGCCTGCTCAATGCCCTGGAGCTGGCGGTCGAGACCACACCCGTCAACGACGACGGCGTGATCGCCATTGACCTGGCCATCGCCGAAGAGTCGATTCAGCAGCGTGCGGTTCTCTATGACAAGCAGGGCGATGCCCACTTCGACACCATCAGCGCCTTCATCAAATCGCTGCGGGGCAGCGATGCCGATGCGGCCCTGTTCTGGCTGGCCCGCATGGTCGAAGCGGGCGAGAACCCGCGCTTCATCTTTCGGCGCATGCTCATCGCCGCGGGCGAAGACATCGGCCTCGCCGACCCCCAGGCGATTGTGGTGGTCGAAGCCTGCGCCGCCGCCTTTGAGCGGGTTGGCCTGCCCGAGGGCCTCTACCCCCTGGCCCAGGCGGCCCTGTATCTGGCCGGCGCCGACAAGAGCAACAGCGTGCTGGGCTTTTTCGATGCCCTCAAGGCCGTTCGGCAGAGCAGCAGGCAGCAGGTGCCCAGCCACCTGCGCGACGCCAACCGCGACGGCGCGGCCTTTGGCGATGGGGTCGGCTACCGCTACCCCCACGCCTACGCCGAGCACTGGGAAGGACAGCTGCGCCAGCGCCTGCAGCAACGCCGGGCGGCCCAGCTGGCGGCAGCCGCCGAGACAGCCGCCGACCAGGCCGAGGTGCTGAGCCACAGCCCCGCCGAGCCCGAGCTGCAGCGCTGGCTGGCGCGCAGCGCCGTCGCCGAGGGCGAGCGGCTCGATCGGCTGCGCCGCCGGTTCTGGCAGACGGGCACCTGGCGCCGCCACGAGCGGGTGCTGATTCTTGGCGCCCGCTCCCTGCTGTGGGCCCTGGATCCCCTCGAGCAGACCCCGGAAGGCCAGGTGGTGATCAGCGTCAACACCCCTGAAGACCAACAGCGGCTGCGGGCCCAGTTGCAGGTGCTGGATGCCCTGCGCCAGCCCGAGGTGGTGGTGGGCCTGGCGGGGCTCGAAGGCCCTTTCGAACGGTTGGCGGGCCGCCAGATCCAGCTACCCGGCGAACCAGCGGCCCAGCAGCAGTGGCTGGAGCAGATCAGCGCCCTGCTGGCACCCCAGGCCGAACTGCGGCTGCTGCACAGCACTCCCCTGCTGGGTCCGGTGGGCGGCCTGCTGGAGCTGGGGGGCCTGAGCGCCGATGCCCCGTTGCAGCGCAACCTTGCCCAGCTGGCTGCCGCCGAGACCGACTGGTTGCAGGCAGACATGATCGATCCAGCCAGCCTGCTGGGCGACCCGCCCTGGCAGCTGAGCCGCGAGAGCTGGGAGGAACCCCTGCAGTTGCTGCTGCAGCCGCCGATGCTGGCGCGCTGGTTCGGGGCCGAGCAGCCCTTTGGGGCATTGCTGAAGCGAACGCTCAAGTCCGCAGACCAGCGCCGCTGGCTGGAGCAGCAGTTTCAGCAGGCCCTGGGCAAAGCGCTGCCCCAACGGGTCAGACACACGCTGATCCAGGCCAGGCACAAGGGCTGAGCGCAAGGGCTGAACTCAGCGAACGGTTGCCCCTGCCTGCAGGCAGGCGATCAGAAACGACAGATGGGCCAGGGCCGAGCCTCCGCACCCGGGGGGGCAACCGCAGCTGCCGTCGGGCGCCGCCGACAGCCCGGCTCCGGTGGCCAGTTCAAAACGCACCGGCAGGCGCTGCAGCACCCCCAGCAACGAGATCGCCCCATCGCTGCTGTCGGCCACGATGGCCGCCCGCAGGGCCGCGGCCTTGACCGGATCGCTCAGATCGGTCGACCACCAGCCCAGCTGCCGTTCGACCAGGGCCCGGCCCGCAGGGGTGGCCAGGAATCGGGCCATGGCACCGGTCTTGAGCCCATAGGCCCGGGCGATTGCCGCCCGCAGCTCCTGGACCGTCCATTGCGAGCGGGCCAGGTCGACCTTGAGGCGACGGCTGGTGATCTGGCCGCTGGCAACGAACTGCTCCAGGGCCGGGCGATCGTCGAGGCCCGCAGCATGAACGCGCGGCTCGAGCAGCAAGGGCAACAGCACAGCCCCCAGCGGCAACCAGACCCGCAGCACCTGACGCACCACCCCTGCCACCGGCTCAACCGCCGTCAAAGTGCCAAGTTAAGGGGGCGGGTTGCGGCAGTTCCAGGGCTTCGCCCACGGCGGCCCAGCGCCATCCCATGAGGGCACCCTCCAACGGCCTGACCACATGGTTGGTCGCCACATGGTGCAGGGTGCCGCCGGCATGGTCGAGCCACCAGAGCGGCAGTTCCCGCGCCAGGGAACTGTGGCGCGCCTTGATGATGGCCTCCTTGATGAGCCAGCTGCGCAGCACGGCCGCGCGCAGGGGCTCCCCGTCACAACCTGCAAGCTGACGCTGCTCGGGTTCGGGGTAGAAGCGCTGCATCAGCGACCGGCTGCGGCGACCAGGCGATCAGCAGCGCCCCGCCGGCATGGCTCAGGCTCACCCAGCCCAGCCCGGCCGGCAGATTCGGCGCCAGCCCGGGCGGGCTGTGCAACGGCAGCTGCCGGGGGTCGTGGCCGAGCAGCGGAGCCACCAGCTGGCGCAGGGCGGTGCGACTGCGCCAGTACTGCTGCCGGCGCGACTGGGGCAGTGCCGCACCCCAGCGCAGCTCCTGGTCGGTGCAGCCCCCTTCGGGCCCTGGCCCCGGTGGCACGAACCACAGCTGCGACTTGGGCTGCACGGCGATCGCGCCAACGGCGCCCTTAGGCTCTCGCCATTGTTGCCCCCGCCACACCATGGCCCTGCAGGTCGGCGATGCCGCACCCGATTTCAGCCTCAACGACCAGAACGGTCAGCCCGTGAGTCTGAGTCAGTTCAAGGGGCAGCGGGTGGTCATTTACTTCTATCCGAAAGACGACACCCCTGGCTGCACCAAGGAGGCCTGCAACTTCCGCGACCAGTGGAGCGTGTTGGCCGAGCACAGCATTGCTGTTCTTGGCATCAGCAAGGACAGCGCCGCCAGCCACAGCAAGTTCATCGCCAAATACGAGCTGCCCTTCACCCTGCTCACAGATCCTGAACCCTGCGCCGTGGCCGCGGCCTACGACAGCTACGGGCTCAAGAAGTTCATGGGCAAGGAATACATGGGCATGATGCGCCACACCTTTGTGGTCGACCCCGAAGGCCGCATCGAAAAGGCCTACACCAAGGTCAAGGCCGAGACCATGGCCGACACCATCCTGGCTGACCTGGGCCTCAGCTGAGCGCCGCGGCCCGGGCCAGCCCGTCAAGGCACAGGCCTGGTGCCAGCTGCCAGCCTGATGCCCCCTGGCCGTTGGCGACCAGGAGGCCATGCAGCGCCTGGGCATCTCCCCCGGTGAGCCACAACTGCAGGTCGGTTTGCCGCTGCAACAGCTGGCAGGCCGCGCGATCCAGGGCTCCGGCCAGACCCTCGAGCACCCCGGCGACCATGGCGGTTTCGGTCTCTGCAGGCCAACGGCTGGTGAGAGCCAGCGCGCCCAGAGCCGCCTGTTGGACCGCAGGCAGCTGAGCGGTGCCCTGGTGCAGGGCCCGCAGCTGCAGGGCGGCACCGGCCTGCAACCGCCCACCGCAGAAACGGCCCTGACCGTCGACCCAGGTCAGGCTCAGGGCGGTGCCGGCATCAGCCACCAACACAGGCCGGCCACAACGCTGCCAGGCTTCGTAGCCCCCCAGGGCCCGGTCGATGCCCAGCCAGGGCGGCAGGTTCTGCAGGGGAATGTGGGCCAGCTCCAGTCGCCCTGCTGGCGGCAATCCCTGGGGTACGGTCCCCACCGCTGCCCAACCGCGGGGCTGATGCGGCAGCGTCATGGAGGGGGAATCGCTCCAGTAGCGACGCTCGCCCTGGACGTCTTCGGCCCAGTGCCAGCGACTGTTGCCGATCAACAGCCAGCGGGATGCCCCGCCTGCCACCTCAGATGCCCTCGCCCATGAGCCCTGGCAGGTGGATGCCGCACTCCTGTTTGAGCCCGCCGAAGCGGGTGGCCCGACCGCTGATGCCACCGTCGTCGGGGCCGCTGGAATGCCAGTCGCCAACGGTTGAATACCCCTGCTCGAAGAGGGGATGCTGGGGCAGGGCGTGCTCCTGCATGTAGTAGTAGACGTCGCGCTTGGTCCAGCTCAGCAGAGGGCGCAGCGACCACAGCCCGCGCACCGGATCCAGGGTCTGCATGGCGCGGCGGAGATCGGTCTGGCTGCCCCGCACGCCACTGGCCCAGCAGCGCACCTGCAGATCCTGAAAGGCCCGATCGAGGGGCTCCACCTTGCGGAGTCGGTGATACAGCTCGAGATCCCCCACCTCGCCGCTCTCCCACAAACGGCCATAACGGGCTTCCATATGGGCCGGACTGATCGCTCCCTGGGCCACATGCACGCTGAGGCTGAGGCGCTCGCTCAGCTGATCGGCGTAGTGATAGGTCTCCGGCGGGAGATAGCCGGTGTCGACCCAGATCACCTGCACGGGCTGGCCGCTGCGCTGCGCCAGCTCGCTCACCATGTGCAGCAAGACCGCCGACTGAATCCCGAAACTGGTGGTCAGGGCGAGGCCCGGGCCGAAGGCGTTCTGGGCCCAGGCCAGACGCTCCTGCGCCGACAACGGTGTGAGCAGCGTGCGGGCAGCCTCGAGATCCACCGGTTCACCGCGGCGATCGCAGGGCAGGGTTGCGGCAGGGGCACTCAACATCGGGCCATCATCGCCCCTGAGTCGCACCTGCCGTTAGGGTTCCGGTCGCTGCCGCAAGGGCTGCACCATGGCAACAGAACCAGCCGCACCCGTGGTGATCGTGGGCGGCGGCTTCGGGGGGCTTTACACCGCCCTTGCCCTCGCCGAGGTGCGCCACCACGAACCGATCCTGTTGATCGAACCCCAGGAACGGTTCGTCTTCCTGCCCCTGCTCTACGAACTGCTCAGCCACGAGCTGCGCAGCTGGGAGGTCGCGCCGCGCTACGACGCCGTGCTGGCCGGCCGAGGCATCGCCTGGTTGCAGGATCGCGTCACGGCCATCGATCCCGATCAGCGCAGTCTGACCACCGCCAGCGGCCGCCGGCTGAGCTACAGCCAGGCGGTGATCGCCACCGGCTCCACCACCCAGACCTTTGGCATCCCTGGCGCGTCTGAACACTGTCTGGCGTTTCGCAGCCTTGCCGATGTGAAGAGGCTGCAGCAGCTGATCACGACACTGCGGCAGCGCCGGCGCCCACTGCAGCGCCTGGCGGTGGTGGGGGCCGGAGCCAGCGGCGTCGAACTGGCCTGCAAGCTGGCCGACGAACTCGACGGCAGTGCCGTGGTCGAACTGCTGGAGCAGGGGCCAACGGTGCTTCCCCAGGCCCGCAGCTTCAACCGTGAGCAGGCTCTGCTCGCCCTGCAGCGACGCGATGTGCGGGTACGCACCGCGACGGCGGTTCAGGCCGTCGGCGCCGATCACCTCAGCATCGGCCCCGCAGGCGAGACCCTGCCCGTCGACGGCACGATCTGGACCGCCGGAATCCGCGCCCAGCCGCCGGCGCTCACCGCCGCCAGCGATTGGGGCAACGGAGCGGGCCGCGGCCAGCTGCGCTGCAGCGCCGATCTGCGCGTGATCGGTGCCGACCATCTGTTTGCCCTCGGTGACGTGGCCCAGGTGCCCGATGCCGCAGGCCACACCCTGCCCTGCAACGCCCAGGTGGCCTTCCAGCAGGCCACCTGCCTGGCGGCCAACCTGCGCCGCGCCGCCAGCGGCGAACCCCTGCAGCCCTTCAGCTACAACGATCTGGGCGAAATGATGAGCCTGGGCCGCCAGGAGGCCAGCATCACCGGCGGCGGCCTGACCCTGGCAGGCCGGGCGGCCTATGAGCTGCGCCGGCTGGCCTACCTGACCAGGCTCCCCGGCCGACGTCACCAGGTCAAGGTGGCGGCAGGATGGCTGACGGACTGGTGAATGTGCAGCGGCCAGCGACCATGCAGACCCCTTCAACCCAGCAGCAGCCGGCCTGGCCAAGACCCAGGGGTCTGCTGCTCGACGCCATGGGTACCCTGATCGACCTGCGCCAATCGGTCGGCAGCAGCTATGCCGCCGTGGCCGAACGGCACGGCGTCAGCGTTGAGGCCGCCGCCATCGATGCAGTCTTCCCCGCCATCTACCGCCAGGCGCCGCCCCTGGCTTTCGGCGACCTCGATGACGAGACTCTGCTCGAAGCAGAGCGCAACTGGTGGGGTGAACGCATCAACGCGACCTTTGCCGCCGTTGAGGCACCCGCCGCCGAACCCGAGCTGCAGCGGGCCCTGTTCGAGCACTTTGCCGATCCCGGCCAATGGCAGGTCTACGCCGATGTGGAAGCCCAGTTGATCCGGTGGCGTGAGGCGGGGCTGCGCCTGGCCGTGGTCAGCAACTTTGATCGCAGGCTCCACGGCCTGCTCGAGGGTCTGGGGCTGAGCCCGCTGCTCGATGCGGTGGTGGTGTCCTCGGTGGCCGGCGCCGCCAAGCCCGACCCCCGCCCGTTTTCGCTCGCGTTGGAGGCCCTGCAGCTCAGCCGCGATCAGGCCTGGCACGTGGGCGACAGCCCCGAGGATCTCGCCGGCGCCAGGGCCGCAGGCCTGCCCTGCCTGCTGCTTGAACGCGCAAGTACCTCCAATTCCCGATCGACTATGTCAAGATAGGTCGACAGCTGTTCCGGCTCCCTCGTTTCTCCCGCGTCAACACCCTTCCTGCCATGGCTCTGCAACTGGGCGACACCGTGCCCGATTTCACCCAGAACTCCCAGCTGGGCCCCATCAACCTGTACGACTTCGCCGGCGACAGCTGGGTGGTGCTGTTCTCCCACCCCGCTGACTACACCCCGGTGTGCACCACCGAACTGGGCGAGGTGTCACGCCTGCGGCCCGAGTGGGAGAAGCGCAACGTCAAGACCATCGCCCTCAGCGTCGACTCAGCCGAGAGCCACCAGGGCTGGATCTGCGACATCAACGAGACCCAGAAGACCACCGTCGACTATCCGATCCTGGCCGACGAAGACAAGAAGGTCAGCGACCTTTACGGGATGATCCATCCCAACGCGCTCAACAACCTGACGGTGCGCTCGGTGTTCATCATCGACCCCAACAAGAAGCTGCGTCTGCAGATCACGTACCCCGCCAGCACCGGCCGCAACTTCGACGAGATCCTGCGCGTGATCGACTCACTGCAGCTCACCGACCATCACCAGGTGGCCACCCCGGTCAACTGGAAGGACGGCGACGACTGTGTGGTGGTGCCTTCGATCCCCACCGATGAAGCCCGCGGCAAATTCCCCAAGGGCGTCACCGAGATCAGGCCCTACCTGCGCATGACGCCCCAGCCCAACCGCTGAGGCCCCAGGACCTGCCGGTGGCGCCAGAATCAGCACCGCTGGCTCCTCCGGCATTCCTGAACCGATGACGCAATGGTGGCAATGGCAGGGCGGCACGCCCGAAGCCAGCGAAGGTTTTGCGGTGATCGGCGTCGGACGCTTCGGCAGCGCCGTCTGCATGGAACTGCTGCGTTTTGGCGCCGAGGTGCTGGCCATTGACGCCAGCCATCGGGCCATCGACGATCTGCGCCAACAGGCGTCCTCGCTTGAGGCCCGGGTCGTCGACTGCACCGACGAAGAAGCCCTGCGTGCAGCCGGCGTGCTCGATGTGGGCACCGTGGTGGTTGCCATCAGCGAACCGATCGAAGCCAGCATCACCGCCACCCTGATCGTCAAGGACGGTCAGGGAAGCCGGGTCAGGCAGGTGATCGCCCGGGCCACCAGCGACCTGCACGAAAAGATGCTGCGCCGCGTCGGTGCCGACAAGGTGGTGTTTCCCTCGAAGATGCAGGGCACCCGCTTGGGCATGGAGCTGGTGCGCCCCAACCTGCTCGAACGCCTGCGGCTCGATGACCGCAACAGCATCGAGGAGATCAGGGTGCCCAACGCCTTCGTCGGCCAGTCACTGCGGGATCTCAACCTGCGCAAGAACTTCAATGTGAGCGTGCTGGCGGCAGGGCCAGACAACAAGCTCAGGGTCAACCCACCGGCCTCCCAGATCCTGCAGGCCAACGAACTGCTGGTGGTGATGGGCACCAGCGAAGCCCTTGAGTCGCTGCCGACGGGCTAGGCCGATGCGGGTGCTGGGGTTGATGAGCGGCACCAGCGCCGATGGCGTCGATGCGGTGCTGGTCCGCTTCAGCGGCCCCTGCGCCGCCCCCCGCTGGCAGATTCTGGCGAGCGCCAGCAGGCCCTATCCAGCGGCACTGCAACAGCGGCTCATCGAAGCGGGACAGGGTGCAGCGCTGGACACCGCCGCGCTGCTGGCCCTGGCCGAGGCGGTCACCGAGCAACAGGCCCTGGCCGCCCAGGCGTGCGACCCCGATCAGCAGGCCCAGCTGGTGGGCTGCCACGGCCAGACCGTGTGGCACAGGCCACCACAGCACCAGCAACGGGGCGCCAGCCTGCAGCTGCTGCAGGCCCCCCTGCTGGCCACCCTGCTGGGGCAGCCGGTGGTGTTTGACTTCAGGGCCGCCGACCTGGCCCTCGGCGGCCAGGGAGCTCCGCTGGTGCCGCCGGCCGATCTGGCCCTGCTCGGCCGCACCGACGGCTGGCGTGGGGTGCTCAACCTGGGCGGGATCGCCAACATCACCCTGATCCCGCCGCGGGCAGGCCCCGAGCAGGACGCCTGCCTGCGGGGCTGGGACTGCGGCCCGGCCAACAGCCTGATCGATCTGGCGGTGCAGCGGTTCAGCGGCGGCAGCCTGAAGCACGACCTGGGAGGGGCCTGGGCGGGTCGCGGAACCGCCGATGAATCCCTGATCCACGCCTGGCTGCAGGAGCCGTATCCACAACAGCGACCACCCAAATCGACCGGGCGCGAGCTCTATGGCCGCAGCGACCTGCAGCGCCGATTGGCCCAGATGGGCGACCGCGACCCTGCTGATGTGCTGGCCACCCTGACGGGGTTTGCCGCAGCCTGCGTGGCCCAGGACCTGCAGCCCCGGCCCCTCGAGTTGCTGGTGGCAGGCGGCGGAGCGCGCAATCAGACCCTGATGGCGGAGCTGCGCCGGCGCTGCCGCGGCACGATTGTGCGCCCCCTGGCGGATCTGGGCATTGCCGATCAGCAGCGGGAGGCCCTGGCCTTTGCCCTGCTGGCCTGGTGGCACTGGCGCCACCATCCCGGCAACGCGATCAGCGTGACCGGAGCCGCAGCGTCTGCGGTGCTGGGCCTGCGGGCCGATCCGGCCGGCCGCGTCATCGGGGTGGGCGCAGGCGCAGGCGGCGGGGCGCCCCCCGCAACCGCTGGGGCCGACCCTGCTGCTGCTGTTCCAGGGCAGCCCTGAAGCGATCGGTGGGCTGGAGCTGCTGTTCCAGGCGCTCCACACCCTGCTGGATCAGCACTCTGGCCATGTTGCTGACCGTGCGGGCTTCACCCTCGGCCAGATCGGCCAGGCGCTGGCAGAGATCCTCAGGCAACACCACCTGGATGCGAGGCGACTTGGGCCGGCCACTGGAGGAGTTCTGGCGGGTAGCCACAGCCGGCCTGAATGCCTCGAGATACCCGCAAGTGTACAGAGATGCGCAAGGGTAGTATCCATGACTATGCTTGGGGCACGACGTCTCACCGTCCCCATGGCCACCCTTTCCAGACAGGCCCGCCCGACCTCGGCATCCCCCAGCAGAGCCAGCCGCAAGCGGCGCACCCCCGATCGCAGTGACGTCCTCGTCTCGGCGGTGATCAGCACCTACCTGCTCACCCACCTGCACCACGTGCTGCAACGGGCCGAGTACGGCGCCCAGCAGGACGGCAACAAAGCCCTGGCCGGCAACTACGCTCAGCTGCGCAAGGTGCTCTGCCTTGACGCCCGCAGCATGGAGGATGCCTCAGCCTGCGGCGACCCCGAGACCGAACACCCCAAGGCAGCCTGAGCAAGCCAGGGCAACCCTTGCGCCAAGCTGCAACAGGTGTTGGTCAACCGCCCCGATCCCCCATAAGGTCGAAGCACAACGGCTGAGCACCATGACCGCCAGCAGCAGCGGCAATGCCGCAGCGCTCTATGAGCTGATCCGTGCAGACGGAGAGCTGACGCAATCGCTGTTTCGCCAGGCCCTGCAGGACCCCTCAGGCGCCCTGGCCCGCATTGTGGCCCTGGGCGACGACCACGACCTGCCGGTGAGCGCCGACGAGGTGCGCAGCCATATCGCCTCGCTTGACGATGCGGCCAGCAAGCAGTGGCTGCTCAAGGCCAGGGGAGGCCTGTGAACGGCTGGGCAGATCACGCCGCTGCGAACCACCGCCCTGGGCCCAGCTGAAGAACAGCCAGTAGCTGACGATCGCCAGGCCCGCGGCCACCACCAGCGCCGCCACCTGCTCGAGCCGTTTGATCATCGGGGCGCCGTGACGTGCAGCAACCGGCAGTCTGGCCGAGCGGGATGATGGCGTCCGGCGACACTCAGGCGCCGACTGCTCCTGTACCCCTGAAGCCGTGCTGCGCCTCGAAAAGATCAGCAAGATCTATCCCACCGGCGAGGTGCTGCGCGACGTGACCTGGGAGGTCAAGGCGGGCGATCGCATCGGCCTGGTGGGGGTCAACGGCGCCGGCAAATCGACCCAGATGCGTCTTATCGCAGGCCTCGAGGAGCCCAGCAGCGGTCAGATCGTGCGGCAGGGCAACCCACGCATCGCCTACCTGCAGCAGGAGTTCGACGTCGACCCCCAGCGCACGGTGCGCGCCGAGCTGTTTCAGGCCTTCGGCGAGGCGGCCGACGTGCTCAACCGCACCCGCGCCGTCGAAACCGAGATGGCCAGCGACAAAGCCGCCGCAGACCCCGATCACCTCGAAGAGCTGATCCACGAGCTGGGCCACCTGCATGAGCGCTTCGAAGCGCTGCACGGCTACGAGCTTGACGCCCGCATCGACAAGCTGCTGCCCACGATCGGCTTCACCCCTGAAGGCGCCGAGCAGCTGGTGGCCGACTATTCGGGCGGCTGGCAGATGCGCATCGCCCTGGGCAAGATCCTGCTGCAGGAGCCCGATCTGCTGCTGCTCGACGAACCCACCAACCACCTGGACGTCGAGACGATCCAGTGGCTGGAGGGCTACCTGCTCGAGCAGAGCGCTGCCCTGGTGGTGATCAGCCACGACCGCACCTTTCTGGATCGGGTCTGCAACCAGATCGTCGAGACCGAGCGCGGCATCTCCCGCACCTACCTGGGCAACTACAGCCAGCACCTCGAGCAGAAAGCCCTCGAGCGCGAGGCGACCCAGGCAGCGTTCGAGCGCCAGCAAAAGGAACTGGCCGAGCAGCAGGCCTACATCGACCGCTTCAGGGCCAGCGCCACCCGCTCGACCCAGGCCAAGAGCCGCGAGAAGCTGCTCGAGAAGGTCGAGCGCGTCGAAGCCCCGATCGAAACCCTGGGGGGTCCGCGCTTCCGCTTTCCCGAGCCGCCGCGCTCGGGCCGCCTGGTGGCCGAGATCAAGGACCTGAGCCACAGCTATGGCGAGCAGATCCTGTTTCTGGGGGCCGGGCTCGAGATCGAACGGGGCGACCGCATCGCCTTTGTGGGCCCCAACGGCGCCGGCAAGTCCACACTGCTGCGGCTGATCATGGGCAGCGAAACCCCCGATGAGGGGGTCGCCCGCCTGGGCGAGCACAACGTGATCGCCGGCTACTTCGAGCAGAACCAGGCCGAGGCCCTGGATCTCTCCAAGACCGTCATCGACACGATCTTCGAGGCCGTTCCCGACTGGACCCAGACCCAGGTGCGCAGCCTGCTGGGCAACTTCTGCTTCTCCAACGAGAGCGTGTTCAAGGAGGCCGGCAAGCTCTCCGGCGGCGAGAAGGCGCGCCTGGCCCTGGCCCTGATGCTGCTGCAGCCCTGCAACCTGCTGGTGCTCGATGAGCCCACCAACCACCTCGATATTCCGGCCAAGCAGATGCTCGAGGACGCCCTGATCGAGTACGAGGGCGCCGCCCTGCTGGTGAGCCACGACCGCTACTTCATCTCGCGGGTCGCCAACACCATCGTCGAGCTGCGCGATGGCGAGCTGGTGCGCTACCGCGGCGATTACGCCTACTACCTGCAGAAAAAAGAGGAGGAGGCCGAAGCACTTCGGGCCGCATCAGAGGAGCAGGCCCGCGCTGCCAAACGGGCCGCCAACCGCGAGAAGCAGAAGTCCAAACAGCTGCAGCGCCAGGGAAAATCCTGACCACACGGCATGCCGTCAAGAAACTTCACAGACCATTAGGCATTGAGACTCATTCTGCTGGTGTCAAGAGTTCTGTGTGCATAGGCTGACTTCAAGGACTTCGCACGGCATGTTCCATGGCACAAGCACAGTTCGGCCAGAGCGGCATGGAGCTCGGTGGCGCCGCCGCTGCGGTGCGGCCCGCCGGCCACGCTGAGCACCAGCACCAGACCTGGGATGCCATGGAGTCCTACTTCGAGTGCATCACCACCTGCTCCCTCGACGACGGCGAATGCGTGACCCGCTGTGTCGACCAGCTGCGCGAACAAGGCTGATCCCAGGCCAACAGGGATCCAAGACAATCCCGATGCACGGTCGCATCGACGACGGGAACGCTCGAAACATTTTTTAGCATTGGGGCACTGCGCATCCCCGCAACGCCATGAGCGAACCCCTCAGCCTCAGCCTGGGCCAGCAGTTTGAGCTGGAGCGCATGAGCCGGGCGATCGATGCGACCGACGACCCCCAGACCCTGCAGACATTGGCCAAACAGCTCCTGCAGGCCTGGCACAGCCAGAAGGCCGCCACCCAATGGGTGATGCGCCAACAGCTGTCTGGACCTGTTCAGCCCGGCAGCGGCGCCACCGCGATGCAGCCGATCAACCCCGGTTGAGACTGCCCAGATCGGCAGGGGTCACCTGCAGCTGCAGCACCTGGCCAGCCCGGTTGACCGTGAGGGCCAGGCCGTTGCCCACGCCCGTGCGTTCCACGGCGTTGACCAGCTGGCTGGCGCTGTCGATGGGTTGCCCCCCGGCGGCCACAATCACATCACCCTGCTGCAGACCGGCCTGGGCCGCCGGGCCACCCGGGGCAACCGATACCACCCCCCACCCCGATCATCGGGTGACTGGCCCGACCCTTGCTGATCAGCTGGCCGGCGATGTCGCGGGCCCGGTTGATCGGAATCGCAAACCCCAGGCCCGCCCCCGGCCCCGAGCGCACCAGAGTGTTGATCCCGATCACCTCACCATCGGCGTTGAGCAACGGCCCACCCGAGTTGCCGGGATTGATCGCCGCGTCGGTCTGAATCAGATCAAGGCGCTTGTCGGTGATGCCGAGCTTGCTGGCGTTGCGGTTGAGGTTGCTGATGATCCCAAGGGTCACGGTGTTGTCGAGACCGAAGGGATTGCCGACCGCAATGGCCCAGTCGCCCACCTGCAGCCCATCGGAATTGCCCAGCGGCGCCAGGGGCCAGGGGCCAGAACCGGCCAGTCGCACGACCGCCAGATCGGTGATGGGGTCAAGACCCACCACGGTGCCCTGAACCCGCCGGCCGTCCTGCAGACCGACGGTGACCTTGTCGCTCTTCTCGACCACATGGGCATTGGTGAGGATCAGCCCGCCGGCATCGAAGATGAAGCCACTGCCCTGGCCGCGCTCGGTGCGCTGCGACGGCGGAACCACGAACTGAGGCAAGCCGAAGAACTGCCGGAAGAAGGGGTCATTCATCAACGGCGCCGGCAGGCCGGCGGCCCCACCTCGGACCATGACCGTGCGCTCGGTGTCGATGGTCACGATCGAGGGCCCGGCGCGACGCACCGCGACCGCCACAAACGACTGGCGCCCCAGGCCCGCCGCCCCGGCGGGAGCGGCAGCCTGCAGCGACGTCCGAGGCTGGGCCCCCACCGGTGGCACCAAAGCCGCTGCCGCCAGACCCGGCGGCATCAGAGCCGGGGGCAACAGCAGGAGCAGCGAACCCGCTGCCGCCAGCGAAGGAGCGCGCAGGACTGCCATCAGCGTTCAACCATCTGGGTGCACGCTAGGGACCCTGCAGGGCCGGCCACGGCAGAGGAAGCCGCACAAGACTAAGATTTGTAAACATGCGGACGATCATGAGCTCCGTTTCCCTGCTGTTGGCGTTTCTCGCCTTTGGCGCAGCCTGCACAACCCTGTGGGCCTGGATGCTCGCCACCACGGGCCAGCAGGCGCGTCGGGGCGAGCCATGATGGGGAGTGCCGGCCATGGCTTGCTGACGGTGTTTCCTCTCCTCTATGGCGCCTGCTTCGTGTTTCTGCTCTGGCAGGCCTTTCGGGTGATGGGACAGGGCTACCGGGCCGTGCCTCCCGCCAACCGCGGCACTTCGCCGGACGACCGCACCGGCAGGCTCACCATCCATCCTGAGCTGCTCGATGGGGACGGCCAGCTCACCCGCGAAGACCTGCTCACCGTCCGATTTGATGGCGACTCAGCCCCCACTGAATAGGCTCGCTGACGAGACCCAGTCATTCCGCGGAGTTCGCCGGTGGATCAGAGGACAAGAATTGTCGGTGCCGTCCTGCGCAATCTCAAGTTGCCGCCGCGTTTTCGGCTGAAACTGATCAAGGAGGATCCCGTGAGGCTCGAGCTCAGCCTCACTCCCGCCTACGGCAAGGATCCGATTTTGGTGGGCCTGGTGGAATCGCAGGATCTGGTCGCCCGACGCGACCGCGAAGGGCGCATTCCAAGAGATCTGCAAGGCACCTGGGACTGGACCGTGCGCCACGGCAAGGTGAGCACCGGGGGCTGGAACCCCTATCTCAAGGAAGCCCTCCAGACCATGTTTGAGACGGGCCTCCCCGCGATCGTCTACGAGGAGACCACCGGCGAGCCCTACCACCCTGTCGATGGGGCCCGTCACGTGCGCTGAGGCGCCCCTGGAGCTGCCGATCGATGGCCGGCTGCCGGCCATCTGCGCAGCCCTGGCTCGACCCGGATCGACCCTGCTGCTTCAGGCTCCTCCCGGGGCCGGCAAGACGACGCGGGTCCCCATCGCCCTGCTGAACGAGCTGGGCGGTGGCATCTGGATGCTCGAGCCGCGCCGGCTGGCCACCAAGGCCGCCGCCCAGCGACTGGCCGCCGAACTGGGCGACAGGGTGGGGGGCACGGTCGGCTACAGCGTGCGGCTCGAATCACGCACCAGCGCGGCCACCAGGCTGGAAGTGCTCACCAGCGGCCTGTTTCTGAGGCGGCTCCAGGCCGACCCGGAACTGGCAGGGCTGCGCTGCGTGATCGTGGATGAATTCCATGAACGGGGAGCCGACACCGAGCTGGCCCTGGTGCTGCTGCGTCAGGCCCGGGATCTGTTCAATCCCGACCTGCGCCTTCTGGTCATGTCGGCCACCCTCCAGGTCGACGACCTGGCCGACCACTGGCCCCAGGCCCAGGTGCTGCGCAGCAGCGGCCGCCAGCATCCGGTCAGCGTCAGCCATCAACCGCCGAGGCGCGACGAGCCCCTGAGCGCCCAGCTGCTGCGCGCCCTGGAGCAACACTGGCTGCCCCAGCCCGGCCCGCGCAACACCGTGCTGGTGTTTCTGCCGGGCAGGCGGGAGATCGCAGCCAGCCAGCGAACCCTGGAGGCGACCAGCTGGGGCGCCCAGGCTGAGATCACCACCCTGCATGGCGACCTGAGTCTGGCTGAACAGAGTCAGGCGATCAGGCCGGCCCGCAGTTCGACAGGCAAGGTGGTGCTGGCCACCAGCATCGCCGAGAGCTCGCTGACGATCGCCGGGGTGGACCTGGTGATCGACAGCGGACTCAGCCGCCGCAACCGCTTTGATCCGGTCAGCGGCATGGATGCCCTGGTGACCGTGGCCGCCAGCCAGGCCAGCGCGACCCAGCGCCAGGGCCGGGCCGGGCGCCTTGGCCCTGGCCGGTGTGTGCGCCTGTGGTCCGAAGCGGAGCACCAGCGGCGAGCGGCCTTTGACCCGCCCGAGCTGCTCGAAACCGATCCGGTGCCGCTGGCCTTGCAGCTGGCCCTGTGGGGAGCGCCCCTGGGTGAAGGGCTGCACTGGTTGACACCCCCACCCCAGACGACCCTGCGCGAAGCCCGCCAGCTGCTGAGTCAGCTGGGTGCACTCGATGACGATGGACGCCTCACCCCCCATGGCCAGGCCATGGGCCGACTGGGGGTCCATCCCCGGCTGGCCCACATGCTGCTGCTGGCGGCCGGCCACGGCTGGCAGCAGCAGGCCGCCGACCTGGCGGCTGGCCTGGCTGCACCACGGGCGCGATCACGACCACGGGGGCGACAACGCTCGCGTGCGGCAGCGGCTGCGGCAGCAACGGGACACCCTCGTGCGGCAGCTCAACGGCGCCGCAACGGCCAGCGCAGCCGTGAACGTCGACCCCGCAGCCGACCCCGGCACCGCTGCCCTGATGCTGAGCTGGGCCTACCCCGAGCGGGTGGCCCTCAACCGCGGCGACGGACGGGGCCGCTTTCTGCTGCGCAATGGCATCGGGGCGATCGTGCCAGCCCATGACCCCCTTGCCGGCCAACCGGCTCTGGCCGTGGCCAGCGTCGACGGCCAGGGCAGTGACGCCCGCATCCTGCTGGCCCTGCCCCTGAGCGAACAGCATCTGCAGGCACTCGCCGAGGAACAGGGACACGACCAGCCCCTGATCAGCTGGGACGACCAGGCCCAACGGGTGCGCTGCGAGCAGCAGCGGCGGCTGGGCGCCCTGGTGCTCAGCCGCCGGCCGCTGAGCGATGCCGATCCGGAGGCAGTCGCGGCAGTGCTGCTGGCGATGCTCCGCGATCGCGGTCTGGCCCTGCTGCCCTGGTCTGAGGACAGCCGCCAGCTGCAACACCGCCTTCAGCTACTGCACAGCCATTGCGGCGCACCCTGGCCGCCGCGGGATGACGCCACCCTGATGCACACGTTGGACACCTGGCTTGGGCCGAGGCTGCTGGGTGTGCGCAGCCTGGAGGGGCTGCGGCAGCTCGATCTCTGCGAAGCCCTCTGGGGCGAGCTGCCCTGGGAGCAGCGGCAGGAGCTGGAGCAGCGGCTGCCAGTCACTCTTCCGATCGCCTCCGGGCGCCGAGCCCGTCTCGATTACAGCCAGGGCCGACCGGTGCTGGCCGTCAAACTGCAGGAGCTGTTCGGCACCACAAGCCACCCCACCGTGCTCGATGGACGCCTGGCGGTTCGCCTGGAGCTGCTCAGCCCGGCAGGGCGGCCCACTGCGATCAGCGAAGACCTGACACACTTCTGGCAGCACACCTATCCGCAGGTGCGGCGCGAGTTGCGCGGCCGCTACCCCAAACACCCCTGGCCGAGCGACCCGACCGAGGCGGTCGCCACCGCACTGACCAAACGCCAGCTCAACAGGGGCTAAAGATCCTCGAGCAGGGCGCCGAAGCCAAAGTGCCGCAGGCCCTCGACGATCCCCTCACAGCCCGTGGATCGGGCCAGATAGGTGCCCGGCAACCGGGGCAGTTCGGCCAGCAGCGCCGGCTCGGCATTGCCCACCATCACACCCGCCAGACCGGTCTCAAACATGGCCAGATCGTTGAGCGTGTCTCCGGCGGTCACCACCCGGGACCGGTCAAACTCGAGCAGCTCCAGGAGCGCCAGCAGGGTGCTGCCCTTGTTGATGCCCGCCGGCAGCAGATCGAGATACCGGTTGTCTGAAAACAGGCAATCAACCCCATGGGCCTCGAGCTCGGCCACCAGATCGACCGCAAAGGTCTCCGGGTCGTAGTAATAGGCGAGTCGCCGGTCCGAGCTCAGCGGCTGGGGCGACAGGCCCTCGGCCCCGTCGAGCAGAGGCTGCAGGCGCTCGGCTTTGCCGGCCCAGAGACGATCGATCGGTTCGACCGCCAGCGGCACCGGCTCCAGACTGTGGCCGCAGGCGACCGTGCACCCCACGTCGCCGATCACCAGATGGGGAGCCACCAGTCCATGGTCGGCGTCCTGCTCGAGCAACCGGGCGATCGAACGCAGATCACGACCGGTGCAGAACACATGCAGCACCTGCTCACGGCGGCGTTGCAGCCAGCCATAGAAACGGCGACGCCAGTCCAGGGAGCCTCCCAGCAGAGTCCCATCGAGATCGGTGACCAGCACCAGTTGCGGGTCGGCCGGCAACGGGGCGGCCAGTTGCTGCTGCAGACGCTGGCGAAGGGTGGCCATCAGACTGGCGTCGCTGCAGCGGACCTTACGGTGCAGCCGCCCTTAAATGGTGGGCACAGCGTCCTGGCATCCAGCCCTGCCCGCCCATTGGCCCGTTTCTATGTCCACAACCGCCGCGATGGCGCCCGCCTGCTGAGCAGTGCCCTGGTGATCACGGCCATCGGCCTGGTGCGCATCGACCATCCCGCCGGTCAGCTGGTGGCTGTGCTGGGGGGTCTGGTCAGCCTGTACTGGTGGCTCTGCTATCGCCAGCTCAAGGCCTGACCCCGCGGCCGTGACCTCAACGCCGATTCCGCGCTACAGCATCACCGAGCTCAACCAAGCGGTCGGAAACCTGTTGGAACGGGGTTTCGCACCGCGCTTTGTGCTCGACGCCACCGTCATCAGACCGCAGCTCAAAAAAGGCCATCTGTGGATGACCCTCAGCGACGGCGAAGCCACGATCGGTGCTGTGGTCTGGGCATCCCAGCGGGCCCGGCTCAGCCATGAGCCCCGCGACGGTGACGGGGTGGTGATCGTCGGCAAGCTCAACTTCTGGGTCAACCGGGCCAGCCTGTCGGTCCAGGTGCTCGAGGTCAGGCCCAGCCTGAGCACCGTGCTGCGCCAGTTCGAACAGGTGAGCCGCCGCCTTGCCGATGAGGGGCTGCTGGATCCGGCCCGCAAACGCTCCCTGCCCCAGGCACCAGGCCGCATCGCCGTGCTCACCAGCGTGCCCAGTTCAGCGCTCGCCGACCTGCTGCGCACCGCCGCCGAACGCTGGCCGGCCACCGCCGTGCTGGTGGTGCCGATCCCCGTGCAGGGACCCGTTGAAGGCGCCATCGTCGCAGCGCTCACAGCGGTGTCGCAGCGGGCTCAATCCTGGGGCATCGAAGCGGTGGTGCTGGCCCGGGGCGGGGGCAGCCGCGAAGACCTGGCCGTCTTTGACGGCGAAGCCGTGGCGCGGGCGGTGGCGGCCTGTACGGTGCCGGTGGTCAGCGGCCTGGGCCAATCTGGTGGCCGACCGCCGGGCCGCCACACCCACCGCAGCGATGGTGGCCCTGCTGCCCGACCGGCTAAGCGGCCTCGACACCCTGGCGCGGTTGCGCGCCCACCTCGAGGAGCAACTGCAGTGGCGACTGAGCAGCGAACGGCGGACGCTGCAGCAATGCAGACGGCAACTCGCCGAGCTCCATCCCAGCAGGCTGATCCAACGCCGACGCGAGGACCTGGAGCACCGGCGACGCCTGCTGGAAGCCCTGGCGCCGCACCACTGGCTGGCCAGGGGCTTTGTGCTGCTCCGCGACAGCAACGGGCAGCTGATCTCTAGCGTGGGTCAGACCGAGCCGGGAGACGCGGTGCGCGTGCAGTTGACCGACGGCGTTCTCGACGCCCGGATCACCACAGTGACGCCAGGGCCATGACTCCTGCCGGTTCCAACCGACGCTCGGCCAGCCGCGGCACGGGTGAGCCCGCCCTGCCCCAGGAGCTGAGCTACAGCGAAGCCCACACCGCCCTGGAGCTGGCCCTGGCCCAGCTGCAGTCGAGCGACCTGGCGGTAGAAGCCATGGCCGAGCTCTACCAGCGCGCTCGGGGCTATGCCGAGCGCTGCGAGCAGGTGCTCCAGCAGATCGAGCACACGGTCGAGCTCTGGGATCCTGAGCAGCCCGACACAGCACCGACACGGTTCGAACCCTGAATCCGACGCCATGACCACTGGTTCTGACCACCCAGCTTCTGAGCCCAAGGCTTCAAGCCCGACCGCTTCAGCGTCCTTGCTCTCAGGTCCTGATGCCACCCAGCCAGCAACCCGGCAGCCCTGGCTGCGCTGGATCTATCTGGCGCTCGCCATTGCCGGCGGGGTGCTGCCCTGGCTGGCCAATCTGGATTTCATTCGCAGCCATGGCGCCGCTTTTGACCTCGGCCTGTTTGTTCAGCTGGCCAATGCCAACCCCGCCGCCCAGTCGCTCTCGCGAGACCTGGCCATTGGCGCAACGGCCGTCAGCATCTGGATGGTCAGCGAAGCGCGACGACTGCGGCTCAAAGGGCTGGGCTGGGTGTTGCTGAGCTGCTTGACCATCGCGTTTGCGTTTGGATGCCCACTGTTTCTCTATCTGCGCGAACGGCGTCTCCAGGAACTGGCTGCCCAAAGACACTGAACGGATCTGGGTTCAGCGGTCCTGCCCGACGTCAGTGGCGGTCACATCGATCGTCACGTCACTGGCATCAAACGTGGACGGCGCCGATGCAGAACCTGGCCCATCCTGGGCAAACAGGGTGCCGCAGGCGGGACACACCTCGCTGCCAATGCTGCGAAATCCGCAGGCTGGACAGGTGCGCAGTCGCCGTTGCAGCAACACCCAGCCCAGCCAGCCGACCCCGCCCAGCAGCAACGGCCCCATGACCATCAACAGGGTGAAGCCACCGACGACGTCGAGCAACACCCGAGCGGCGGGCCCGGGGGCCAGCAGCAACAGCGCCAACACGAGGAACCACCACCAGGGCAGGCGACCTTGCATCGGCATGGAATAGGACGGCCAACCCATCCTGGCGGCTACAAGACCGCCGCGTCAGGGTCAGAGACGATCAGAAACCGGTTGCAAGACCGGGCGCCGGCCGAGACCACGGGCTGCACACACAAAACTGAAGCACTGGGCGTAGTACAGGATCACACCCACCAGCCAGACCCAGAGCGTCAGCACGAGGATGCCGCCGACAACGCCATAGGCCTGAAACCGCAGCCCCAGCGCGAGGAGAACGCGACCCAACAGCAGGTTCAACAGGGTCAGTGCCAGAGCGCACAGGGCGGCGCCCGGGATCAAAGGTCGCCAGGGCAGACGCCGCGACGGCAGCCACCACAGAAACAGCAGTGAACCCACAAAGGTCAGCGCTAACGAAACCGTCAGATCCAGACCCAGCGATACCGGACGTTGCCACACCAGCGACTGGGGAAACGCCTGCAGCAGGGCTGCCCTGAGATCAAGAGAGCCCAGCAGGCGCCAACTGCTGACCAGCTGATCCAGGGCGATGAACAGACCCATCAGGGCGACCCAGGCCATGCCCTTGATTCTCAGGCGCAGGTACCGCACCACCAGCTGGCGCCATGGCAGCCTGCGTTCGCTGAACGGACGACGCCACCAGATGCGGTCGGCGCCACGCTGCAGGGTGAGATAGGCATTACTGGCCGTGAGCAACAACACGGCAACGCCAAACAAGCCGGCACCAAGACCCTGCTGCAGGAAACGCTTGACGACCGCCTGAAAAGCATCGATGGCACTGGCAGGCAACCAACGCTCGCCCGCATCCAGAAGCGATTCGATCAGGCCATCATCGTGACCAAGAATGCGTGAAGCAACCGACAACGCAATCAGCAATGCAGGCAACACCGACTGCAAGGCGTGATAGGCAAATGCTGCACTGAGGTCAACACAGTCAAGCCGCAGCCACAGTTGGCCGCTGAGCCAGAACAGACGGATCCATCGGCGCATCGACAGGAGGTGAATCACTGTGGTGCGCCGCAATGACTGAACCGTATCGAAGCACACAACAGCGCAGTTAGCGGTCAGCGTGCACAAAACAACCACCCCCGAGGGGGTGGCTGTTCACGGGTCTGCTGTCTGGAGCTCTCCAATCGCTGGAAAACTCATCAGCAGACTCTTAAAATTGAGGTTAAAAAGTTTTACCTGGCATCGAGCTATTTTCTCAGGGGGCTACCCCCCAAATATCGTCGCCGCTGCAGCGTTTCACAACCGAGTTCGAGATGGATCG
>RGUW01000050.1 GCA_010027605.1 Synechococcaceae bacterium WB9_2_112 | reverse complement strand
TCTTGTCGCACTTGTCGAGCAGGGCCTCGAGCACGCCGATCTTGGAACTCACCTTGGAGCCGCCCACGATCGCCGCCAGGGGACGCTTGGGCTCGTCGATGGCGCCCTGCAGATACTGCAGCTCCTTCTCCATGAGGTAGCCCGCGACGCTGGGGCGCAGGTGCTTGGTGACGCCTTCGGTCGAGGCGTGGGCGCGGTGGGCGGCGCCGAAGGCGTCGTTCACATACACATCGGCCAGGGCGGCCAGCTGGGCGGCGAAGCCGGGCTCGTTCTTCTCTTCTTCAGCGAAGAAGCGCACGTTCTCCAGCAGCACCACATCGCCCTCGGCCATGGCGGCCACCTTGGCCTCGGCGTCGGGACCGATGCAGCTGTCGGTCTTGGTCACGCCCTTGCCGAGCAGTTCGCCCAGGCGGGCCGCCACGGGGGTGAGGCGCATCGACTCGTTGACCTGGCCCTTGGGACGGCCGAAGTGGGCCGACAGGATCACCTTGGCGCCCTTGCCGATCAGGTCGTTGATCGTGGGCAGGGCGGCACGGATGCGGGTGTCGTCGGTGATCGCCCCGGCGTCGTTGAGCGGTACGTTGAAGTCGACCCGAACCAGCACGCGCTTGCCGCGCAGGTCATCAGCACTGAGGCTGGCCAGGGATCGCTTCGCCATGGTCGTTGGGTTGCTTCGAGCGGGGGGAGGCTAGCTCCCCGGCTGCGGGGATCCCCCCAGCCAGCCCCTGGCGGCAAGACAGGGGTCGTCCCAGACTGAATGTGAGCCCTGAGCGCAGTCACCAGCATCCGATGTTCGAAACCGTTCTGTTTCCCCTTGATCAGAGCCGCCAGGCGATGGAGACGGCGGCGGTGGCCCTGCAGTTGGCCCAGCAGCACAACAGCCGGATGGTGCTGTTGTCGGTGGTCGAACCCGGTGACGACCCGGCGGCGGTGGCCCAGCTGCTGGAGCAGGCCCGCAGCAGCTTCCAGCAGGCCGGCATCAGTTGCCAGGTGCTCGAGCGCGAGGGCAAACCGGCCTTCGTGATCGGTGATGTGGCCGATGAGATCAATGCCGATGTGATCGTCATGGGTACCCGTGGCATCACCCTCGAGAGCGATCAGCAGAGCACCGCTGCGCGCGTGATCCAGCTGGCGCCTTGCCCTGTGCTGGTGGTGCCCTGATGGGGACTCCACAGATTCAGTGGTATCCGGGCCACATCGCCAAGGCCGAGAAGGCTCTGCACGAGGCCCTGGACAAGGTGGATCTGGTCATTGAAGTGCGTGATGCCCGCATCCCATTGGCGACCGGGCATCCGCGCTTGCAGCGCTGGATCAACGGCAAGCTGCATCTGTTGGTGCTCAACCGGCTCGACATGGTGCCGTCTGCTGTCCGCGAGGGCTGGACCACCTGGTTCCGCGAGCGGGAACAGCAGGTGTGGTGGTGTGACGCCAAGACGGGAACCGGGGTCAAGCAGCTGCAGCAGGCGGCCATCCGCGCGGGCGAGGCGCTCAATGCCCGACGGGCGGGCCGCGGCATGAAGCCCCGGCCGGTGCGGGCCCTGATGCTCGGTTTCCCCAACGTGGGCAAATCGGCTCTGATCAACCGGTTGGTGCGTCAGAAGGTGGTTGACAGCGCCCGGCGCGCCGGAGTCACCCGCAGCCTGCGCTGGGTGCGGCTGGGCCAGGAGCTGGATCTGCTCGATGCCCCTGGCGTGTTGCCGCCTCGGCTCGACGACCAGCTGGCCGCCCTGCGCCTGGCCCTTTGCGATGACATCGGCCAGGCGGCCTACGACAGTGAGGCGGTGGCTGTGGCCTTCGTGCAGCTTCTGGTGCAGCTGAGTGCGGTGCCCACGGCAGGAGTGGCTGCCGATTTGCTGCCCCGGCGTTACGGCATTGCCCTGGGAGCGTTGCCGAGCGGCGAACCTGACGCCGAAACCTGGTTGCTCGAGACCGCCAACCGTCACACCAGCGGCGACACCACCCGCATGGCCACCAAGCTGCTGGACGATTACCGCTGCGCCCGTCTTGGCGCCATCGCCCTGGAACTGCCATGAGCAGCTTTGGCGAAGGCGAGGGCGAGCTGGTCACGCTCAGCTACCCCAGGCCCCTGCCGATGCGGCTCGACCGCTGGCTGGTGAGCCAACGGCCCGAGCAGAGCCGCGCCCGCATTCAGAAGTTCATCGATGCCGGTTATGTGAGGGTCAATGGCCTCACGGGCCGCGCCAAGACCCCCCTGCGCTCGGGCGATGTGGTCGAGTTGTGGATGCCGCCGCCCGAGCCCCTGGAGTACCTCGTGCCCCAGGCGATGCCCCTGGATGTGCTGTTTGAAGACGAGCACCTCATCGTGCTCAACAAACCAGCTGGCCTCACGGTGCATCCGGCGCCGGGCAACAAGGACGGCACCCTGGTCAATGGCCTGCTGCACCACTGCCCAGACCTGCCGGGTATCGGTGGCGAGATGCGGCCTGGCATCGTGCATCGCCTCGACAAGGACACCACCGGTTGCATCGTCGTGGCCAAGAGTCAGACGGCCCTGGTGCGGCTTCAGGTCCAGATTCAGAAGCGCATCGCCAGCCGCGAGTATCTGGCGGTGGTGCATGGTCAGCCCACGGCCGACCACGGCACGATCATCGGCGCCATCGGCCGCCATCCGGTCGATCGCAAGAAGTATGCGGTGGTGAGTGATGAGAGCGGCCGCCATGCCTGCACCCACTGGTGGGTGCTCGAGCGTCTGGGCGATCACGCCCTGTTGCGCTTCAAGCTCGACACCGGCCGCACCCACCAGATCCGGGTGCACTGCGCCCACATGAACCATCCGATCGTGGGCGATCCGGTGTATTCACGCTGCCGCAATCTGCCGCTGGCGCTGCCCGGGCAGGCCCTGCACGCGGTGCAGCTGGGCCTCGATCACCCGATCAACGGCCAGCGCCTCACCCTCGAAGCGCCCTTGCCCGAGGTGTTTGAACGGTTGCTGCTGCTGTTGCGCCGCCGGAGTGGCTGCCTGGCCCAGGGCTCAGCATGACCCGGGGCTGCTGGACTCCGGCAACCGCGGACAGGCCTCGACCAGGGTGCGGGTGATGGCGGCCCGGGGCTTCTGCAGCAGGTCTGCCCCCGGGCCCTCCTCAACGATGCGGCCGCCGTCAAGAACGATCACCCGGTGGCAGAAGCCGCTGGCCACCGCCAGGTCGTGGGTCACGAACAGGAGCCCCAGACCCAGCTGTTGCTGCAGGCGGCGCAGCAACGCCAGGATCTCGGCCTGGATCTCGGCATCGAGCATGCTGACGCTCTCGTCGCAGAGCAGCACCCGCGGCTCCAGGATCAGCGCCCGGGCGATCGCCACCCGCTGTTGCTGACCCCCCGAAAGCTGCCGGGGTCGGCGTTGCTCGAAGTGTTCGGCGGGATCCAGGCCCACGGCCTGCAGCATGTCGCGGGCCCGTGACCTGGCGTGGTGGCGGTTGGCCAGGCCATGGATCAGCAGCGGATCGGCTATGGCTTCGCCCACGCGCATCTGCGGATTGAGGCAGGCCAGGGGATCCTGAAACACCATCTGAATGCGGCGGCGCAGGGCCCGTTGGTCGTGGCCGCGGCTGGTCAGCAGGTCCTGGCCCTGCAGCCGGACGCTGCCGCCCCGGATCGGGGCCAGGCCCATGAGCGCCCTGCACAGCGTGCTCTTGCCGCAGCCCGAGGCCCCGACCAGCCCCACCGTTTCGCCGGCCTGCAGCGCCAGGCTCACCCCATCGACGGCCTGCAGCCACCGCGGCTTCCAGGGGGGGCCACCCAACCGGTGCCAGCAGCGCAGATTGTCGATCTGCAGCAGCGGTGCAGCGGCGGCGGGGGCGGCGCTGCGGCTGCTCTCCAGCGCCCTGGCCCGGCTCACGAGCCGTTGCCCCAGGGCTGAGCTCGGGGCGAGCAGCAGCGTCCGCGCTGGGCCCTGTTCGACCAGTCGGCCTTGATCGAGCACGGCGATCTGATCGCACCACTGGCCCGCCAGGGCCAGGTTGTGGCTGATCAGCAACAGGGCGCTGCCGCTCTCATGGCAGAGGCTGCTGAGCTCGCCCATCACCTGGGCCGCCACGGCCACATCAAGGCTGGTGGTGGGTTCGTCGGCAATCACCAGCTGGGGCTTGAGGGCCATGGCCAGGGCGATCGCCACCCGTTGCCGCATGCCGCCGCTGAATTCGTGTGGGTAGCTGGCGTAGCGGACCGGGGAGATGCCCACCCGGCCCAGGAGTTGTTCGGCCCGCTGCCGCAGGGCCTGGCTGGCCTCATCGGGCCTGTGGGCCGCCAGGGTGTCGCGCAGATGTTCACCGATGGTCAGCAGCGGATTGAGCCGCGTCATGGGGTCCTGGAAGACCAGACCCACCGCCTCACCCCGCAGCTGCTGCAGGTCGGCGGCGGGCAGATGGCGGGGATCGTGCCCGGCCAGTTGCATCCCGCCGCGGCACAGGCTGCCCGGAGGCAGCAGCTGCAGCACCGCCCGCGCCACCGTGCTCTTGCCGCAGCCCGAGGGGCCCACCAGGGCGAGCCGCTCGCCGCGTCCCAGCTCCAGAGTCAGGCCGTTGAGGGTGGTTGCCCGGGCACCCGGGTAGCGCACCACCAGATCCCGCAGTTGCAGCACCGGTCGGGGCTCCATGTGATCGGAGGATCCGCACAACGGACCCATGCTGCGCCCTGCTGCATACGATGGGGTGAATTGCAGGCCGGGATGCTCAGAGCGGTACCGGATACGGCACCCAAGGCCGAAGCGGCAGTGATGGTTGCTGCCGGGTCGTCACCGCTGCCGCTTTCAGCCCAGCAGCCCAGCAATCAGTCGGGCCGTTTGGCGATCACCGCCCCCGCTGACTACGGCATCCCCCTGCCCGACTGGTTGCAGCGCTGCATCGAGCACGTGCCTCCCGGGGCCGGCGAGAGCTGCCCCACCGATGCCGAGGCCCTGCTGGCTTCGGCCTTTGACTTTGCCTTTCAGTTGCATGAGGGGCAGTTCAGGGCCAGCGGCGAGCCCTACATCTGCCATCCGGTGGCGGTGGCCGATCTGCTGCGCGACATCGGAGCCAGTGCCGGTGTGATCGCTGCAGGGTTTCTCCACGATGTGGTGGAAGACACCGCCGTCACCCCCGACGAGGTCGAAGCGCACTTCGGCGCCGAGGTGCGGGCCCTGGTCGAGGGGGTCACCAAGCTCGGGGGCATCCACTTCACCAACAAGACCGAAGCCCAGGCCGAAAATCTGCGACGGATGTTCCTGGCGATGGCCAGCGACATCCGCGTTGTGCTGGTGAAACTGGCTGACCGACTCCACAACATGCGCACCCTGGGCTCCCTCAAGCCCGAAAAGCAGCAGCGCATCGCCCGCGAAACCCGCGAGATCTACGCACCGCTGGCCAATCGCCTGGGCATCGGCCGCTTCAAGTGGGAACTGGAGGATCTGGCCTTCAAGATCCTTGAGCCCGAGGCCTACCGCGACGTGCAGCAGCAGGTCGCCACCAAGCGCAGTGAGCGTGAGGAACGCCTCGGCGTGACGGTGCAACTGCTGCGCGACCGGTTGGCGGCGGTGGGCCTGGGCGACGTCGAGGTGAGCGGCCGGCCCAAGCACCTCTATGGCATCTGGAGCAAGATGCAGCGCCAGCAGAAGGCGTTCCACGAGATCTACGACGTGGCGGCCCTGCGCATCCTCTGCCCCAACCTCGAAAGCTGTTACCGGGCCCTGGCGGTGGTGCACGACACCTTCAGACCCATCCCCGGCCGTTTCAAGGATTACATCGGTCTGCCCAAGCCCAACGGCTACCAGTCGCTGCACACGGCGGTGATCGGACGCCATCGCCCGATCGAGGTGCAGATCCGCACCCGCGACATGCACCAGGTCGCTGAGTACGGCATCGCCGCCCACTGGAAGTACAAGGAGGGTGGGTCACCGGCCGCTTCGGAAGCCGACGCCGAGCGGTTCAACTGGTTGCGTCAGCTGGTCGATTGGCAGAAGGATGGCGTCGGCGAAGACAGCGGCGACTTCCTGCGCTCGATCAAGGAGGACCTCTTCGACGAAGAGGTGTTCGTGTTCACGCCCAAAGGCGATGTGGTGGGCCTGCGCAAGGGATCGACCGCCGTCGACTTTGCCTATCGCATTCACTCTGAGGTCGGTAACCACTGCCAGGGCGTGCGCATCAACGATCGTCTCTGCCCTCTCGCCACCCCGCTGCAGAACGGCGACTTCGTGCAGGTGATCACGGCCAAGACGGCGCACCCGAGCCTCGACTGGCTCAACTTCGTGGCCACCCCCACGGCCCGCAATCGCATCCGCCAGTGGTACAAGAAAAGCCATCGCGATGAGAACGTCGCCCGCGGCAGCGAAATGCTCGAGCGCGAGCTGGGCCGCGACGGCTTCGATGCCCTGCTCAACGGCGAAGCCATGGCTCAGGTGGCGCGCCGCTGCAACCTCGTGAGCACCGAAGATCTCCTGGCCTCCCTGGGTTTCGGTGGCGTCACCCTGCACCAGGTGCTCAATCGCCTGCGGGAGGAGATCCGCCTGGCCACGGCGATCGAGGCGCCTCCCCAGACCAACGAGCAGGTGGCCGCCGGAGTGGTAGCCCAGGCCGAGCAGGCGGTGACGCTGCCCACCCATGGGGCCGGCGTGGCGAGTCCGATCCTTGGGCTCGAGGGCCTCGACTACCGCCTTGGCGGGTGCTGCAGCCCTTTGCCGGGGGAGCCCATCGTGGGATCGGTCTCCCTCGGCAACCACGGCATCACGATTCACCGTCAGGATTGCGGCAATGTCGAGCAGATCCCGGTGGCACGCCGCTTGCCGGTGCGCTGGAACCCGGCCAGTGAAGCCCAGCAGCGCCGCTACCCGGTGCAGTTGCGCATCGAGGTGCTCGATCGGGTGGGTGTGCTCAAGGACATCCTGATGCGCTTGTCAGACCACCGCATCAATGTGAGCGATGCCCGGGTGCGAACCAGCCCCGGCAAACCGGCCCGGATCGATCTGCGGGTCGAGCTGCAGAGTGCCACCCAGCTGAGCAGTACCCTCAATCAGATCCGCTCGATGGCGGATGTGCTCGATATCGCACGCACCGGGATCGGCTGAGTCGAGCACCTGCTTCGATTCAAGTTGCTTCGAGTCAGGCTGGAAAATAGAAAAAAGCTGCTCCGATAATCAAATAAGTTGCCATCAGCAATGCTCCCTCTAGCCAGTTCGAGCGTGCATCCATGTTGACCAGATTGACGATGATGATGCTGAGAACCAGGGTGATTACCTCGAAACTTGAGAAGTCGAGATTCATCGGCTGGCCGATCGCATTTGAATAAAGAACGAGTGCTGGGGCGATCAGCAGCGCCATCAGAAGGCTGGAGCCGACCGCCAGTGACAGTGGAAGGTCCATGTTGTTTTTGAGCGCTGAGTTGACGGCAGGGATGTATTCCGAAAAGCCACCTACGATCGGAATGATCAGGACCCCGGTGAACAATGTGCTGAATCCAAGAACACTGGTTGCGGGCTCAAGTGCAGTGACAAAGATTTCAGATTGCACGGCGATACCGGCTGTGCTGCCGAGCAGCAGCAGGAGCCATGGGATCAGGTTTTGAGACTCTGTGGTCGACTCGCCGGGGCTCTCCAGGGCTGGCTGCCCGCAGAAGGAGGGAATGCTCACTCTGCTGGAGAAGAGCGAGAACATCAATGTGAGCCAGTAAATGATGATCAGGATCGCTGCAACAAACAGCGACAAGGAGTGAATCGAGGCTTCTGATTGAATGCCTGATGTTGAAATCAGGGACGCAGGTAGGGCAAGGGCGATCACGGCCAGCATCATCGCTGCCCCATTGGCGCGGGCGACTCTCGGTTGAAAGCTCTGCTCGCCATGGCGCAGCCCCCCGGCCAGCATGGCCACTCCGACAACCAGCAGGAGGTCATTGAGAATGGCTCCGGTGATGCTGGCTTTGACGACTTCGACCAGGCCATTGCGAATGCCATTGATGGCAATGATCAGTTCGGCGGCATTGCCAAAGGCCGCAGTGATCAGTGCCCCTGGGATCGGCCCAACCCTTTCGGCGATGGCTTCGGTGGCTGCAGTGAGCAAGGCAGCGAAGGGAATGATCCCTGCCCCAGCCAGGCTGAAGATGACGAGAGGGTTCGCCCCTTGGTGCTCGGCCAGCAAGGCCAGTGGCAGCAGGGTCAGGAAGGGGAGGACAATCTTGATCATTGATCTTTCAGTCGATCGCGCTGTCTTGGACCGGTAGTTAGCCGCGGTCAGCTAACGATGCGGCCCAGACTATGCACGTGTTCTCTCTAGGCCAAGCGCAGATCGGCGGGGTTGCAACAACGCCATGGCCTCACAAGCCCATGTTCTGACGCTGCCCGGCGGCCCCCTGTCAGGCGCTACGGCCAGTGGATCCGGTCCGTGCGGATCTGCCCACACCACGGTGACGGGTGACCATCACTACAGCTCGGTCGGTGTGGGCTGGTTACAAGAGCACCATTGCTGGTGTAGCCATGACCTCTGAACAGGCCGCGCAACTGATCGACAACACACTCGACCTGGTTCACCAGCGTCTGCAGGATCTGCAGGCCCTCTCGCTGCAGGGGGAGCATCAGGCTCTGGCAGATGAATTCCGCGAGTGGCGTCATCCGGTGGGTGGCCACATCGACCTGATGGTGTTTCCGGGGCTGACCGGCTCCTGAACCAACCGGTCCCGACCGAACAAACCGCTTCTGGGCCAGCCTGGTTCAAGACTGGGGTCTGTTCAGGTCCTGACGCCGTTTGGGGTTCAACACCACCGACACCATTGCCGCCATTGCCACGGCCGTGGCTCCGGGCGAGGGCAGCGTGGCGATCGTGCGCCTCTCGGGCCCGAAGGCCGAGGCGATCGCCCGCCGGTTGTTTGTGGCCCCGGGTGAGCAGGTCTGGGACAGCCACCGCATCGTCTATGGCTACGTGGTTGATCCGGCCACCGGTGAGCGCATCGACGAAGCCCTGCTGTTGCTGATGCGCGCACCACGCAGCTTCACCCGGGAGGACGTGGTGGAGCTGCACGGCCATGGCGGTGTGGTGGCGGTGGCGCGGGTGCTCGAGCTGGTGTTGGCGGCCGGTGCTCGGCGGGCCCTGCCGGGGGAGTTCAGCCAACGCGCCTTTCTCAACGGGCGCCTGGATCTCACCCGGGCCGAAGCGGTCAGCGAGCTGATCACCGCCCGCAGCCGCCGAGCGGCCCAGTTGGCCATGGCCGGACTCGACGGTGGCCTGCAGCGGCAGATCGCTGGCCTGCGGGCACGCTTGCTCGACCAGCTGGCCGAGCTGGAGGCACGGGTCGATTTCGAAGACGACCTGCCTCCCCTCGATGGCACGGCCGTCACGGGCGAGTTGGTGGCCATTCGCACCGCCCTGGAGCAGCTGGTCGATGCCGCAGCGCAGGGGGCTGTGCTGCGGCAGGGACTGCGGGTGGCGATCGTGGGCCGGCCCAATGTGGGCAAATCGAGCCTGCTCAATCGCCTGAGCCGTCGCGAGCGCGCCATCGTCACCGATCGGCCGGGCACCACCCGCGATCTGCTCGAAAGCGAGCTGGTGCTTGCCGGGGTGCCACTCACCCTGCTCGACACTGCCGGCATCCGCGACAGCGGTGATCCGGTTGAGCAGCTGGGCATCGCCCTCTCGCGTCAGGCCCTCGTCAGTGCCGATGTGGTGCTGCTGCTCTTCGACCTGAGCCAGGGCTGGTGTGTGGAAGACCAGGAGCTGCGCGCGCAGGTGCCCGACGGCTCGGCCCTGCTGGTGGTGGGCAACAAGGCCGACGCCGCAGGGGTGCCATGCGGGCAGGTGTCCCCGGACGATCGCCGCTGCGCGCCCGCCCAGGTGTGCATCAGTGCCCGCGCCGGCGAGGGCATCGAAGCCCTGGAGGCGGCGCTGCTGCACTGTTGTGGTGCCGCTGATCTTCAGGGACTGCAGGTGGCCCTCAACGAACGGCAACGGGATCTGGCTGCCGCCGCCGCCGCGGCTCTGGAGCGCTCCCTGGAGGCGGCCGAACAGCAGTTGCCCTGGGATTTCTGGACCATTGACCTGCGGGCCGCCGTGCGCGCTCTCGGCGAGATCACCGGTGAGGAGGTCACCGAGGCCGTTCTCGATCGGGTCTTCTCACGCTTCTGCATCGGCAAGTGATGCGGCGACCTTGTGGCCCCGCACCACAAGAATGGTGGGCGACACGAGGATGGTTGCTCCATGGACACGGATCGCAGCGCCGGCGGGCCCAACCCTCTGGAGGGGCTGACCCCGTCGCAGCGGGCGCTGTTGCGCATCGTCTGCTGGGTGGCCTGGGCCGATGGTGACTTTGCCCTCGACGAGCGGCAGTTGCTCGAAAAGGTTGTGTCGCGCCTGCTGCTGCTCGATGCGTCCGGGCCCGAGGCGGTCGACGCGGTGCGGGCCCTGGCGGTTGATCACCTGGAGCAGGACGATCTGACTGCCCTGGTGGCGGCTCTCGGCGACGCTGACGAGAGACAGCTGGCCGTCAAGCTCGCTCTGCAGATGATCAGCATCAGTCGGCGGCCTGAAGACGACGCTCCGATCAATCCGGCCGAGAAACAGGCCTATCGCAGCCTGCTCGACGCCCTCGCGCTGACGGAGTCGGAGATCGAGGCGGCCGAGTGGGCCGCCCGCGACGAGCTGCAGCGGCAGCCGAGCCTGGGCGATCTTCTGGTGGGGGCGCTGGAACGCTTCGGTGCCTGGCCTTCGGCAGAGAAGCTCGACCCGCGCTTGCCCCTGGGCTATTGGCTCTGAGGCCTCCCATGGCTGTTCCCGGCCTGATGTTGACCCCCCAGTTGCGCCAGCAGCTGGCGGACTGGTTGGCCGAGGATCTGGGTCGCGGTGACCTCAGCGCCCCGGCCCTGGCCGATGCCCGGGGGCAGGCCCGGTGGATCGCCAAGGCTGCCGGCGTCTTCTGTGGTGGTGGGCTGGTGGGCCCGCTGTTTGCCCTGCTCGACCCCGCGGTCACGGTGCGTCTGCTGGTGCGTGATGGGGAGCCCGTCGAACCGGGTCAAGGCCTGCTGGACCTGCAGGGCCCGGCGGCTGCCCTGGTGGCCGGCGAACGGACGGCGCTCAACCTGGCGATGCGGCTCAGCGGCATCGCCACCGCCACCGCCGCCCTGGTGGCCCAGCTCGCGGGCACGGGCGTGCGTCTGGCTGACACCCGCAAGACCACACCCGGCCTGCGCGTGCTCGAGAAGTATGCGGTGCGCTGCGGCGGTGGCATCAACCACCGCCTGGGCCTCGACGATGCCGCCATGCTCAAGGAGAACCATCTGGCCTGGGCGGGTGGGGTGAGTGCGGCCGTGGCGGCTGTGCGGGCCGCTGCTCCCTGGCCGGCCCGGGTGATCGTTGAAGCCGAAACCGAGGCCGAGGCCGAGGCCGCCGTGCGCGCCGGCGCCGATGGGGTGCTGCTCGACGAATTCAGTCCGGCCGCCCTCAGCGTCCTGGTGCCCAGGCTGCGGGATCTGGCGGCCCAGCTCTCGGGCTCGGTGGTGCTTGAGGCCTCCGGCGTGCAGCCCGACCTGTTGGCCGCCTATGGCGCCACCGGCATCGATCTGATCTCGACCAGCGCCCCCATCACCCGGGCCCCCTGGCTCGACATCAGCATGCGCTACGCGAACGACTGGGTCTGAGCTGCGCTGCCTTGGCGCCCTGCCAGCGGCGCCGCGTCTGAAGTAATGACAACCTGCTGACAGCGGCGTCCACCCTGGTCAGGATGGTGGCGATGAACGCGTGAATCGCTGCCTGCCCATGGGTTGGGACCTTTGTCGTTCGAGCCGTTCGAGTCACCCAGGGCGTTCGGGCCGCTGGCTTGGCCTGGCGGCTGTGGGCCTGGGCCTTGTGGTGTCGGCGGCGGCTGCTCCGGCTGCCCGGGCCGAGGGCGTGCTCGAGCGGGTGGCCCGCAGCGGCCAGCTGCGGTTGATCGGGCCGGTGGACCATCCACCGCTGTTGAGCCTCGATGCGCAGGGTCGACCCCAGGGCTATGGCGCCCTTGTGGCCGAGCGCATCACGGCGATGGTGGGCCAGGCGCTGGGCAAGCCGGTGCGGTTGGTCTACGAGCCGGTCAGCGATTCGGCCTCGCTCAGCCAGCGGCTGGGAGAGGGCAAGGCTGATCTGGCCTGCACCCTGCCCTTCACTTGGGCCCGCGATGAGGTGGTCGATTTCACCATGCCCCTGGGGGTTTCAGGCCTGCGCCTGCTGGCCCCGGCCGGGCGCTTCGATGGCAGCCCCGCGGGCCTGGCTGGCCGCCGCATCGCCGTGGTGAAGGACTCGCTGGCCGAGACCCAGCTGCGCGGCA